>NZ_JARUBH010000009.1:6900000-7196130 GCF_029626105.1 Solwaraspora sp. WMMD792
CTTCAGCTCGTAGTTCGAGTAGGCCCAGTGCGGGTGCCACAGGGTCACCACGATCGGCTCCTCGTCGCCGATCGCGCTCTGCAGCGCGGCGAGCATCGCCGGGGTGGACGAGGTCCGCAGCTCGTAGCCGTCCAGCCCGTAGGTCGGCATGACGTTGTCCTGGGTGGCGGCGGTCAGGCCGGCACCCGGCTCGATGCCGATGATCTCGTTGTTGAACAGCTCGGCGTTGTCGGCCAGATCCGCCAGCGAGTCGACCCCGTCCACGTAGGCGGGGACGGCGATGCTCAGGCTGGCGTTGTCGTACCAGACCCCGATCGTCTCCAGGTCGTCGCTGTACTCCTCCATGTAGGAGGCGTGCGTCTGCGGCAGCCAGCCGTCCAGGAACAGGTCGATGTCGCCGGAGGCCAGACCGGAGTAGACCACGCCGGCTTCGACGTTGGTCAGCTCGACCTCGTACCCCTCGGCCTCGAGGATGTTCTGCCACAGGTAGGAGGCGGCGATCGCCTCGTCCCAGGCCATGTAGCCGATGGTGATGCTCTTGTCGGCGGCGTCGGAGCCGTTCTCGCTGCCGGTGTCGCTGTCGGCGTCGCTGCCGCAGGCGGCGAGCCCCAGGGCCAGGGCGGCGGTGGCCGCCACTGCGGCCCGGCGTAGCGGGTTGTTGCGGAACATTCGTTGTCGTCCTTCCATCGTGTTGCCCTACACCGGCGGACTCGCGGCAGCGAGGCAGGGCGCCGGCACCGGTGACCCTCCCTGCGGGATCTCGGTTCGGATACGGTGCAGCTCTTGGTTCGGTCTCGGGTTCGGGTTCGGGTTCGGGCCGGACTTGCGGCCGGATTCGCGGGTCAGGCTTCCTGTAGCGCCCGCTGCGCCTTCGCCGACCGGGTACGGGCCCCGATCGAGTCGGTCAGCCGGTCGAGCACCACGGCCAGGATCACCACGGCGATGCCGCCTTCGAAGCCCTGGCCGACCTGGATCCGGGCGAGTGCGGTGTTGATCACTTCGCCGAGGCCGCCGGCCCCGACCATCCCGGCGATGACGACCATCGACAACGCCAGCATGATCACCTGGTTGACCCCTTGCATGATGGTCGGCAGGGCGAGCGGCAACTTGGTACGGAGCAGGATCGCCCAGGGCGACGCGCCGAACGCCTCACCGGCCTCGATCACCTCGCGGTCGATCTGTCGCAGGCCCAGCTGGGTCAGCCGGACCCCCGGCGGCATACTGAACACCACCGTAGCGATTACCCCGGGGACGGCGCCAATGCCGAAGTAGAAGATCGCCGGGATCAGGTAGACGAACGCCGGCAACGTCTGCATCAGGTCGAGCACCGGGCGGGTCAACGCCGCCATCCGCTGGTTCTCCGCGATCAGGATCCCGAGTGGGACCGCTATCGCCAGCGACAGACCGCTCGCCACCAGCACCAACGCCAGCGTACTCATGGTCTCTTCCCAGTAGGGCATGCCGGCGACGATGCCCAGCCCGACGGCGGTGCCGATGCCGAACTTCCACCCGCGCAGCCACCAGCCGAGCGCCGCGAAGATCAGCACCACGACGATCGCCGGCGGTGCGGTCAGTACGTCGACCAGGGGATCCACCAGCGACTCGACGAAGCTCGAGATCCCGTCGAAGAGCGCACCCATGTGCTCGGTCGTCCAGTCGACGATGACCTCGAACGCCGAGCCGATCTTGACGTACGGCAGGAAGCTGTCAATGCCGTCGGCGGCGTTCATGAGCGGTCTCCCTCCGGACTCAGCACTGCGTCAGCCGGGGTTGCCTGATCAGGGACTGTCGCGGTGATGGTGCCCACCTCGCTGGAGCTGGTCGGCTCGGCGTCGTCGCCGGTGCCGTCGCTGGTCCCGTTGCCGTTGCCGGTGTCGCTGCCGATGCTGCCGAGCGCGCTGAGCAGGGTGATCCGGGGGATCACGCCGGTGAGCCGGCCGGTGGTGTCGGTCACCGCGAGCGGGTGCGAACTTTCCGCACAGGGGGTGAACAACTCGGCGACCGGGGTGTCTTCCCCGGCGACCCGGACGTGGTCGGTGGTCACCACGTCCTGCAGGTTCCGCCGGCCGTCGCGGACCGCCTGGTCGATTACGTCGTCGGAGACCGTACCGAGGAACTGCTTGTTCTTGCCGGTGACATAGATCGCGGAGGTCTGGGTCTCCCGGAGGATCCGGGCGGCGACCCGGGGGCCGGAGCTGACGTCGACGACGCCGAGTGGTCGCTCCATCACCGATGAGGCGGTGAGGATGCGGGTACGGTCGACGTCCGCCACGAACTGCGCGACGTAGTCGTTCGACGGGTCGGTGAGGATCTCCTCGGCGGTGCCCAGCTGGACGATCCGGCCGGAGCGCATCACGGCGATCCGGTCGCCGAGGCGCATCGCCTCGTTGAGGTCGTGGGTGATGAAGACGATCGTCTTGCCGAGCTGGGCCTGCAGGTCCAGCAACTGGTCCTGCACCTCGCGGCGGATCAGCGGGTCGAGGGCGGAGAACGCCTCGTCCATCAGCATGATGTCGGTGCCGGCGGCCAACGCCCGGGCCAGGCCGACCCGTTGGCGCATCCCGCCGGACAGCTCCTGGGGCAGTTTGTCCGCCCAGCGGTCCAGACCGACCAGGCGCAGCGCCTCCATCGCCCGCTCCCGCCGTTCGGCCCGGGGCAGACCAGCCGCTTCCAGCGCGTAGCCGGCGTTCTCCAGGACCGAGCGGTGCGGCAGCAGCGCGAAGTGCTGGAAGACCATGCTGATCTTCTCGCGGCGCAGCTTGCGTAGCGCGGCCGGCTTGAGCTTGGTCAGGTCGACGCCGTCGATCTCGACCGAGCCGCCGGTCGGGGTGAGCAGGCCGTTCAGCATCCGGATCAGGGTGGACTTGCCGGACCCGGAGAGCCCCATCACGACGAAGATCTCGCCGCGCTTGACCTCGAAGTTGGCGTCGACGACGGCGGCGGTGGCACCACCCAGGTTCGCCGGAGCGTCGGGTTGGCTGGTCTTGAGGCGCTCGAGCGCCTTGTCAGCACGTTTGCCGAAGATTTTGTACAACGATTTCACGACGATTGCGGACACGATCTCCATTCCAACGAATGTCGTGACGCTGGTCCCAATCGACGCACACGGGAGGTGTTCATCGACCGAAATCGAGTCGTCGGACGGTCGGTGGGCAAGTCAAACCAGGTCTGTGGTGGGGGTTTGCACTCGACCATACCCGACGGTCTGCCACGAACGAAAAACATCCCCGTACGGGATGTTTCGGACATCTCGTACGGGGGTCGACTGAGATCAGTCCCACCATTCCAACCCGTTCCATTGTCGACGGTATCGTCACCGAATCAGGTATGTGGCGACCGGCGCGGCAAAGCCCGTACCGCGCGCACCGGCCCGAGATGCGAGGTATGACGGGGAACCTCCGGGTATCCGGGCAGGGCTGCTGACCTGCGGCGGCTCTGCCCGGGGCGCCCCGATGGAAGGCCCGTGCCACGGTTGCCGCCTCTCGTTTCATCCACCTGGATAACCGTTTCTTCGGCAGCCGGGCAAGGCCCATGCTGATCTGCGGAAAGAACGGCAGGTGAGACGGTTTACGTGGAATGCACCCCGCTGACAATTAAATCAATCGCCGAGGTGCACGCCAATTGCTGGCAGTGTGGGGGAGTGTGGCGTCCGGGAGTGCTGCACAATCGTCTCAGGTGGCCCGTATAAATGAGCGGACAGGGGTTTGTCCGGTGATGAGTGCGTGACCGTTGTCCCACGCGTACCGGTCATCGCGACGCCGCCCCCGATCGCCTGCCGCCGCCCGCCGCCTTCCCTCAGCTCGCCTACTCTGCGGCCCTTGTGCCGCTCCACCGCCCTGGCCCCTGCCCCTGCCGCACTGCCCCTGCCGCACTGCCCTCGCCCGAGGTGCCACCTCCGCCGAACCGCTGCGTCCGACACCGTCGCCCACGCACCCAAGCCGCGCTGGCTCGGTCGGGTCCGCAACCCGAAGGCAGTTTCGGAGAAAGGCATCCCTTACCTGATGGTCAAGAAAGTTGCATGATCAGTGTCGGTCGGGCACCGCGACAATCGCGGCGCCCGACCCCGCGTGGATCATGAACCGGCGGCGATCCCGATCTGCCGGGTGATCGTCACGTCGGTGATCTTGGTGTCCCTGGCCAGCAGCATGGCCTTGCTGAGGATGACAGCGAGAACGTTGTCTCCCTCGAACGGCAGGAACTCGCTGTGGCCGCCCCCCGACCGGGTCGACGTCCGGTCCGGCACGATGCACAAATAGGTGTCGTTCGGGCTCATCAGAATGTTCCCCGAACCCAGGTGGATCTTGTAGGTGCGCAGCTCACCTCGGACCACCAGGAACCGGCCGTCAATGCTGGCCTGGCCGCCCACCGCCAGCCGGGGCAGCAGCCGGGCCAGCAGATCCCGGCGGGTCTGCGCCGTCGCCGACAACTCCCCGAAACTGTAGGAAGACCAGTAGTCCCGGAACCGGCCCTGAGGGCCGCCATCGGACCAGGTCGGGTCATTGCCGACGCTGGCCACCCCGACGAACAGGTCGACGTCGCGCATCACCTCGCTGAACACCACCGGTGGCACCTGGTCCAGCGGCAGCGGCTCCGCCGGTGCTCGCTGCTCCCGCGCGCCCCACCGGCCGGCGGTGTACCCGCCGCCGGTGGCGTGCGCCTCGTTGCCGGGGGCGTCGATCGGATAGAACCGCACCTGGTCGGTGACCAGCCGCAGGTACGTACCGCTGTCGGTGGTGTCGGCACCATAGTCGTCGCCGACCCCCTCCACCCAGTACTCCGCCCGCAGCCCCCACTGCGGCAGCTGCCGTAACGTCGGCGGACAGGTGTCGTCGACCATCAACCGCAGCTTGTCCACCCAGCCCCGGGCGGCGGCGAGCGCGTGGTACTGGTGCTGGCGCAGCACGTGCCCGGCGAACCGGTTCGAGTAGCTGCCGGTCAACTCCTCCGCCGGGGTCAGCAGGTACACCTCGCGGTGGGCCTGCTTGAACGGCTGCACCACCCGGTGCCGCTCCAGCCACTCCCGCCAGGCGACCACCTCCGGCACCGGCCGGCCGATCGGATGCCACAGCTGCACCACCGCATCGTCGGCGGCGGACACCGGGGCGTCGTCGACGGTGCGCAGCGCACCGTCCGCCCAGCCGCACGCCACCCCGTTGACCAGCCAGACCAGCCGCCGGGCCAGGACGCCGACCAGCGGATGATCCAGGTAACGCTCCCGCCACGCCGGCAGGCTCCAACTGCGTCGGGCCACGAACAGCCGGTCCAGCCGGGCCGACTGCGCCGCCAGCATCCCGGAGACGTCCTTGGCCAGCGTCTTGACCTCGGCCACGACCTGCGGATGGTCACGCCGGACCGCCGTCGGCGGCGACTTCACCACCCGGCCGGCGTCGTTGTGCCAGGTCACCGCAGTGGCGCCGACGCCGGCCAGCAGCTCGACCCGGCAGCCACCGACCGTCACCTCGTGCCGACCGACGTCGGTCAACCCGTAGTCGGGGACCGCCAACTCCTCGATCTCGTCGCGGCCGATGCCGAGCGCGGCGGCCCGCGCATCGAGCGCCTTGTCGACCTCGTTGCGGGTGCCCTTGTACGTCAGCCGCGCCGACAACCGGGCCAGCTGGGCCAGCGCGGCGTCACCATCGAGCCGCCCCAGCACCCCGACCGCCGCGTTGGCGACCTTCGGGCCGGCCGGCCCGATCCCGGGCAGCCGCCGCAGCATCACCTCGACCAGTACGCCGACCTGGCGTACCTGGTCGGCGGTCGGCCCGGTCAGCTCCACCAGCCAGAGCAGACCACGCAGCACGTCCGCGTTGCCGGCGTCCGGCACCCGCTGCGGGGTGACCGACGCCGCGGCCAGCCACCGGCCCAGCACCGCACGGGCCTGGTCCGGGTCGACCTGGGTGAGTAGCTCCCGCGCGGCCTTCACCCAGGCCGCCGACGGGCGGGCGGCGGTGGCGGTGCTGGCGTGCGCCAGCAGCCGCGGCCAGGCCGGGTCGAGAGTCGGCAGCTCGGTGAGAATCTGCTCGGCCCATGGGTCTTCGGTGGACAGCGGCGCGATGCCCAGCTCGATCGTCAGCCGCCGCAGCTGAGCGTTCTCCCCGGACAGGTGGATCGCCAACCGCAGCAACGCCTCCGGCAGCGGTCCCTCGGCAGCCAACCTGCGGGCCACAACCTCCAACGCGCCGGGCGGGATTGCGCGCCACTGCCGGACCGCGAAGTCGGCGATGACCCGGGCGTCGGCCTCGGTGAGGTCGTCGGGCAGCCGCCTGGCGAGCCGGGAGATGACCTCCACAATCGTCCACGATCGCCTGCGCTGGTCGGAGGCCGCCTCGATCATGAGGCGCAACAGGCGTACCAGATCCGGCCGGGCCAGCAGACGCAGCGACTTCCACGCGTCCTTGTCGTCCAACGCCTGCTTCGAATGTGTCTGCAGGTACCACGACAGGTCGACGATCTCGCCAGCGGTGACCAGCTCACGCAGCCGCTCGATGCGCCACGGTTCGGTGTTGTTCCTGACCGACATCAGCCACCGACCAGCGGTACGAGTTTGAGGAAGGTGACCTCGGTGTCGCGGCGCAGGTCGACCTCGTCATCGAGATTCTCCACCTGGCGGTCGCCGACCAGGACCACGAACCCGTTGCGGCTGAACGCCGTCTCGGCGAGCGCCACCTGGTTGTCCGGGTCGACCCGGGGACGGCGACGGGTGGTCGGGTCGCCGTTGAGGGCCCGCTCCACCGGGGTCGGCTGCACCAGTGAGCGCGCCGGCGCCGTCCCGGCGGCCTCGGCGGCGTGGTACTCGGCCACCTCCTGATGGATCCGCCGCCGGATCAGCTCCCGCAGCGTCAGCCGCTCCTCGAATATCTGCAGCGCCCAGGCCGGGGTACGGGCCCCGGCCGTGCTCTCGTCGACAAAGGTCACCATCGCCATGGCGCCGCAGTGTAGGCCCGCCCTACGACAGCAGCTCTACGACAGCGGCGCCGCCCCGGAGGGGCCGTCCGGACAGTGTGATGTGAGGTCTCCGGCGCGTAGCCGGTAGAGCACGCTGGCGACGTCAGCGTGCCAGGACCGGAGCTCAGCGACAGTGGGTGCCAGCTCGTACGAGTGGTGGTGGGTGGCCCGGGACAGTCCGTGCCACGCCGTACGGGCGGTCGTGGCCACGTCGGCATCGGCGAAGATCGGCAGCGCCAGCAGTTGGTGACGCATCGGGCACCGGGCGACGGTGGGTGACACCCGGTCCCAGTACTCGCGCAACCCCTGTTCGAGGGCGACCCGGGTGAGGCATGCGCAGCCGCGTTGCCAGCACCGGCGCAGGCTCGGCCGGGGCTGTTCCCACAGGGCGGCGGCCTCGTCGAGATACTGCTTCGGCATCATCGCGGGCTCAACTTCCGTACGATCCGTCGGGCGTCGTCGACCAGGTCGGCGAGCGGCCCGGGGTCGGTGCCGTGTGCGCCGGTGTTGGCCGCCCTGACCACCCTCGGCGCCGCCTGGTCGAGCCTGCGCAGCTCGGCGGTCAGATCGTCGACCCGTTTGCGGTCACCGAGCAGTGCCAGGGCGAGGGTGGGCCGCAGCCCTTCGGCCTCACCGATGGCAGCCTCGGTCTCGGCGACAGAGGTGCCGCTTCGCAGGCCGGCGACGTAGACACGTTCGTGACAGGCGGATTCGAGGGCCTGGCGGATCTGGTTGCAGACAATGGTCCGCCGGACCGTGTCGACCATGTCGCGGTCCTTGGTGATGGCGTCGGCGTCGGTGAGGTAGCGGTCGGCGGGGCTGGCGTCCCGGCCGCCGGTGACGACGACCTTGGAGCAGGTGTGCCGGGCAACGGCCAGGATCCGGGCCGGAATGCCCAGGTGCCGGACGGCGGCGGGCAGCCGGTCGTCGTGGGTGAAGACCACGACCTGCCGACGTTTGGCGACGTCGGCGAGGACCTGGGCGAGCCCGTAGACCTTTGCGGGGTCCATGGACTGCACCGGGTCGTCGATGACGAGGAAGCGGAACGGGCTCTCCGGCATGGTCGCCCGGGGCAGGAACAGCGCCAGTCCGAGGGAGTGCAGCTCGCCCTGGCTCATCACGCCGAGCGCCGCACCGGGGACGCCGTCGACCGCCACGTCGAGGTCGACCCGCCGCTGCGTGCCGTTGCCGGCGAGGGTGATCGAGCCGAGTTCGACGTTGCTGTCCTGGCGCAACATGTTCCAGATCCGGGTGGCTTCCGTGGCGACCGGGGTCAGTCTGGCGTTGCGGATCTGCGCGCTGATCCGCTGCATGGCACGGATCGCCGTCTGCAGTGCCGTGTACGTCGCGGCGGCCTCCCAACTGTCCCGTGCTGTGCCGGTCCAGGTGCCGATCAGGTCGGCCAGCGGTTGCCAGGCCTGCCGCCGCCGGTCCAGCGCCGCGCGGGCGGCGGCCTGCGCCGGGATCACCGCGCCCACGAGGGCGTCGTACGCGGATCCCGCGCCGTCGACGATCGCGGTGGCGTCAACGGCGGTGAGCAGGTCGTCCCACGCCTGCCAGGCGGCGCGGGCCGGCGCGGTGTCGACCTGTTCGCTGGTCAGGTCGACGGTGAACGCCGGGGGCAGGGTGGGCAACTGTCGGCGCAGGGCCTGCCGGGCGTCGCGTACGGCGCGGTGGGCGGCGTCGAGGTGTTCGGCCTGGTCGGTGAGCTGACGCAACGCGGTGGTCGCCTCGCTGACCCAGGCCTCGTCCAGGGTGCGACCCCCGCACACCGGGCAAGGCTGGTCGGGGTGGTTCTCCCGGTGCCGCAGCGCGTCGCGCAGCAGCGCGGCGAGCTCCCGGGCCTGCGCGGCCGGGGTATCGGCCAGGTCCGCGACGCGGTCCAACCCGTCGCGGAGCCGGTCGACGGCGGCGGTGACGTCGTCACGGTTCGGCACCGGCAGTACGTCGATCTGGCGCAGCGGCTCGACGTTCGCGTCGTCGGGGGCGGCGTCGCTGGTGACCAGTGACGCCAGCTGTTCCAGGTCGGCGCGCTGGCCGGTGAGGGCCTGCTCGGCGGTGCGGGCGCGCGGGTCGGGGTGGGCGGCCAGCGCGGCTTTCAGCTCGGGCAGCGCGAGGGTGGCTGCCTTGCGGCGCTGGTCGGCTTCCCGGCGGGCGGTCTTGAGCAGGGTCTCGATCTCGATGAGCCGGCCGAGGCCGAGGATGCGCTGCAACGAGTCGTGCATTTCGCTGGGGCTGCCGCCGAGCAGGCCGCCGAGCTCCGAGTAGGACAGGAACGGCCGGTAGAGGCTCAGCGGCTGTTCCCAGCCGAGATCGGTGACCGGCTGGCGGGGGTCACCGTAGGTCTGCATGAAGCTGGTGTGTCCGGTCAGCTCCGCGTCACCGGCCCAGTGGTATTCCACTGTGGTTCCACCACGACGTCCTTCGACGCCGAGCCGTACCCGGATCCGGGGGTCGTCGGTGGTGTGCAGGTTGCGCCAGCCGTCCTTCCAGACGCTGGTGCGGCCGTGCCAGCGCATGTTGCGGCCGGTGAGGGCGAGTTCGGCCGCTTCAGCGAAGCTGGACTTGCCGGAGCCGTTGCGGCCGGTAACGACGGTCAGCCCCGGTCCGGGGGTGAGGTTGAGGGTGGCGGTGGGTCCGATGCCACGGAAGCCGGTCACTTCGATGGTGTCGAGGTAGGTGCCGACCGGTTCGGCGGTGTCGGTGTCGGTGCCGGCCGGCTGCGGGCGGCGCGGCGGCGCGCCGCCGAGGGCGGCGGCGAAGTCGTCCGCGCCGGACAGGGCGGCGAAGATGAGGCTCTCTGCCGCCTCGGGCAGTTCGGCGTCGGCGAGGTGGTCGAGGATGAGCTGGTCGACGGTGTCGGTGTTGTCGGTCATGTCATTACCTCCTGTCGGACAGCTGCGCGTTCGCGGCTACCGGCCGCGGATCTTGCGGCCGGTCTCGGTGTCGGGGTAGAGGATGGCGTCGGCGACCCGGCCGCCGGAGTCCTTGGCACCGCCGCCGAAGTTGAGGACGCCGGCGGCGTTGGCGCTGGCAGCGACGCCGTCCCAGTAGCGGGCTTCCCGCTGCCACTGGACGCCGTCGAGCAAATCGAGCAGGTCGGTGTCGGTCAGCGGGATGCCGGTGGCGGCCCAGCCGGTGGCCTGGTGGGCGGCGATGCCGATGCCGGCGAGTACGGCTGGGGCGGCGACGGCGGACCGGGCGGCGAGCTGCGGGTGCAGGTGGGCGAGCAGGCTGGCCAGCAGCGGCACGAGCCGGCGTTCGACCTGGGTGGCGGTGGTGCCGGCGGGCAGGTCGGTGGCGCTGACGCTGGCCGAGGAGAGGCCGATGCCGCGCCGGCCGTGCAGGGCGGTGACGACCAGGACGCGCAGCGCTGAGAGGGTGATCAACTCGGGGTCGGTCTTGGTGAGCTGCCGCTTGCGGGCCTGCACGAGGGTGCTGAACGGGACGATCTTGCCGTCGTGTTCGACCTTTGCGGCGTCGGCGACCCGGCGGGCAAGCTGGGTGGCGAAGTCACGCTGGTCCATGGACATGGCGAGGTTCTTGTCGACTGCGACGCCCTCGACGTTACGGTCGTAGAAGATCTGCCGGGCCTCGTCAGCGCCGAGTCCCCAGTAGAGCTCGAACGGCAGCCGTACGGTGTTGAGCTTCTGGTGGGTGATGCCGAACCGGGTCGGGTCGTCGTACAGCTCGTGCAGGGCGGTCACCTGCGTCTCACCGTCGATGGCGACGACCGGGCTGCCGGCGAGCAGGGTGATCCGGCAGATGCCGCTGCCGGGGACGAGCTCCGCGCTGACGTCGCCGATCTCGTCGGCGAGCCAGAGGGTGATCGGCGGGGTGGACCAGCCGGAGCCGTACTCACCGTTGACGCCGGTGGCGATGTAGCGGGCGTAGTCGGCGACGTTGCGGCCCTTCTGGCTCGCCTTGAGGGTGCGCTGGACCAGGGCGCGAATCTCGGCGTGGCGGCGCATCGCCCCGGAGGAGAACTTCATCGCCCGCTTGTCTTCTTCGAGCCGGGGCGACGGCACGAGCTGCAGCAGCGCCGGCAGCGCGATCGTGCCGATCACGGCGTCGGGGCGGAACGGGATGACGGTGAGCTGGATGCCTTCGACGGCGGCGGTGGGCATGGTGATGGACATGAGGGTGCTCCTCGGGGTGACAGGGGTGTTGGCGCGCAGGGCAGGTCGACCGTGACGAACCGCTGGCCGCGCCCTGCTGAATACAGACCCTAGCACACTCAGACGTGAAAGCGGTGTCAAATCTGTTTACACGCTTCGGCGTTGATGTAGCGTGTGAACGTACCAGCAGCTCAACGACAGGACAGCGATGTCACAGCCCGCCCAGGTGACCGCCGCCGAGATCTCCCGGTTAGCCGGGGTCACCCGTGCCACCGTCAGCAACTGGCGGCGACGCCACCCGGACTTCCCCGCCCCGACCGGAGGGACGGAGACCAGCCCGGCGTACGACCTGGCGCAGGTGCGGGCCTGGCTGTCGGCCCGTGGCCAATGGCCGACCAGCTCCGCCGTCGACGAGTTGCGGGTCGCGCTGCGGGCCACCACGCCCGGTCCCGATCACCGAAGCAGACTGTTACCGCTCGTGGTCGCCGCGAGTCGCGTAGCCGACAGCGAGCCGGCGAAAGCTGCCGAACTGTCCGACAAGGAGCTGTCCACCTGGGCCGGACAGACGGTCCGAGCGCACGCCGCCGACCTACCGGACGGTGACCGGGTGGCGTACCGACCGGCCGACGCCGAGCTGCTCCGGCCGGTGCTGCGCTGCCTCACCGAGACCGGAGCAGCCACCACCATCGACGTACTGACCGAGATCGACAGCCACGACGCCACGGCGAGCGGGCAGTACGACACCCCGGCGGCGCTCGCCGCGCTCGCCGCCGACCTGCTCGCCGGCCCGGACACGGCGTACCCGGAAAAGATCTTCGACCCGGCGTGCGGCACTGGCGGACTGCTGCTGGCCGCCGCAGCCCGCGGCGCCACCGCCCTTCACGGCCAGGACATCGTGCCGCTGGTAGCCGTCGAGGCCGCCGCCCGCCTCGCCGTTCAGGCACCACAGGCGGCGGCACAGGTCCGAGCTGGCGACAGCCTGCACGCCGACGCGTTCGCCGGGCTGGTCGCCGACGCGGCGCTCTGCGCACCACCGTACGGCGACCGCAGCTGGGGTCATGAGGAGTTAGCCGGCGACCCACGGTGGGTGTTCGGGCTGCCGGCCCGCAACGAGTCGGAGCTGGCCTGGTTGCAGCACTGCTACAGCCATCTGCCGCCGGGTGGCCGGGCCGTGCTGGTGATGCCCCCGGGCGCGGCGGTACGGCCGTCGGGGCGGCGGATCCGCGCCGAGCTGGTCCGCTCCGGCGCGCTGCGGGCCGTCATCGCGCTGCCGGCCGGGGCCGCACCACCGCTGCACATCGGACTGCAGCTGTGGATCGTTCAGCAGCCGCAACCGGAGGCAGGGCAGCCGTCGACGGTGCTGATGGTGGACACCGACGGCCGCCGCGCGCCGAACCGCCCGACGCACACCTCGGACGACAGCCCAGGCCGGCGTACCCCGCCGGAAGGCTGGGCCGAGGCGGCGCTGACGGCGTGGCGGGCGTTCGAGCGCGACCCCGCTGGCTTCGCCCCGGAGCCCGGCGTCTCGCTCGCGGTCGCTGTCGTCGACCTGCTCGACGAGACGGTGGATCTCACCCCGGCCCGGCACGTCCGAGCCGCCCCGGTGCCGGCCGACCCCGGCGCGGTCGCCAAACAGGTGTCCGCGCTGCACGGGCGGATGCGACAGGCCGCCGCCACGCTGGCGGCCCACGGCGACGACGCGCCGTGGCAGCCGACCGGCGACACTGCGCGCACCTGGCGTACCGCCGCCGTCGCGGACCTGTTGCGCGGCGGCGCGCTCACGTTGCTGCGACCGCCGGTGACGCCCCGCGACACCGCCGCCCACCCCGACGACGAGATCATCGTCGAGGCCGGGGACGTGCTCCTGCCGGAGCTGCTCAACGGCCCGGACCGAGCGGTGCGGGTCGCCGACGCCGACGACGCCGGCACGCTGCTCGACCGGCGACGGCTGCTGCTGCGCCCGGATCCGCAGCGGCTCGACCCATGGTTCCTCGCCGGGTTCCTCGCCGCCGAGGACAATCTCAGCGCGGCGGCGACGGGCTCGACCATCGTGCGGGTCGACCCCCGCCGGCTGCGGGTGCCGCTGCTGCCGCTGGCCGAACAGCAGCGGTACGGCCGAGCGTTCCGCCGCATCGACCTGCTCCGCCGAGCCGCGCAGCAGGCGGGCAGCGTCGCCGAAGAGACCGCCCGTACGCTGTCGGCCGGCCTCACCGGCGGCGCGCTGCTGCCGACCGCTGACCCCGACCGTCAGGACGAACCGCAGCGTCCCAGCTGACCGCGGTTTGCCAATCGGGGTCGCCAGATCGGCAAAGTTTGCCAAGAAACCCCGGTTTGCACATCACTGGCAAACCCCGGTTCCGTGGCAAAGTTTGCCGATTGGAAGGGCCGCTGAGCGCAACTGGGTGCCACGCCACGCGGGGCGTCACAGACAAGGTGTCAAGATCCCGGCCCGCTACCCTGCTCACCGTGGGGCGGGCGGCGACGCCCGCCTGGCGATGGCGCGTCGGAGGGGACCCGTTGAGCACGAGCAGACACACCGAGTTGGCCAACCACGCCTGGTCGGTCGCCGACCTGCTGCGCGGCGACTACAAGCAGTCCGACTACGGCAAGGTGATCCTGCCGTTCACGGTGCTGCGGCGGCTGGAGTGTGTGCTGGCACCGACCCGCGACAAGGTGCGGGAGACAGCCGAGCGGTTCCAGGGCCAGGACGACGTGGACATCGACCGGTTCTTGGTCCGCGCCGCCGGGCACAGCTTCTACAACGTCAGCGGCTACACGCTGAAGTCGATCGCCGCCGACCCAGCACAGACCGCCAAGCACCTGCAGCAGTACATCGGGGCGTTCTCCCCCAACGCACAGGCGGTGCTGCACCGCTACGAGTTCCCGCAGCACATCCGCCGGCTCAGCGACGCCAACCTGCTCTACCAGGTGGTGGCCCGCTTCGCCGACCTGGACCTGCAGCCGGCGACGGTCGACAACCACCAGATGGGCTACGTCTTCGAGGAGCTGATCCGACGCTTCGCGGAGCAGTCGAACGAGACCGCCGGTGAGCACTTCACCCCGCGTGAGGTGATCGAGCTGATGGTGAACCTGCTGATCGCCCCGGACGACGACGCGTTGAGCGTGCCGGGCGTGGTCCGCACGGTGATGGACCCGGCGTGCGGCACCGGCGGCATGCTCAGCGCCGCCGAGGAGCACATCACGAAGCTGAACAAGTCGGCGAAAGTCAAGGTGTACGGCCAGGAGCTGAACCCGGAGTCGTGGGCCATCTGCCGCTCCGACATGATGATCAAGGGCCAGGATCCGGAGAACATCAAGTTCGGCAACTCGTTCAGCGACGACGGCCACCGCAACGAGCGCTTCGACTACCTGCTGGCCAACCCGCCGTTCGGCGTGGAATGGAAGAAGGTCAAGGACGCGATCGAGGACGAGTACGAGCGGCTCGGCGACAGTGGCCGCTTCGGTGCCGGCCTGCCCCGGATCAACGACGGCTCGCTACTGTTCCTGCAGCACATGATCTCGAAGATGAAGCCGGTAACCGACGACGGCAAGGGCGGCAGCCGGGTCGCGATCGTCTTCAACGGCTCGCCGCTGTTCACCGGGGCCGCCGAGTCGGGCGAGTCCCGCATCCGGCGGTGGATCCTGGAGAACGACTGGCTGGAAGGCATCGTGGCCCTGCCGGACCAGCTGTTCTACAACACCGGCATCTCCACGTACTTCTGGATCCTGACGAACCGGAAGCTGCCCGACCACCGCGGCAAGGTGATCCTGCTGGACGCCCGCGAGCACTTCGCCAAGATGCGCAAGTCGCTCGGCGACAAGCGCAAGTACCTGACCGGCGAGCAGATCGCCGAGATTACCCGGCTCTACACGGCGGCGCTGCAGGTCGCCGACGACCCGGAGCATCCGCTGCACGCCAAGGTGAAGGTCTTCGCCAACGAGGACTTCGGCTACCGGCGGATCACCGTGGAACGGCCGCTGAAGCTGCGCTTCGAGGTCACCGAGGAGACCTTCACCCGGGTACGGGAATCGAAGCCGATCGGGCGGGCGGTGGACGTCGAGGCGTTCGTGACCGCGTTGAAGCCGCTGATGGGCCGATCGTGGGGCACGAAGCGGGCCGCCTGGGACGCCGCCCGGCAAGCGATGGCCGAGGCGGGCGTGCTGTGGCCGTCCGGCGCACCGTTCCAGAAAGCGATGCGCGAGGTCCTCGGGGTGCGCGACCCAGACGGCGAGGTGCAGATGGTCAAGGGTGAGCCGGAGCCGGACACCGAGCTGCGCGACTACGAAAACGTGCCGCTGCACGAGGACGTCGACGAGTACCTGCGCCGCGAGGTGATCCCGCACGTCCCGGACGCCTGGATCGACCACGACAAGACCAAGATCGGGTACGAGATCCCGTTCACCCGCCACTTCTACGTCTACAAGCCACCCCGCCCCCTCGCCGAAATCGACGCCGAACTCAAAACCCTCGAAGCCGAAATCCAGGCACTCCTCGGCGAGGTAACGCGGTGAAGACGGTGCGCCTCCGCCACGTTGCTCAGGTCAACCCACCGTCGCCTGCTTTCGACAGACTTTCACCCGACGCCGAGTTGACATTTCTGCCGATGGAATCAATCTGGCCCGATTCCCGACTAGATACATCACAACGCCGTACAAAGTCAGCTGTAGCCACGGGATACACGAGGTTTCAGGACGGCGACGTCCTGGTGCCAAAGATTACGCCAACCTTCGAAGCATGTCGATCTATCCTCGTTCGTAACCTATACAACGGCGCTGGAGCCGGAACGACGGAGCTTCACACTCTGCGCGCGGGACCAAAACTCGATCCCCGCTTTCTCCTCCACCTCACCCGTACGCACCCATTCCTGAAGCTCGGTAAGGCCGAGATGTACGGCGTCGCCGGCCAACAACGCGTGCCGGACGAGTTCATTCGGAACCTCGAGGTTCAACTTCCCCCTAAGACCGAGCAGCGACGCATTGCAGACATCCTTGATGCCCAGGCCGACCGGGTCAACAAGGTGACGGATCTTCTGAACCAGATAATCGCGCGTCTTGACGAACGTAATGCATCGGTTCTTGACACAGAACTTGATGAACTTGCAAAGACTGCAGGGACACGACCTTTCCGGAGATACATTGCCGGCTTCGACCAAGGCTCCAGCCCGCAGTGTGAAGCTGTTCCCGCAGGCAATAACGAGTGGGGAATACTGAAAGTAAGCTGCCTTCGACCAGGACAGTTCTTTCCGGATGAAAATAAGCGCCTACCAGAAGAACTAACACCGAGCCCTAGGCATGAAGTACAACCCGGCGATCTCCTCATCACCCGAGCGAATACTCCCGAACTCGTCGGCGCAACAGCCGTGGTTCCTCCCAATACTCGCGCAAAATTGCTACTCTCGGATAAGATCTTTCGCGTACGAACCTCGTCTCAAATTGATCCGTCTTATCTTGCCACCGTTGCGCGCGGACGCCGGATACGCGCTCTTTGCTCCGCCTCGTCGAACGGAGCCTCACAGTCGATGGCAAACCTCCGATTCGAGGAGGTGAAAGAATGGCCGATACCGGCGATCGACCTGGATCTACAGCGCGATCTGGTCAGCCAGACGGGTCAGAATTGGGAACTGACCCAAGCAGTACGCGAAAGGGTAAGGCGCCAGATATTCCTACTGAAGGAAAGACAACAGGCGTTTGTTACTTTGGCGATAGCAGGGAAGATCGACGTGACAAATACAGCAGCAACCACTGGAAGGTAGATTGTCACGCTACCCTTCTGGGGGCCATTGCAGTGTCGCGACAACATGCCAGCCCATCCGCCTAAACTTGGCATGTTCATTAGCGGCCAGGACTCCGATTGACGCTGCCATCCTCGGAGGCGTTGCCGTCCAGAAGACCTCGCTCCAACGCGTCAGAGCGCACGTCGAACAGGGTTACAAGCCTGCCACTCCGCCGAACCTTCCAGTAGCTCCATCCGTTCATAGTCCGCTTACCGGTTACCGCCGATCCCGCAGGGGACGGTGAATCAAACTGCTCACCCGTCGCCAACTCGAGTTTTCGCTCCGCGTTGACATGAGCGACGTAGCGAATGCCCCGATATACCAGTTGTAGCTCTTCGCCCGAGCGGAGGACTCCGGCAGAAACCAAGTGCCCAATAGTGATCCCACCGAAGTAGGCGCGGGTTCGCCGTGCGGCTGCCTCTGCAGTTGTCCGTTGGGGTACGGAGACCTGAGGTGGGACAATAAACCCTAGACGCTGCGGATGCCAAACGATCTCACACAGCCGTTGAAATAGTTGCTGGCGAGTATCGATTGCCGCCGTGTCGAACTTTTCGAACGGACGGAATAGCTTCTCCAGCCCGTTTTTTTTGATAAAACCAGTGAAAGGCTTATTTCGTTCGTGATGCACCTTGTGAAGAGATGCAGCCAGATTGTTCTGGCTGCGGTACCACTCGACTTTATCTTCATACGCCGCCGCCTGATAGGCTGCATTATGGGACTTCTGAAGCAACAACAGGGCACCAATGCGGTTCCGTTGATACCGAAACCTGTCCTCGGTTTTAACTTCCGCCTGATGCCTCTCGAATTTGTTGGCCCATATGTGCTCGATTTCAAACGGCTCCGATCGATCAAGATAACGCGCCACTTGATCAGAACGCCCAATTTCTTGTTCGACGAACGCCGTAATCCGGGCTAGCAGATATCTAACCTGTGCACGGTTGTCCGGACGCAGTCCGTATTGTCGAATGTCGGAGAACGAGGAATCGAGGACGCTGCCCTGAGCACCCAACAGGTTCTTTAACCGATCAAGGTCACCACAGACACGAATCTCGCAAAGCAGCGCGAAGAACTCGGGAGCCGCAGCATGCGGGCGATCATCTCCATTTCTAATTATGGTTTTCACGTATGCCAGATCAAGGTACCTGGCAACCAGTCCAGCTTTTTCACGAAATTGAGAATCGGTATCTTCCGGCGTAAGCGCAGCCAAAAGGAAGGGCATCTGGTCGATTTCATTGACCGAATTGAAAAACACCGCCTCCAGACCTCGCTCCAAGGTAGTGGTAGCCGCTGCGAGCGTAACGAAGCGCTCTGACAGTTTGGGAAGATCTCGCTCGATGAAGCGGGCAAAGTCGGCAGGATACTCGAGCTGAAGTCTCGATTCCGCATTAAGCTGGACCCAACCATGGAACGATATTCCGATATCCATGACGTCAGCTTTATCACTTGCGTACTTCCCAACAAGCAACGCTTGCAGGAACCGTGTCGTTGCCTGGCCACCAATGCCATGAAGCCGAGTAAGCATAGACCGCCAGATTTCACCCAAACGGCCACGGTTATGCACGTTATCGGCTCGTCGCAGCAAAAAGCTCTTAAGAAGGTCTGCCGGGCCTAACTGCACGCCGCGGTCGTTCATGGTTTCGAATATCGACCAGCCCTGACGGCGGTCCACTGCGTCGATACCTACCAGACAGACACGATTTAGGAGCCAGTGGATAAATAGCGGCAGAGCCTCGTCACGAATGACCTCAGGAAGCAGATCCTCGATATCTTCACTACGATCGAATAAGTTTACAACCGACGGACTCGCACCAATAGGGAGACTATAAAGTTTATCATCCAATATAGACTCTAGCAAAGGTGACCGCTCAGGCTCATCGATAGCGTAGGCGCGTTCGCCGTATGAAGTTCCGGCGATGAGCGGCTCAAGAGCCGCGATGTCGTTCGCGTACTCGCGGCGATTTGCTTCGATGGCCAGCCTGCGGAGGTGGAGCATGAGTAGGTGGAGTGTCGTAATACGCTGCTGCCCGTCCACGAGTGCAGCGAATCCGTTATCGCGGTAGTAGACGAAGGGGCCGAGAAAGTAGGGGTCGAATAGCCGAACGTCGCGACGCTCCTGACCTGCAGTCCAATGCTGAAGGAACCGGCTCGCAAGATCATCGATGAGGGCTTTGACATCCTGCCTACCCCAGCTGTACTCGCGCTGGAACGAATCCAGTTTAAACTGGAACGTGCTGAACAGCCCTTGCACGGTGAAGCCGTCGCCACGGATGGGCGCGTCGGACACGGCCTACCTCCCTTGCATCCGCTTTTGCGATGCCGCAAAGTGTAGCTGTGCTTTGGCTTGACCTTGAACCCGCCTCACATGTCCACAGTCGCCTGAACCGGTCGCCGCGATCACGGTTCGCACAAGACCACGAGTCATCGGTACGCCACGAACAAGCTGGGAGGACGCACGCCTGGTCAACGATCTGCCGGTCCGATCCATGCCTCACACGGCAAGGCCGCCTCTGGCGCGGTTATCAACAGTCGATCCGCCGGCACTTCGGCCATCCCGCCATTGATTCCGTCGCGTTGGGCCAGGGCAACCACCCAGTTGATCTCGGCACTACGACGTTCGGGGTGGGTTGATCGGTCAAGACGCCAGAGTCATGGCATGCGTCCGCACCCGACACGTAATGGCTGCTCCTCTTGCGCAGCCATGCGCCTTGCCGACACTCGTGTGGGTTGCGAGGCAGTGCGCCGCAGTTCTCGAGGGCGGGTACGGTCGAGGTAGCGAACCGCCGGCCAGGCCAGCGGTCGGTGGTCCGGCCCGCTATCCAGGAGGTTTGCGACAGTATGTCCGAGAAGGCCGACACCGTCGGTTCCCGGATCCGGTACTGGCGGATGCGTCGGGGTGGGATGAGCCAAGGCGTTCTCGCCGGCTTGGCTGGTGTCAGCCAGCCGTACATCTCGCAGCTGGAGTCCGGTAGCAAGAGTGTCGATCGGCGGTCAACGCTGGTCGCTATCGCGGGTGCTCTTCAGGTGACCGTGGCCGACCTGCTGGGGCAGGGCGCCGAGCCGGGGGATCCGGCGCGGGACCGGGCAGGGGCGTGTGTTCCGGAGATCTGGTCGGCGCTGATCGAGATCGAGGATGGCGAACGGCAGGCACCGACTGGCAGCGCTGAGGAGCTGGCGGGGCGGATTGCTCGTGTCGACCAGCTCAGGGCGAGCGCGAACTACCCGGCTATGGCACCGATGCTGCCTGGCCTGCTGCACGCTGCCGCCGCTGTTGGCGAAACCACGCTCGCTCACGCCGCCTATCTGACCTCGACGTGTCTACGGAACCTCGGTTACCGGCATCTCGCGCTGAACGCCGCCCGCGTAGCGGTGGCAGCCGCTGAGGAGGCCGAGGACCCGGCCTGGATTGGCGCGGCACGGTTCGCGTACACCCAGAGCCTGCCGATCGAGTCCGCCGCGCTCGCCGCACGAGCCGCCGACCGCTCGCTCGCCGAGGCCCAGGCCGCCGCCGCTGATCTGCGGGTCCGGCAGGTACTCGGCCAACTGCACCTCGCGGCCGCACTGACCTACGCTGTCAGTGGCCGGGCGGACACCGCACACGATCACCTGGCGGAAGCGGCCAGGGACGCGGCAAGCGTCGGGGATCCAGCCGACGGCGCGGGCTTCAACGGCTGTGGCTTCGGCCCGACCAACGTCGGCCTCTGGGAGATGTCGATCGCCGCCGAGCTGGGTGAGCACGGCCGCGTCATCGAGCTGTCCCGTACGGTACGTCCACAAACCCTCGTCGCCGCCAACCGTCACCAGTCCTACTGGCTCGACCTCGGCCGGGCGTTCTCGGCCAGTGGGCGGCGCGACGCCGAGGCATTGGCGGCGTTCATCCAGGCCGAACGGGCCGCGCCGGCACCGTTCGCGTTGAACCCACTCGCCCGCGAGGCGGTCGTCGCCATCATGCACCGCACCCGACGGCGCGCGGTCCCCGACGACCTGCGCATGCTGGCCGGTCGACTCGGCATCACACTGCGGCCATAACTGCAAGTAATAGATCAACTACAAGTCACTTTTACCGTCCTGTGTGGCGCATGCAACCGCATGCCCAGACAGCCAGGCGGCAGTGAGCGCAGTTCGCTCCGAGTGCCGCCGCGCACGACAGCGGAGTGCCTGTGATCGCCAGACTGCTACCGATCGTGTTCGCCGGTCTGATGCCCGGCTTCCTCCTCGGCCTGTTCGCGTTCCGGGTCAAGTCCCGGTGGTGCCCGCGCTGCGGCGCGACCACCGAGGAGATCTACCGGAGCATGCACCGATGACCGCGCCCGGCCGCCACCGCATCGCCGAACTGCCCATTGGCCGGCGGATTGCCCAACTGCGCGCCCGGCGTGGCCTGACCCAGCAGGTCTTCGCCGACCGGATCGGCAAGTCCCATTCGTGGGTCGACAAGGTCGAACGCGGCATCCGATCCCTCGACCGGATCTCCGTCGTGCACACCGTCGCCGCCGTCCTCGGCGTCACCCCCGAAACCATCCTCGCCCCCACCACCAGCAGCCGACCCGAACCCACCACCGACACCACCACGGCCGCCGTCGAACACCTCCGCGCCGCCCTCGCCCGCTACGACACCCCCACCCCCGACCAACCCGCACCGTCCGTCGAGGAGCTGTACCGCCGCATCCAGTACGCCCACAGCGCCTACCAGCACGCCCACTACCCACAACTACTCCGGACGCTGCCCGACCTGCTCACCCACACCCGCCACACCACCACCGCCCACGCACGATCCGACGCCGACCACCTGCGCACCCGCGTCTACCGGCTCACCGCGCATTTGCTGACCAAACTCGACGAACCCCACCTCGCCTGGCTCGCCGCCGACCGCGCCATCGCCACCGCCGCCGGCCACCCCCGGCACACCGCCGCAGCCGCCATCGCCCTCGCCCAGGCACTCCGAGCTCTGCACCGACCCACCCTCGCCACGCGAGCCGCGCTCACCGCCGTACCGCTGATCGACCCGGCCGCGACCAACGACGCCGCACCGGACGACCACGCTCTCGCCGGCACCCTGCTCATCGAAGCCGCCCTCGCCGCCGCCACCGGCAACGACCCCACCACCGCCCACCAGCTCACCGACCGCGCCGACAAACACGCAGCCACCAGCCACGACCAGCGGCGCCCCGACGACGGCGACACCACCATGACCGTCTTCGGGCCGACCGCCGTCGCGCTCGCCCGCGCCCAGGTCGCCGCAGCCCTCGGCAACCCTCACCAGGCCATCACCCACCACCAGCACGCCACCGCCGGTCACGGCTGGCGGGAACTGCCCGCCGAGCACCGCGCCGCCCACCTGATCGACATCACCCGCGCCTACCTCGACACCGGCAACCCCACGGCCGCCGCCCGCGCCATCATCGCCGCCGACCAGATCGCCCCCGCCGAAACCCGCACCCGACCCACCGCCCACGCCGTCGTCGCCACGCTCCTACGGACCGCACCCACCCCCGACCTGACCCGCCTCGCCACCACCATCGGCCTCACCCCACGCTGACGCGGTGATGGGGTGCAGGTCAGGCGATCGCGGCGATGTCGCCGTCGTCGAAGTAGATGGCCTGGTGAAGCCGGCCACCGAGCGCGGCGGCGTAGCGGGCGACGACATCCTGCCCGGAGATCTTGCCCTGTTCGATCTGGGAAACCCGGCCCTTGGTGACGCCCATCCGGTCGGCGACCTGTTGCTGGGTCAGGCCTCGGGCCTTGCGTACCTCGGCGAGGCGGTGCCCGACGACGGTGGCCAACAGCTCCCGCTTGCCTGCCTCGACTGCGTCCTCACCGCCGGCCCGTGTGACATAGGCGCTCCGGACGTCGCTCCAGCGCATGTAGCTCGTCATGGCTTGACCTCCTGCATGGCACCTTCTCCTCGATCAGTCCCGCAGCCGGGCAGACCCCACCACTGATCTGCTGTCAGCCTCGTCAGGCAGCGGCGTCGCGGGGCTCGAAACCGACCTTCAGGATCACTCCCAGCGCCGCTGCCAGCCGCTCCAGCACCACGAGTGTCGGCACGGTCCCGCCAGCCTCGAACCGGGCCACCGCAGACTGCGTCATCCCTGACGCCGTTGCCAACTGCGTCTGACTCCAACCGCGACGCTCGCGCAACTCACGCACCGAACGACCGAGCTCGAACGCCAAGCGCGCCGCCTCGTACGCCTCAGCGGCACCCGGCTCAGCCAACCGCCGCTCCCGCATCGCAGCCCAACCGCCACCCTCACCCATGACTAGACCTCCTCCTCGCCCTCAACCTGGTGTGCCTCGTCGATACACCGCGCCAGCGCCTGCCGCGCCCGGTCGATCTCCCGCTCCTCGCGCATCCGGGTCTTGAAGAAGACCGTCAGCAAGATGATCCGCCTTCCAGGCCCGATCCAGTAGGTGACCCTTACCGCGTGCTGCTCAAGGTGGAACCGCAACTCACGGAGCTTCCGATCAAGCTGCTTCGTGTAAGGCTCGCCCAGTAGCGGCCCCTGCTCGGCCAGCAGGTCGACGTAGAACGCGGCTCGGGCGAACAGGGCACTCGGCAGACTCTCCAACCACTTTTCTACTTCCGGCTCCAGCTCCACGACACCCCAGGACATAGCATAGATGCTATAGCAGCACGGCGGCCACAGCTGGCCCGACGCCAGCTGGACTGCACGGCCCACTTGACGCATTCCGTTATGGGAATATGATGGCTGGCGTGGCACGAGCAGCGACGACGTCGGACGTCTTCAACGCGATCGCCGAGCCGCAGCGCCGGGACATCCTGGCGCTGCTGCGGGCGGGCGAGTGGCCGGTGACCGACCTGGCCCGGGAGCTGGGGATGAGCCAGCCACGGGCGTCCAAGCACCTGCGGGTGCTCCGGGAGGTGGGGCTGGTGCGGGTCCGCGAGGCGGGCAAGCAGCGCCTCTACGGCCTGGACGCGCGCGGCCTGCGGCCGATCCACGAGTGGGTCGGCGGATTCGAGCAGTTCTGGAACGGGAGTTTCGACCGGCTGGACGCCTACGTGCAGGACCTCAAGCAGACACGACAGGAGAAATGACCGATGGCAGGAACAGAGCAGGAAACACCGGCGGAGCCGGCGACGGCCGACCGCGAGATCATGATCTCCCGGGTCATCGACGCCCCGCCGGAGCTGGTGTTCGAGGCGTTCACCGAGTTACGGCACCTGGCGCAGTGGTGGGGCCCGGAGGGGTTCAGCACCACCACGCGGTCCTTCGAGTTCCGCCTCGGCGGCGAGTGGGACTTCGTGATGTACGGCCCGGACGGCACCGACTACTCCGAATGGATCACCTGGACCGAGATCGTCCCACCGGAGCGGATCGCGCTGCTGCACGGTGAGTCCCGCGACGACCCGAACGCCTTCGAGTCGACCCTGGCCTTCACACCGGACGGCGCGGCGACCCGGATCAGCATGCGTACCGTCTTCCCCACCCGCGAGCTGCGCGACCAGGCCGTGGAGAAGTACCACGCGATCGAGGGCGGCGAGCAGACGCTGAGCAACCTGGCGGCCTACGTCGCCGACCTCGCCCAGCGGCGGCAGGAGGATCGCTGATGGCCGGCAAGGTGTTCTTCAGCGTGTCGATGTCGCTGGACGGCTACAGCGCGCCCGAGCAGCGAGAGCAGGACCCGAAACTGGAGCGCTGGATGGCGCAGTGGATGGAACTGCAGGCGTGGGCCTTCCCGCTGCGGTTCTTCCGGGAAAACCTGAAGCTGGGCGAAGGCGGCGAGCAGGGGCGCGACAACGATATCGCCCGGGAGACGTTCGAGCGCACCGGCGCGAGCATCATGGGCCGGCGCATGTTCGACCTCGGCGAGCGGGCATGGCCGGCAGAGGCGCCCTTCCACACCCCGGTCTTCGTGCTGACCCACAACAGGCGGGACCCGTGGGATCGGCCGGGCGGCACCACATTTCACTTCGTCGACGACGGCATCCACCGCGCACTGGAGCAGGCCCGCGAGGCCGCCGGCGACCGAGACGTCCGCATCGCCGGCGGCAGCGAGACGATCCTGCAGTACGTGAACGCCGGTCTGGTCGACGAGTTCTCGATCGCGCTCGCACCCGTGCTGTTCGGTGCCGGCACCCGGCTGTTCGATGGCGTGGACGCGGCCAAGGTCGCGTTGGAGCCGATCCGTTCGGAACCGTCGACACGGGTGACACACCTGACCTACGCCGTACACCCTCGGTAACGCGCGACGGCGGCAGCGCGGCCCGTTCGGTGACTGTGCGGTAACCGCGTACGCCGGTACGCTCCGGCGGTGGGTCCGGCCGGGAAACCGGGCCCGGTGCGGGAGGCAGCATGGCGGTCCACCACGAAAAGGTCTTCGGCGACGCGATCATCGCGGCGATGTGCGCCGGCGGCTGGATCGAAGGCGACTCGGCCGACTACCGGCCCGAGCTGGGGCTCGACACCCGACAACTGTTCACGTTCATCGGGGCGACCCAGCCTGACGAGTGGGAAGAACTCGTCACCTACTACGGCGGCGACCGCAACGAGGCCCAGCGCGGCTTCGCGAAGCGGCTCGACAAGGCGATCGCCGACGACGGCCTGCTCGACGTGCTCCGCAAAGGAGTCAGGGACCACGGGGTACGGATCCGGCTAGCCTACTTCCGTCCGTCGTTCGTGGAGTCCGACGCGATCCTGGACGACTACCGCAGCAACCGACTCACCGTGGTCCGCGAGCTGGCGTACGCCACCAAGCAGGCCGACCGCGGCAACCGGCTCGATCTGGCCCTGTTCCTCAACGGCATCCCGGTCGCCACCGCCGAGCTGAAAAACCCGCTCACCGGCTCCGGAGTCGAGCACGCCAAGGCGCAGTACCGCACCGACCGCGACCCCACCGAGTTGATCTTCGCCCGCCGGGTCCTCGCCAACTTCGCCGTCGATCCCGACCTGGTCTTCGTCACCACCGCGCTGCGTGGAGCGAAGACCCGCTTCCTGCCATTCAACACCGGCAGTAACGGCCCCGGCCGACCCGGCGGCCGAGGCAACCCGCCCGCCACCGGGCCGGGCCGCTACCCCACCTCGTACCTGTGGGAGCAGATCTGGCAGCCGGACAACTGGCTCGACCTGCTGGAACGCTTCGTCCACCTGCAGCAGGAAAAGGGCGTCGACGGGCGTACCCGAAAGGTATTGATCTTCCCGCGTTATCACCAGTGGCACGCGGTCAAGCAGTTGACCGCGCACGCCGCCCGGCACGGAGCCGGCCACAACTACCTGGTGATGGCCTCCGCCGGCTCCGGCAAGTCGAACACCATCGCCTGGCTGGCGCACCGGCTGTCGTCGCTGCACACCCTGGGCGACCCGGCGGCGCTCGACCCGGCCGCGCTCGCCGCCGGCGTCAAGCCCGGCAGCCCGGTCTTCGACAAGGTCGTGATCATCACCGACCGGCGCAACCTCGACGCGCAGCTGCGCGCCACCGTCGGCAGCTTCGAACAGACCGCCGGGCTCGTCGTCAAGATCGACGAGAAGTACGGCGCCAAGTCCGAGCAGCTCGCCCAGGCGCTGTCCCGGGAAACCGGCAAGATCGTCACGGTCACCCTGCACACCTTTCCCGCGCTGGTCGACTACCTGCGGCGCAGCCCCACCGAGATCCGGGGCAGCCGGTTCGCGATCATCGTCGACGAGGCCCACTCGTCGCAGTCCGGTGACGCCGCCACCGCCGTCCGGGCGGTGCTCCGGGACCTCGGCCTCGACGCCGACTCCGACGACGCCGGCGCCGTCGAAGCACCCGGCGGCACCGGCACCGGCAGCGGCAGCGGCAGCGGGGCAGCCGGCAGCGACAATGGGGCAGCGGCCGGGGCGGCCGATGTGGACGCGCTGTTGGTGGCGAAGGCCCGGCAGCGGCAGCGCAGCGCCAACCTGTCCTACTTCGCCTTCACCGCCACACCCAAGCACAAGACCCTGGAACTGTTCGGTGCCCTCGGCGACGACGGCAAGTACCACCCGTTCCACACGTACTCGATGCGCCAGGCCATCGAGGAAGGCTTCATCCTCGACCCGCTGCGCAACTACGTCACCTACGAGACGTACTGGAAGCTGGTCAACGAGAACCCCGACGAACGCGAAGTCGACTCGTCCAAGGCCAACAAGGAACTCGCCCGCTACGCGCTCACCCACGCCTCCACGGTGGCCCAGCACGCGCAGATCGTCGTCGAGCACTTCCGGGCACACACCGCCGGCCGGCTCGGCGGCCGGGCCAAGGCGATGGTCGTCACCGCGTCGCGGCACAGTGCCGTACAGATGTCCCGGGCCATCAAGCGTTACCTCGGCGACCGGGGCTACCCCGACCCGGGCGTACTCGTCGCCTTCTCCGGCACCCTCAGCTACGACGGCGAGGAAACCACCGAGCCGAAGGAGAACGGCGGGCTGCCGGAGACCGCGCTACCCAAAGCGTTCGCCTACACCCGCGCTGACGACCGGTCCGCCCGCGCCGGCACCGCCGCCGGGCAACGCGAGTACCGGATCCTCGTGGTCGCCGAGAAATATCAGACCGGCTTCGACCAGCCGCTGCTGACCACCATGTACGTCAACAAGAAACTCGCCGGGGTCTCCGCCGTGCAGACCCTGTCCCGGCTCAACCGCACCGCCGAACGCAAGAGCCAGGGCGACCTGGCGGTGCTCGACTTCGTCAACGACGCCGAGGAAATCAGAAAGGCGTTCCGGCCGTACTTCGAAGAAGCCGAGACCTTGCCCTCGGACCCCAACCTGCTCTACACCGCACAGAGTCGGGTGATGTCCGCGCAACTGCTGGTCGACGCCGAAATGCAGGACTTCGTCGCGGCATACCTGGCCGCCGAGGAACAGGCCGCCGGCAACGCCGCCAAGTGGCAGCGGCTGCACGCCGAGCTGTACCGGCACCTCAACCCGGCCGCCGAACGCTTCGCCGACCTGCTCGACAGCGACGACGACGCCGACCGGGACACCGCCGAGACCTTCCGGTCCGACCTGATGGACTACGTCCGCAAGTACGGCTTCCTCGCCCAGATCGTCCCGTACACCGACCCGGAGCTCGAACGGCTCTACCTGTACGGCCGGCACCTGCTCAACCGGCTGGAGCGACGCCGCGACGGCAGCGTCGACATCGGTGAGGTCGACCTGACCCACCTGCGGGTCGAGAAGACCGGCGAGGTCGACATCAGCCTCAACCCGGAAGGCCCCGCCGAGATGAAAGGCTTCGGCGACGGAGCCGGCGGGGCGGCCGATCCGGACAAGTCGCTGCTGTCCGAGCTGATCGAGCGGTTCAACGAACGGTTCGGCACCAGCTTCACCGACGACGACGTGGTCCGCCCGTTCAACGAGGCCGTCGCCGACCCGGCGGTACGCCTCGCCGCCGTCGCCAACGACGTCGAGAACTTCGGGCACGTCTTCGACGAGGTCTTCGGCGACAAGATGATGGACCACTTCGACTCCGTCGCCGACCTCGGCCGCCGCTACTTCGGACCCGACCGCGACTTCCGCAGCTCGCTCAACCGCAGCGCCCGCAGCGCCGCCTGGCGGATGATCCGCGAACAGGAAGGCGTCACCGACGACGCGGCCTGACCGCGAGGGTGGAGGACCGAGTGCCAGCGGCGCGACCCGAGCCGGTCAAGCGGCCCGATCCGATCCGACGACCGGAGCCGATCAACGGGCGGTACGAACTGGTCGAGCAGATCGGCCCCGGTGGGATGGGCCAGGTGTGGCGCGGCTACGACGCCGTGCTCGACCGGGAGATCGCCGTCAAGCTGATCCGCACCGACGTGATCAGCTCAGCGGAGGAGGCCGACGAGTTCGCCCGCCGGTTCCGCCGCGAAGCGCGCATCACCGCCCGCATCGGCCACCACGGCGTACCGCAGGTCTACGACGCTGTGCTCGACGAGTCGTACGACCGGGTCTACCTGGTGATGGAGTACGTACGCGGCACGTCGCTGCGCGCGTACGTCCGGCCCGACGCGCCGCTGCCGGTGGCCTGGGCCGCCGCCGTCGCCGCGCAGATCTGCACCGTGCTGTCCCACGCACATGCCATCCCGGTCGTGCACCGCGACCTCAAACCCGACAACGTGCTGGTCACCGAGACCGGCGCGGTGAAGGTCCTCGACTTCGGCATCGCGGCGATCCTGCGCACCGACGTCACCCGGCTCACCGTCACCGGCCAGCGGCTGGGCACCTACCGGTACATGCCGCCGGAACAGATCCGCGGCGGACAGGTCACCCCGCAGACCGACCTGTACGCCCTCGGCTGCCTGCTGCACGAACTGCTCGCCGGAGCGCCGCTGTTCAGCGGCGGCAACGAGTTCGAGTTGATGCAACAACATGTGTACGCCGAGCCTGTCCCGCTACGGTCGCTGCGCGCCGACGTACCCGAAGATGTCGAGCAGTTGGTGCTCGACCTGTGCGCGAAGGTTGCCGAGCAGCGACCGGCCGACGCGTTCGACGTATACGAACGGCTGCTGCCATACCTACCGCCGCCCGGAGCGCCACCGGCCGTCGCCGGCAGCGGCAGGGAGCCGGCCGGAGTGCCGGACCCGACGCTGCTGTACCGCCGCCCCAACGCGCCCCGCCCACGTGCCGAGCCGACAGCAGCAGTGGACAGCGCAGCGGCAGGTGCGTCCGTTGGGCCTGAGGTCCCGATGCCGCCGCAGGCCGGCGCAGCCGCCACCGCGCTACGGGACGCGATCAACGCTGCCATGGCGCGCTCCAACGACCTACTCGGGGAGGAGCGATACACCCAGGCCGCCGCAGCTCTCGCCGAAGTCGCTACGGCTGCTGGCAAGGCGCTCGGGCTCGAACATCCGCGTGTACTGGGGCTGCGTAAGCAGCGCGCGGCAGTCCTCGTTCTCGGTAACGACTTTCGCGCGGCGTTGCCCGAGTTCGACGCGCTCGCCGACGCGTACGCCCGTTTGAAAGGTCCGGGCAGCGACGAGGCGATGGCCTGTCTGCGGCAGGCGGCGCACTGCCGGGCCGGGCTCGGCCAGGCCACGGCTGCGCTACGCCAGTTCCGTGAGGTCCTCGCGTACGTGCGGGACGCCGAAGGCGATGCATCCGACACCGCGCTGGACCTGCGCCGCGATATTGTGCTACTGCTGCTCGCCGAGCAGGACATCGACCAGGCTGCGGCCGAGCTGGAGCAGTTGCACGCCGACCTGCGCGTGGTGTACGGACCAGAGCACGAGGACACCCTGGAAGTCGGCGACCTGCTGGCCCGGCTTCGCCTGGCCAGGCAGGGCTGCGGGCCTGCGCATCGATCAGCTGGACGCCAGCAGCCGCAAGGGCCGGATCACCGCCGTCGCTGAGCGCTCCGGTGTGGAGTATCCACTCCAGAAACGCTGCCCCGGGGCACGTTCAGCGGCTATGGGCCGGAACGTCACGGGGTTGCGGTGCGTCATCGGTTGTGACTAATGTGCGCTGTCCTCTGTAACCATCTCAGCTGATCCGCTGCTTCGACATTCCATCGGGGGAAACCGCAGTATGCCCAGAAGGACAGTCTTCGGCCGGCTTGCCGCCGGCTGCGCGGCCACCAGCCTGGCCGCTCTTTCGATCGCCACGCCGGCACAGGCCGTGGAGACCGACGAAATCGCCTGGGTCTCGCCGTCCATCGAGTACGTGACCAACATCGCGATGGACGCGACCACGCCGAAGCCGATCGAGGTCACCATCGACAACAGTGTGCCGACCCCGGCGATCGACGTGTCGGTGACGATCGACGCGTCCGCGGTGTCGGACGCGTTCCGGATCGACCTGCCCGGCGCCAGCCAGGGCTGCACGGTCGCCGGCAAGGTGGCCACCTGCACGCTCGAGGAACTCGCCGGCGACTCGACGCACGTCTACCGGGTCGACGCCCTGCCGGGTGACCTGGACGTCCTGGAGTACTCGGGTGTCATCGAGGTCACCACCTCCGCCGCGAACATGCCCGAGGAGCAGCAGACCACCGGCATCGTCCAGCTCGCCTGGCCCGGGGTCGACCTCGTGGTTGGCGACATCGACGACGTGACGCTGCAGCCGGGGGAGAGCACGAGCGTGCCGGTCCAAGCCGCGAACGTCGGCACGGTGGCCGCCGCCGGCGTCCAGGTGGTGCTGAGTACCGGCCTGGACCTCGAACTGCCGGACCGGTACGACAACTGCGAGTACAACGCCGACTTCCTCGAGCTGACCTGTCAGATCCTCGGCGAGGTCGGCCCGGGTGACGTGTTCACCCTGCACGACGAGACCCCGCTGCGGGTCAAGGTCAACGAGACCGCACCCGGCCCCTCCGAACGGATCGTCACGGTGTCGGTGCTGCCGTTGGGTGACGACGAGGTCGCGGCCCTCGGCACGATGTCCGCCCGATCCGCCGGCAACGAACTCCGCCTGGCCACCCTGGAGCCGCTGCCGGACCTCAACGACACCGATAACTGGACCGACTTCCTGGTCACCATTCCGCACCAGCCGGCCGACTCGGTGGCGATCGGCGCGACGGTGCAGGGAGCGGTCGGCGACGTGGTCGACATCGAGGTCGGCATGCGCAACGACGGCCCGGCCGACCTGATCCTGCCGGGCCAGGCGTGGGCCCCGTCCGCGCTGGTGACGCTGCCAGCCGGAGTCGAAGCGGTCGCCGTCGGTGACCGCTGCGCCCCGGTCGTCGACGGAAACCCGGTCTGGGAAGACCGCGGTCAGCCGAACGGCCTGGTCTACTTCTGCCGGCCCACGCACAGCCCGGCGGCGGGGGAGACGTTCCACTACCCGTTCCAGGTGGAGATCATCGGTACGGCCGGTGCCGCCGGCTCGATCGTCATCGACGGCGGCGTGCAGGACCCGGACACCGACAACAACACCGCCGAGATCACTCTCGGCAGCGGCGGCGAAGGCGCCGGCGGCGGGCTGCCGGTGACCGGAGCCAACGCCGGGTTGCTCGCTGGCCTCGGCGCGGTCCTCGTCGTCGCAGGTGCGGCGGCCGTGGTGCTGTTCCGTCGCCGTCGGATCGTCACCGTCGTCGACTGACCTCCATAGGAGCATCCGACCGTACGCCGTCCATTCGGACCCCGCCGGGCTCACCCGGTGGGGTCCGAATGCTGTCTGTCCAGAGCGATAGACAGTGAAATATCACTTCACGCACGTATAGCGTGATTTATCCTGGTCGTGCATCGGGCGTCGACTGATTCGGACATCGTGATCAGAGATGAACTTCGAGACAGCTGTCCTGGTCATCGGTACGACGGTCGACGCCCTCGGCGTGCTGATCATCCTCACCGGGCTGGTCGCCGGCACGGTGCTCTACCTGCGTGGCGCGTTGCGTGAGCGGAACATGCGGGCGACCTACCGTCGGTACCGGCAGGACATCGGCCGGGCGATCCTGCTCGGGCTGGAGTTCCTCGTCGCCGGGGACATCATCCGTACCGTGGCGATCTCGCCGACCTTTCAGTCCGTCGGCGTGCTGGCCATGATCGTCGCGGTGCGTACCTTCCTCAGCTTCTCCCTGGAGGTCGAGCTGGACGGCCGGTGGCCGTGGGGAAAGCGGCGTGCCACCGGCGACGACGCCGCAGCGACGGAACCGCGGGCATGACCGGCGGCATCGCGGGTATGGGATGCGGTACGGCGTGATTCAGTGCCGTCCCCGGTGCCGACGACGCCCGTGAGGAGGAACCATGGCCGCCAAACGTGAAAAGGCCGACAAGCACCAGCAGGCCGAGCAGATGCGCGACGACGTGCCCAGCACGATCGCGCGCTCAGACGACAAGGCCGTACGGACCTACAAGAAGACCCTGGAGTCGGCCGAGGAGAGTTACGGCGACCCGGCGCGGGCGCACCGCGCGGCGTACGCCTCGTTGAAGCACAGCCACGAGAAGGTCGGCGACCACTGGCAGCCAAAGGACAGCCTGGGCCCGTCCGATCCACAGGCGGCCCAGGGGACACCGCGGTCGCTGCGCGAGCCGCGCGAGACCGCCCAGGGGGTCGACGCCAACGCCAGCAAAGGTCACCTCGACGACGTGGCGCGCCAGGTCGGCATCGACCACCCGCAGGACATGAACAAGGACGAACTGGTCAAGGCAATCGAGAAGGCGAACGCGCGGGCGACCGCGAAGGCCCGAAAGAAGTGACCGCCTGACACACCTGAACGTCCGCGACTGACCGTGTGACCCGGTCCCGGCTGTAGCCGGGACCGGGTCACACGACCTTGCGGGTGGTCCGAGGGGCTGCGGACCGCCATCCCGGAATTCTTCCGGACCGGGCTCCAGCGCGTCCTCTCCCAGAATGCCGTTACCTGCCGCCCGGTCGGCGATTGTGGGCAATATTCGGCAAGCGGTGCGGTGAGTCATGCCGTATCGGCCTTGACGGTTCACCGGGGCAAGGCAACACCAAAGAAGCGTGCCGGATCGGTACTTGTGATGCTCGTAGCGCGGCGGGCCTACCGGAGGCTGCACTATCTAAATCCGGTTTGTACGGCCGAGCGAGCGGCCAAGGTCACGTGCGCGCATTTTTCGTTGCCCGACCGGAAAGAGGGAACCGAGATGATGGTGCTGGAAACCGTGAACCTCGAGATGGACGGCCCGGTGGCCACCATCTACATGAACCGCCCGGCCAAGAAGAACGCCATGAACCCGCAGATGCACCGGGACATGAACCAGGCCCTCGACACGATCGAGGCGGCCGGCAACGTCAAGGCGGTCGTGGTGACCGGCGTCGGCGACAGCTTCAGCGCCGGGATGGACCTCGAGGAGTGCTTCCTGCAGCCGTTCGACGACCCGCAGCTGTTCTACCGGACCAACCTGGTCGCGCTGAACTGGTTCAAGCGGTTGAAGGCGTTCCCGGCGGTGACCATCGCCAAGGTCAACGGGTTCGCGTTCGGCGGCGGCCTGCTGGTCACCGGCCTCTGTGACCTGGCGGTGACGTCGGAGACCGCGCTGTTCGGCCTGTCGGAGATCAACTTCGGGATCTTCCCGGCCGGCGGCGCCACCTGGGCGGCCACCCACAACCTGCCCCGCAAGCAGGCGCTCTACTACATCCTGACCGGCGACACCATGACCGGCCAGCAGGCGCAGGAGTACGGCCTGGTCAACAAGGCGGTGCCGGCCGACCAGCTGGACGCCGAGACCGACCGGATCGTGCGGAAGATCGCCAAGAAGAACCCGATCACCCTGGAACTGGCCAAGCAGGTGTACGAGCGCACCACCACCATGGACCTGCCGACCGCCATCGACTACGACCAGGCCAAGCTCTGGGAGCTGTCCCGGCTCAGCGGCAACGAGTGGGTCAACGTCGCGCTGAAGCAGTTCGAGAAGCGCGCCTACCAGCCGGGGCTGAGCACCTACAGCCGCGCGGAGGCGAAGTCATGACCACCACCACCCCGACGCCGACGACCGTCGACATCCCGGACCTGTCGCTGCCGGCGTTCGTGCTGCAGCGCGCCGAACAGTACGGCGACCGTACGGCACTGGTCGACGTGGCCGGCGGCGACGGCTACACGTACCGCCAACTGGCCTCGATGGTTCGCCGGCTGGCCGCCGGGCTGCACGCCCGCGGCTTGCGCCGGGGCGACGTGCTGGCGATGCTCGCGCCGAACGTGCCGGAGTATCCGATCGTGGTGCTCGCCGCGTCGCTGGCCGGCGGCACGGTCGTCGTGCTCAACCCGATCGACACGCCCGACGACCTGGCCGGCCACCTCACCGACGCCGGCGCGAAGCTGCTGGTGACCGTACCGTCCGAGGTGCCCAAGGCGGCGGCGCTTGCCGCCCGTACCAAGGTCGAGGAGATCGTGGTGATGGGCGAGGCGGACGGCGCGACGCCGCTGTCGGAGCTGCTCAGCGACGACCCGCCGCCGGAGGTGGCGATCGACCCGGCGCAGGACGTCGCGGCGCTGCTGCACTCCAGCGGCAGCACCGGACGTCCCAAGGGGGTGATGCTGACGCACCGCAACATCGTCGCGACCGTGCTGCAGACCAGGACGGTCACGCCGCTCGGCGCGGACGAGAAGGTGCTCGCCATGCCGCCGTTCCACCACGCGTTCGGTCTGATCATGGTGATGAGCGCCAGCCTGCTGCAGGGCGCGACGATCGTGACGATGCCGCGGTTCGACCCGGAGGGGTACGTCAAGGCGATCCACGACCACCGGATCACCCGCCTCTACATCGTCCCCACGCTCGCCGTGCTGCTGGCCCGGAGCCCGCTGCCGGACCGGTACGACCTGTCGTCGGTCCGGTCGATCGTCTCGGGCGGCGCCGCGCTCGACCCCGAGATCGCCCGGCTCTGCCGGGAACGTCTCGGCTGCCACATCGCCCAGGGGTACGGCCTCACCGAGGCGATGACGTCGTTCATGCAGCTCGAGGAGCCGTTGGTGCCCGCGTCGGTGGGCCGGACGGCGCCCAACGTCGAGTGCCGGATCGTCGACGTGACCACTGGTGCGCAGCTCGGTGCGCACCAGCGTGGCGAGATCCTGATCCGGGGTCCGCACGTGATGAAGGGTTACCTCAACGCCGCCGAGGTGACCAGCAAGGTGCTCCGGCCGGACGGGTTCCTGCACACCGGTGACCTCGGCTACCTCGACGACGACGGCGAGTTGTTCCTGGTCGACCGGATCAAGGAGCTGATCAAGTACAAGGGCCAGCAGGTCTCCCCGGTCGAGCTCGAAGCGGTCCTGATGACTCACCCGAAGGTGGCGGACGCGGCGGTGATCGGTGTGCCGGACGAGGAGGCCAGCGAGATCCCGAAGGCCTTCGTGGTCGCGAAGGAGCCGACCACCGCGCAGGAGCTCATGGCGTTCGTCGCCGAGCGGGTGGCGCCGTACAAGAAGGTCCGGCAGATCGAGTTCATCGAGCAGATTCCCCGTACCCCGGTGGGCAAGATCGAGCGGCGTCGGCTGAAGGAGCGGACGTTCAGCTCGTAGTCGGTGCCGGGCAAGCGGGGAGAAGTCCCGGCGACCAGTTTCCTGTCATTCTGGCCATGGATGGTTCCGGCCGAAGTTCTGAGGAGATCTGATGAACCCTCCGAAAGTTGTCTCCAGAGATGAATGGCTGGCGGCTCGTACAGCGCTGCTGGAGAAGGAGAAGGAAGTCACCAAGGCGCGGGACATGATTGCGGAGGAGCGCCGCAATCTCCCGATGGTCAAGGTGGAAAAGGAGTACCTCTTCGAAGGGCCGAACGGCACGCTGACGCTGCTCGACCTGTTCGAGGGGCGTCGCCAGCTCGTCGTGCGGCACTTCATGTACGCCCCGGGCGACAAGGAGGGCTGCATCGGCTGCTCGATGCAGGCCGACAGCGTCGGCGAGCTGTCGCACATGTGGGCCCGGGACACCACCTTCGTGATGATCTCGCGGGCTCCGCTGGCCGACTTCCAGGCGTTCAAGGCCCGCATGGGCTGGGAGATCCCCTGGTACTCGTCGTTCGGCAGCGACTTCAACTACGACTACGAGGTCTCCACCGAGCAGGGCGAGTCGCCCGGCGTCAGCGCCTTCTACCGCGACGGCGACGACGTCTACTTCACCTACTCGATCTTCGATCGGGGTGGTGAGATCTTCAAGAACTTCTACAACTACCTGGACATCACCCACCTCGGCCGGCGCGAGGACGAGCTCGAGCACCCGTGGGACTGGTGGCGTCACAAGGACCGGTACGACGCGGAGAACGCGGCGGTGCCGGGCACCAACTGGTGGAACGGCACCAGGTTCCAGAAGTAGCCCCTGATCCGGGCGGGACGGCTCCGGCTTCTGGCGAATCCACGGATTCGCCAGAAGCCGGAGCCGTAGGCCTGTCCCGGCCGTCCCGCGTTCCACCGGCCACCACCCAATGGCCGGTGGAACGTCGGGCCGGAGCAGCCATCCAGCAGCCACCCCATCATTCAACACAGTGGAGGAACCATGAGTGACATGTCTGGCCGGACCACGATCGTGGTCGGGGCGAGCCGGGGCCTGGGCCACGGGGTCGCCACCGCCTTCGCGGACGCCGGTGCGCCGGTGATCGCGGTGGCCCGTACCGCGATGGACTTCCCGGCGCCGGCCAACGGCGCCGGATCGATCCAGCCGGAGATCGCCGACGCCGGTGAAGCCACCGTCCCGGCCACCCTGATCGACCAGTACGAGCCGGAGGCCGTGATCCTGGTCGCCGGGGCCACCCCGCACATGCGCCCGCTGCAGGAGCAGACCTGGGAGACGTTCTCGGTCAACTGGGAGACCGACGTGCGGATCACCTTCCACTGGCTGCGCGAGGTGCTGCTCAAGCCGCTGCGTCCGGGCAGCCGGGTGATCGTGATCAGCAGCGGTGCCGTGCTCGGCGGATCGCCGCTCAGCGGCGGCTACGCCGGCGCGAAGGCGGCTCAGCGCTACATCACCGGCTACGCCCAGGACGAGGCGAAGCGGGCCGGTCTGGACATCACCTTCACCACCGTGCTGCCGAGGTTCGCGCCGATGACCGGGGTGGGCCTGCCCGCCGTACGGGCGTACGCGGCCCGCGCCGGCAAGTCGACCGAGGAGTTCGTCAACCGGATCGGGCCGCCGCTGACCCCGCAGATCGCCGGTGCCGCGCTGCTGGACCTGGTCCGGGCGGACGCCGCGGCGGTCGAGCCGGGCTACGAGCTCACCGGGGCCGGGCTGAAGAAACTGTCCTGACCCCGGACCGACGGTGATGCCCCGCGGGTAGCGTGCTACCCGCGGGGCATGTCGTGTCACCCCGGTCGGTGCCGGCGGTCAGGAGGCCGCCAGCCAGTCGGCGAGCCGCTCGCCGATCATGATCGAGGTCAGGTTGGTGTTGCAGTTGACGATCGACGGCATGACCGAGGCGTCGCCCACGTACAGGTTCTCCGTGCCGTGCACCCGCAGTCGTTCGTCGACGACCGCTTCGGCGTCGTCGGCGGTGCCCATCCGGGTGGTGCCGACCGGGTGGTAGCCGCTGTCCAGGCTGAGCCGGACGTAGTGGCCGAGGATGTCGTCGTCGGCGACCATCTCCTCGCCGAGGACGACGAACCGGTCGCCGCGGTCGACGATGCCCGGGGTCTGCATCAGCTGCCAGCAGGTGCGGACCGCGTCGACCAGGATCTTGATGTCCTGCTCGGTGGCGAGGAAGTTCAGGTCGATGTCCGGCGGTGACGTCGGGTCGGCCGAGGCGAGCACCAGCCGTCCCCTCGACTGTGGCCGCTGGTGCACCACCATCACCCCGAAGATCGTCTTCGCCGCGGCCAGCATCTGCAGCTCGGGGAAGAGCGTCAGATCGAAGTGGTTGATCATGTAGTACTGCAGGTCGTTGAACTCGTCCGAGCCCGGTGCGGTGGTGCGCACCATGGTCTGCAGGAAGGCGTCCTGCGGGTCGAACGTGCCCTCCTTCGGCACCATGAACGCGCCGGTGCGCGGGTGGTCGATCAGGGTGCCGCCGACCCCGGGACGGTCGAGGAGCACATCGATGCCGAGCCGGCGCAGATCGCTGGCCGGACCGATGCCCGAGCGCATCAGGATCGCCGGCGAGTTGACCGCTCCGGCGGCCAGCACGATGTTGCGGGCGTGGATCTCCTCGGTGCCGCCGGCCGGGTTGGTGACCTCCACGCCGTGCGCCCGGGTCCCGGTGAACAGCACCCGGTTGACCTGCGCGCCGGAGTAGATGGTCAGGTTCGCCCGGCCGCGGGCCATGCCCAGGTAGCCCATCGCGGTGGAGAAGCGGGTACGGGTGTCGTTGCGGTTCGACGGGATGGGACCGACCCCGGTGGCCTCGGGGTGGTTGTGGTCCTCCACGTCGGGGAAGCCGGCCTTGAGGGCGGCTTCGTGGAAGACGTGCTGCACCGGGGCCAGCTCGTCGGGCCGCCACCGGCGGATCGGGATCGGACCGCCCTGACCGTGGTACTCGTTGTCGAAGTCCAGGTCGTTTTCGAGTCGCTTGTAGTACGGCAGGACCTCGTTCCAGGCCCACGCCGGATTGCCCATCGACGCCCATTCGTCGAAGTTGTTCGGCGTGCCACGCAGGGCGATGGTCGCGCCGACCGCAGACGATCCACCGGTCAGTTTCCCGCGCGGGAAGATGATGCGCCGGCGGTCGGTGATTTCGGCCTTGAAGTGCCAGTCGTACGTGGACATCGACATGGCGCTGCCGTCGAGGATCTCGTCCGGTGTCTCGTCGACGGTGGCGTAGTCCGGACCCGCCTCCAGCAGCAGCACCCTGCGCTGCGGGTCTTCGCTCAGGCGGGCGGCGAGTGCGGCTCCGGCGGACCCGGCTCCGACCACCAGATAATCGAATTCGTTCATCAGCGGCGTCCTTCGGCAGTGTCGAGTTGGCGATCCTGGGCGTTTTCGCAGGAGTGGATGCGCATCCATCGCAGGGACCTTCACGTCCCCCGATGAGCATCACATTTGCCAATTCGCGGTGCTTCTCCGCCGTTGCTCAGGGTGTTACTTCTCCGGTATTGCTCAGGGCGCTGTTTTTCTGGCTCGGTGGTGCCGACGCCGCAGGCGCCGATGCCGATGCCGATGCCGACGTCGACGCCGACGCCGGCCGTGGCGGTCGGCGTCGGCGGGCCCGGGCCAGCGAGATCATGGTGGCTTCGTGTTTGTCGCCGGCGCCCACCATCAGCGAGCGCAACTGGGTCTCGAAGCACAGGTCGGCGTCGTACGGGTCGATCAGGTAGCCGCCGAGTTCGAGGGCGACCAGGCCGTGCAGCGCGATCCACATGGTCTGCCCGACGAGCAGCGGGTCGGCCGGCCGGAACCGGCCCTGCTCGGTGGCCCGGGACACGGCGTCGACCAGCGGCTCCAGGGTGTACCGGCCGTGCTGGCGGTCACCCTCGCCGAGGGCGAACCCGCCGAGTGCCGAGCTGCCGAACATGACCAGGTAGAGCTGCGGGTGGTCGAGGGCGTTGGCGCGGTACGCGTAGCCGAGCGCCATCACGTCGGCCACGGCGTCGTTGGTGGCCCGGACGGTCGCCATCCGCCGGTGCAGCCGGGCGAAGCCTTCGTGCACCATCGCCCGGACCAGGTTGTCCATCCCGCCGTAGTAGGTGTAGACGACGGTGGTCGACGTGCCGACCTCGGCGGCCAGCCGGCGGGTGGTCAGCGCCGCCGTGCCGCCTTCGGCCAGCAGCCGCGCGGCTGCTTCGAGCAGGGCGGCGGCCAGCTGCGGATCGACCCGGCGCGGACTCACATTGACATGATCTCACGCCCGGCGTACCGTCGAGACATAACGTTGTTACGTAACTGCGAAACGTAACGCTGGTGCGTAACGATGCCGTCCAGGTCGTACGGCCGGTGGAGGCCCCGATGAGCGTCGTCACCCACTCACCCCTGACCCCCGCGACCGTCCGCCGGGACAACCGGCGACCCGTCGCCTACGAGACGACCGGGAGCGAGACCGACCTCGTCGTCACCGGCCGGCTGCCCGCCGAACTCGACGGCTGCCTGGTCCGGATCGGCCCCAACCCGACCCGGCCCGACCCGCGGGCACACCCGCTGGTCGGCGACGGCATGGTGCACGGCGTGCGACTGCGGCACGGCCGGGCGCTGTGGTACCGCAACCGGTGGGTACGCAGCGACAGCGTCGCCCGTACCCGCGGTGAACTGCCCATCCCCGGCCCCCGGCACGGGCTGAGTGACAACGCCAACGCCAACGTGATCCGGCACGCCGGCCGTACCCTCGCGCTCGGCGAAGCCGGCGTCCTGCCGATCGAGCTCGACGGCGAGCTCGACTCGGTGGCCCGGACGGACTTCGACGCGACCCTGCCGCACGGCTTCACCGCGCACGCCGAGACCGACCCGGTCACCGGGGAGCTGTTCGCCGTCGCCTACTACCACGACCTGCCCTACGTCGAACACCTGGTCGTCGGCGTGGACGGCCGGGTACAGCGCAGCACCCGGATCGAGGTGGTCGGCACCCCGCTGATGCACTCGGTCGCCCTGACCGACCGGCACACCGTGCTGTTCGACCTGCCGGTCGCCTTCGACCCGGCCCTGGCCCACGCCGGATCCCGGTTCCCGTACGCCTGGTCCGCCGGTCGGCCGGCCCGGATCGGCCTGCTGCCCCGGGCCGCCGCCGGGCCGGACGTGCGCTGGTTCGAGGTCGATCCGTGCTACGTCTTCCACCCGGTGAACGCCTACGAGACCGCCGACCGGTGCGTGATCGACGTCGTACGGCACGAGCGGGTCTTCGACCGGGACCGCCGGGCGCCCGGCGAGTGCGCCCCGACGCTGTGGCGCTGGACCCTCGATCTGACCAGCGGGTCCGTGACGGCGGAACAGCTCGACGACATTCCGCAGGAGTTCCCGCGCATCGACGACCGGCGCAAGACCACCCCCTACCGCTACGCGTACACGGTGGCCATGCAGGACGGTGCCGGCGCGCTCGGCGGCTCGGCGCTACTGCGGCACGATCTGGACCGTCGGGACGTGGCGGTGCACGACTTCGGGCCGCACCGGGAGGCGGGGGAGGCCGTCTTCGTGCCGCGCGGCCCGGTCGGCGCGGAGGACGACGGCTGGCTACTCACCTTTGTGTACGACGGCCGGGTCGACCGCAGCAGCCTGGTGGTGCTCGACGCCGCCGACTTCACCGGCGAGCCGGTGGCCGTGGTGCACCTGCCGGTGCGGGTGCCCAGCGGCTTCCACGCCAACTGGCTCGCCGGCTGATTCAGCGAACAGGGCAATTTCCGCTATCCACGATGTCATATTGCCGGCTAGCTTCGCCACAGGATGTCATGCCTGTCTCACGGAAGGTATGTAAAATGGCCCATTCCGCCGCCCACCCCACCCCCCACCCCGCCCGTTCCGGGTCTACCGGCATGCTGGCCCGGCTCAACGGCGCACACCACAAGCTGGCCCTGAACGGTTTCCTCGTCGTCGTGCTCGCGCACTGGGCCGAGCACCTGGTCCAGGCGTACCAGATCTGGGTGCTCGGCAACCCCCGGCCGCAGGCCCGTGGTGTGCTCGGCCAGTGGTTCCCCTGGCTGGTCAGTTCCGAGTGGCTGCACTACGGGTACGCGATCGTGATGCTCGTCTTCCTGTTCCTGCTCCGCCCCGGGTTCACCGGGCGGGCCCGGACCTGGTGGACGATCGCACTGGCCATCCAGTTCTGGCACCACATCGAACATCTGCTGCTGCTGATTCAGGCGCAGACCGGCACCATCTTCTTCGGTCAGCCGGTGGTGACCAGCGTGGTGCAGCTGATCGTGCCCCGCGTCGAGCTGCACCTGTTCTACAACTCGGTGGTCTTCATCCCGATGGTGGTCGCCATGTACCTGCACCTGCGCCCGAACGAGCGGGAGCGGGAGCAGATGAGGTGCAGCTGCGCCGGCCATCGGTCGGGAGTCCGACCGCTCGCCCCCCATGCGGCCTGACCCCCGCCCAGGCGTACCAGCCGGCACCTTCGGGCTGACCGGCATCGTCGCGGCGGCCGCCGTGGTGGCGGTGGCCGCGGTGGCCGGCGTCGCCGTGGTCGCCGCGGTGCTGCTGGCCACTCCCGGCAGCGCCCGTGCCGACGACGGCAGGCTGCTCCTGGCGGACCCACCGGTCGACGCGGCGCTCAGCGTCGCGCCGACCGGCGTGACCCTGTCCTTCACCGACACCGTGCAGCCGGAACTGTCCCACGTCGAGGTGTTCGACGGGGCCGGCGACGAGGTCACCGACGGCGACTACCGGCAGGTCGCGCCAGACCGGGTGCACCAGCCGGTGCAGATCGGTGCCGACGGTGACTACACGGTCGCGTACCACGTGACCTTTCCCGACGGTTCGGACGTGACAGACGTCTACCGGTTCAGCGTTGGCACCGGCGTGCCGCCGGCCGCGCTGGACGCCGCGACCCGCGAGGCCCGTACGGACGCGGTATCCGAACACGCGCACGAGATCGACGGATTCAGCGCGACCCTGCTGGTCATCGACGGGCTGGTGCTGTTCGTGGTGATCGCGCTGCTGTGGCTGCGCCCGCGCGACGGCCGGCCGACGTCACTGCGCTACCGCGATCCTGACTGACCGATCAGGCAGCGGGCGGAGCGCGCCGTCCGTCGCCGTGCCAGACCGACCGATCGGCGCCGGTGGGCGGACCCGCCGGCGCCGATCAGTCGTTGGTCATGGTCAGGTCAGGGGATAGGGAAGAACGCGCGGACGAACCGGTCCCAGTTGCGGTCACCGATCGTCGCCCGCATCCGGGTCAGCAGCCGGGCGGGTATCCCGAGCCGGTACCGGACGCGCGGGTTGGGGTGGGTGACCGCGGTCTCGATGACCTTGGCGACATGCTCGGCGCGGACCGCCATCTTGCCGCGCAGCGGCGGGTTGTCGCTGAGCCGGTATGCCTGGTGCCACTGTACGAAGTAGTCCCAGAAGTCCTTGTACAGCGCCGGGTTGCCGTGCGACTGCATGCCAAGGTCGGCGACGCTGTCCGGGACGAAGCCACCGAGGATCGGCGACGGCTCGATCAGCACCACCTTGATGTCGAACCGGGCCACCTCGTGCCGCAGCGAGTCGCCGATCGCCTCCAACGCGTGCTTGGTGGCCTGGTAGTAGCCCCGACCCGGCGTCGCGAACAGCCCGAAGATCGACGACATCAGCACCACCCGGCCGCCGCCCTGCTCCCGCATCCCGGGCAGGACCATCTGGGTGAGCCGGCACAGACCGAAGACGTTCGTCTCGAACTGGGCCCGCACCTCGTCCATCGGGGTCTCCCCGATGGTGCCGTTGAGGCTGTACGCCGCGTTGTTGATCAACGTACCGACCGCGCCGTGCTCATCGGTGATCCGTTTGACCGCGGCGGCCATCGACTCCTCGTCGGTGACGTCGAGATGCATCACGGTGATGCCCTCGGCGGCCAGATCGGCCAGCGCGTCGACGTTGCGGCCGGTGGCGTAGACCGGCCAGCCGGCCCGGTGCAGGCGCAGCGCGGCCGCCCGGCCCGAGCCGGATGACATGCCGGTGCCTGACGACGCACCGGTCAGCAGGATCGCGCGGGATCGTGTCACGACCGGACTCCTTTCCGACCGGAGGTCACTCGTCGCCCTGTCGGGCGATCCGGCTGCGGTCGGTCGACGTACCCAACCCGGTCGCGTCGACCAGCCGGTTGATGAAGGCGAACAGGCTGGCGCAGAAGACCGCCTCGAGCATCTCGGCGTCGCTCCAACCGGCGGCGGCGGCCCGTTCCCAGTCGGCGTCGGTGATCTTGTACGCGCCGGTGCTGACCTTCTCGACCAGCTTCATCAGCGGCCGAGTCCGCTCGTCGACCGGCAGTTCCTCCGCGGTCGAGGCGGTCGAGACGGCCTCGACCAGCTCCTCGCTGCCGCCGAACTCGCTGAGGAACCAGCTGTGCGTGCCCACACAGTACGGGCAGCCGTTCAGCTTGGATGTCCAGGCCGAGATCAACTCTTTGAGGTCGCGGGGCAGGGTGTCGCCCTTGAAGATCCCCCCGTAGCCAGCGACAACCACCTCGAGCAGCCGGGGATTGGTCGAGGTGAGCCGGAACATGTCCGGCACGAACGGCAGCCCGGTGACCGCCTTGATCTGCTCGTAGAGTTCGGCGGTGCGGCCTTCGGCGTGCTCCTCGTCAATCAGCGGGACCCGGATTCCCGGCTGCTTTGTCGTCGTTTCCATTGAGTGTTCTCCTCAGTGGGTGAGCGGGTGCCGGGCCTGCCCGTGCGTCAACTCTCCACACCAGACCCGAACCGGGGACGACACCTGCCGTGCCAGCCGCGACGGTGGCGCACGGCGGAGCAGGCAGCACCTGTGGCAACGGTCGACAGGCATTTTGGTCGCCTCATGATGGCACGTGTGGCAGGGCGCCGTGCTCTCCCAGATTGCCTAGTCGGGGCACCATTTTGAAGACCGGCGAAAGAGGGGCGCGATCTCCGATAGCTCTGGCTACGTGGCAGTATCAACCGATAGCCTGTCACCAATCAATTGGAACGGATGAGGTCATGATGCCGGGAAGTCTGATGCGTCCGGTGCTGAGCGGCCTGGGGCTGACTCAGATTCGCTACGTCTCCGCAGTGCGGCGAGGAAGGGCGAGTGGTCTCGTATCTCAGGTGTACCGACAGATGGAAGGCGACTTCGGGGTGCTCGCGCCGCCGGTGGCCCTGCACGCTGCGGCGCCCGAGATGCTCGCCGCGGCGTGGCTGGTGCTGCGCGAGACGTTGATCGTGCCCGGGCTGGCGTCCCGGGCGGCCAAGGAGGCGGTGGCCACCGCCGTTTCGGCCGGTAACGCCTGCCCGTACTGCGCGATGATCCACAACAGCGCGCTCACCGTGCTCGGTCCGGGCCGGCGCGACCAGCCCGCGACGAATGACCCGGAACTGGACGTCGTCGTCGAGTGGGTGATGTCGGTGGATAATCCGGGCAAGCCGGTCGATCCCCAGTTTCCGGACGAGCAGTTCGCCGACCTGGCCGGTGTGGCGGTGCTGTTGCACTACCTCAACCGGATGGTGAACGTGTTCCTCCGTGACGTACCGCTACCGCCCGGGGTGCCGGAGTTCACGCTGCCGCCGGTGCTGTGGATACTCGGTCGGCAGATGGCCGCGGCTGCCCGTCAGGCGCACGTACCCGGTGCCGCCCTCGGGCTGTTGCCCGCCGCCGATCTGCCCGCCGACCTGTCCTGGGCGGCCGGCAACGACACCGTCGCCCAGGCGTACGCACGGGCCTGCGCCGTGATCGACGACGCCGGCGCCCGCGCGCTGCCGGCGAACATCCGCGCCCTGGTGTCGGACAACCTTGCCCGGTGGCACGGCGGGCCACGCGGGATCAGCCGGGTCTGGGTCGAGGAGCTGATCGCGCCGTTGCCCGCCGACCAGCGGCCGGTGGCCCGGTTGGCGCTGCTGGTCGCCTTCGCCTCGTACCAGGTGGATCCCGCCGTCATCGAGCGCTGCCGACAGGTCGGCACCAGCGACCGTACGCTGGTCGAACTCTCCTCCTGGGCGGCGATGGCGGCGGCCCGCCGGGTGGGCAATTTGCTCCCGATGCGGGGGTAGGCGACATTCCGTTCGGACAGAAAGGGCATCGCCGAGTAATGCGGGTATCCGCTACGGATGGTGATCGACGCTCGGCCATTGATAGAGCAAGAACGTCGAAATTTGGCTGCACTTATTGTTCTCGATTTATGGTAGGGTCTTAACTCATCCAGACCGGTCAGGGCCTAGATGGTGGAGCGTTGTTCGACACTTTCCTGCCTCCCGTGAGCCGTCGCGCAGCCAAGCAGCGTGTTGGTGATTACCCTCAGTGCATCACTACCGTCGCCCCCAGCCAGGGTGGTGGCGGCACGGTGATGCGCCTGAGCTGGGACAATAGGTGTGTGTCGATGCTCCCGGAATCTGTAGTGGGTGACCAGCGCGCGAGCGCACTGTTCGAGAGGCGACCTCGTCGTCTACAGCCGAATGGAGTTGATCCGCAGTGCCTAACGCCGTCGAACGGGCTATTGCCATCATGTGGGACCGCTACCACGAGCCACTCTCACTCGACGCTATGGCCGATTCTGCCTTTCTGAGTCGTTTCTACTTTTCTAGATTGTTTCGGTCCAAGACGGGCACGTCGCCCGGCCGCTTCCTGACCGCGATCCGGCTGTACAAGGCGAAACACCTGTTGCTGGAGACCGACATGAGCGTGACCGACATCGCCTACGCCGTCGGCTACAACAGCCTGGGTACCTTCATCAGCCGGTTCACCCGCAGCGTCGGCATCTCACCGGCACGCTACCGGTGGCTCGCCGAGCACGGCATCCCACAGCTGTCCCAGCCCCGGTCGGCCGGCAGCCGGCGAGCCGCCACGATCAGCGGAAAGGTCGTGCTGCCGCCGATCGACGTCCCGGTCAAGGTCTACGTCGGAGTGTTCGACAGCCCGATCGTGCAAGGGCTGCCCGCGGCCTGCGACATCCTCGAGGCGTCCGGCGACTACCTGCTCACCGACGTCCCGGAAGGCGAATGGTACCTGCGGGCCGCCGCGATCGCGCTGGACGACATCAGCGCCCGCCCGTCGACCCGACGTCCGCTCGCGGTCGGCGCGCACGAGCCGCTGTCGGTGACGGTCGGCACCGATCTCACCGTCGACCTGGAGCTGCACGCCACCGGCGTCTTCGACCTGCCCATCCTGATCGCACTGCCCGAACTCGACGGACACGTGACCGGGTCTCGGGGCCGTCGGTCCCGCAGCCGTGACGAACGGCGCGTCGCCGGTCGGACCCGGGTGGTCGGCGCGATCCGATCGTGACCCGAGGGCCTGCCCTCGCCCGGCCGGCGGCACCTGCTGCCGGCCGGGCGACCGAGCGACGTCGATACGTGTGCTCCCCGACCGCCGGGGACGAGGGATCCTCAACGACGCCTCCGGTAAGTGCTTCCGAAGACGTGATGCCGCAGGTGCATCAATATGCACCTGCGGCATCAAGCTCAGTCAGGTACCTCGACCCGGCGAGGTGACACTGCGTCCACCGGCCGAGGCAACCGCCCCGGGCCAGGCAGCGACGTCTGGCGGTGACGTCAGCGGCCGGGGACGACGAACGGTCCCCAGGTGAACGCCGCGATCCACGGTGCCGGGTCGGCGCTCCAGCGCAGCGCGCGGATCCGTTCCTCGGTCAGCCGGCCGGACATCGCCTGGTAGACGTCGTGCCAGGAGCCGGCGACGGTGATCGCCGGCGCACCCTCGCCGACCGGCCACTGGCCGAGGTCGGTCTCGACCCGCAGGGCCGGCAGGCCACGGTTGCGGGTCGACAGCGAAAGTCCTTTCGCCAGGATGCCCATCGCCACCGGCAGCGCCGGGTGCTCCGGTGCCGGCGGATCCATCCCGAGCGCCTGGCGCAGATCCAGCTCGTGGGTGAACGCGTCCATCACGAGAATGCCCCGCCGGACGGAGAACGGCTCGCCGAGGAACTGCTCGACCGGCCCGCTCAACCGCGTCCAGTCGTCGAGGAGCTCGCCGATCCCGCCAGCCGGCAGCGGTGCGGTCGCGCGGTCCGCCGGCAGCAGCGAGAACTGGATGCCGGCCGGCGGCGGTCCGCCGCCGGTGCCTTCCGCCGCCGCCTCACCCGAGACGATCCGCTCATGCACCCGGGCACAGACCTGGACCAGGTGGCTGGCCAGGTCTGCGATGCTCCAGTCCGGGCAGCCGGGTACGGCTGCGGCCAGGTCCGGCGAACCGGCGGTGAGCAGCTCGGCCACGTTCCGGCGGACCTGCCGGTACCCGGCCGCGGCCGGTCCGGCCGGGGTCGGTCCGGCGCCCGAGGCATTCGACTCGGCGCGGACGGAGTCGCTTACGGACATGCTTGCCTCCCTGGTACGGCCGTGTCGCCACGGCGGATCACTGTCGGTCGGGCAATGGCTGTCCGGCCGGGTCGGTCGACGCCCGCCCGGCCTGTTCGGCAGAAAGCCGCCCGGTCCGGTGCAGCCAGCGCACCGTGTCGGCGACCGTCCGGTCGAACGGGCGGGCGGGCGGTCCGATCAACGGCGCGTCCTGCGGCGGGTGGGCCGCGCAGGCGCAGACGTAGCAGGCTCCGTACTCGGCCGGGATGTGCCACGGCCAGACCCGTTGCACCAGGTCGGTGAGCCGGGCGAACGGCAACATCGCCCGAGCCGGCAGGAACACCGTCGGCAGCCGTCGCCCGGTCACCGCACGGACGGTGGCCACGTAGTCGCGGGTGCTGACGTACCGTCCCGGCCCGAAGTGCCGGTCCAGGCCGTCGCTCGGCGCGGTGAGCAGCGCCGCGTGCAGGGCGGCGGTGTCGCGGACGTCGCCGACCGGGAAACCGCCGGTCGGCCAGACCGGCATCATGCCGCGCAGCACGTACCGCAGCCGGGCGGTCTGGTCGCCGATCTTCGGGTCGTCCGGACCGAGCAGCGCCGGGGGATAGCTGATCACCACCGGCGCGCCCTGCTCCTGGTGCCGGCGGGCGATCCGTTCCGCCGCCGCCTTGCTGGCCAGGTAGGTCTCGCTGGCGGTGCCGACCGGCGAGCGCGGGCCGAGCGGCGAGCGCGCGCCGAGCGGTGAGCCGCCTGCCGGCAGCAAAGCACCCACTGTGGACACGTACACCGTGCGGGCCACCCCATGGTCACGCGCCGCCGCCAGCACCAGTTCGGTGCCGCGTACGTTGGTCCGCCGGGTAGCGGCGTGCCGCCGGCTGTCGAACGAGTAGACCGAGGCGGCGTGCACCACCGCGTCGGTGCCCCGGACCGCCCGGTCGACCGCGGCCGGGTCGGTGACGTCACCGACCACCACGTCGACCGCCGTGTCGGGCACTCCCAGCGGTGCCACCGCCCGGGCCACCCCGGCGACGTCGCGGGCCAGTACCCGGACCTGGTGGCCGGCGGCCAGGATGGCCGCGACCGTGTGCGCGCCGACGAATCCGGTGCCACCGGTGACCAGGACCAGCATCGGTCTCCTCCATTTCTGGAATCCACCCATGCGCCATGGTCGGATATCGTGCGCCGACCGGGCCGATAACGGCGCCTGGGCAAAACAAATCTCCCGTACCGGCGTGGAGTGCCCGCACAGGTCGTCGCTCGGTGTGTCGTACAACAATTTCGTTGGTGTCGGTCCGGTCCGATCGTGCCCCGGCGAGCGACGGTGGTCTTCTCTCATCGTGCCGTTGTTGACGCTACTTAGCCGCAGGTCACAGGGCAATCGGGAAGTGGCGCCCGCACTGCCGCGCCGGCACGATCAATGATGATGCTTGTCTGATCTGGATGAATGGGAGCGATAGGTGACCGGAATCATCCGAGGACTCCGGCAACGGGTCCTGACCCCTGACATTTCGCAGACCCGGGTATCCGTTCGCGGCTTCCACGACAAAGGGCCGGAAGCAGTTGAGGTCCTGGAATCCGTCGGTGCCGCGTTCCTCGCCGGGCTCTCCTCGGCCGCCGGCGCCCGGCGGGTCACCGACGTCGACACCGACCTCGCTCCGTTGCCGACCCGCTTCCAGGGGTTCGCCTACGAGGGCGCGGCGATGGGCTTCGCCCTGGTCGACGCGATCACCCCGGGGAAACCCCGGCGCAGCGCCGAGTTCCTCGCCGGGACCGGCGACCGGCACGTCTACATGGCGTACGTCGGCATCGGCTGGGCGATGGCCCGGCTGCCCCGGTTCCTCTGGGGCCGGGCCAGCGCCGCCGCCACCGACCCGTTGCTGCGCTGGCTGGTGCTCGACGGGTACGGCTTTCACCAGGCGTACTTCCACACCACCGAGTACGTCGTCAACCGGCGGACGGTACGCGGCTTCCCCTGGCCGGCGGAAGGCCCGACGTGGTACGCCGACCGCGTCGTGGACCAGGGCATCGGCCGGGCCATCTGGTTCGTCGCCGGCTCCGACCCGACGCGCGCCGCGGACCTGATCGACGCGTTCCCGGTCGCCCGGCACCAGGACCTGTACAGCGGTGCCGGCCTGGCCGCTACGTACGCCGGTGGCGCCACCGAGGCGGAGCTCGCCCTCTTCCTGCGCCGCTCCGGTGACCATGCCCCGTTCGTCGCCCAGGCGAGCGCGTTCGCGGCCCAGGCCCGGATCCGTGCCGGGCTGCTGACGCCGCACACCGAGCTGGGCACCGAGGTGTTCTGCCGGACCAGCGCGGCCGAGGCGGCCAAGATCACCGACGAGGAGATCCCGCCCGTCGCGGCGGAGTCCGACCTGCCGGCGTACGAGGTGTGGCGGTGCGCCGTCGCCGCACGCTTCCGCGCCGACGTCGGGGCGCAACCGTGACCGCGCTCGCCGACCAACCCAGCCGGTTGCGTCCCCCCGGGCCGTCACCCTGGTCGGCACCGGCCCTCCTGGCCCGGATGGCCCGCAACCGGCTGGACGTGATGCGGTCGGTGTCGGCCCGCTACGGCGACGCCGTCCGGCTGCCACTGGGGCCGAAGACGCTGTACTTCTTCAACCACCCCGACCACGCCAAGCACGTGCTCGCCGAGAACCCGGGCAACTACCACAAGGGGATCGGGCTGGTCCACGCCCGCCGTACCCTCGGCGACGGCCTGCTCACCAGCGAGGGTGAGCTGTGGCGCAAACAGCGCAAGACGATCCAGCCGGTGTTCCAGGCCCGGCGCATCGCCCGGCAGGCCGGCGCGATCGCCGAGGAGGCGGTCGGTCTGGCCGACCGACTGCACACCATGGTCGGCCGCGACGAACCGGTCGACATCCGGCACGAGATGACCGACCTGACCCTCGGGGTGCTGGGGCGGACACTGCTCGACACCGACCTGGGTGAGTTCGGCGGCATCGGCGACGCGTTCGAAGCCGTCCAGGACCAGGCCATCTTCGAGATGATGTCGCTGGGCGCGGTGCCGACCTGGGTGCCGTTGCCCCGGCAGCGGCGGTTCCGCCGGGCCCGCGCCGAGCTGCAGGACGTCGTCGATCAGCTGGTCGCCCGGCGCCGCGCGGCCGGCGGCATCGCCGAACGCGACGACGTGGTGTCCCGGCTGATCGGATCGACCAGCGAGGAGACCGATCCGCAGGTCGCCCGGCAGCGGATGCGCGACGAGCTGGTGACCCTGCTGCTGGCCGGCCACGAGACCACCGCCAGCACCCTGACCTGGGCGTTCCATCTGCTCGACCGACACCACGACGTCTGGGAGCGGGTGCACGCCGAAGCGGTCGAGGTGCTCGGCGACCGGACACCGGTCTACGAGGATCTGCACCGGCTGCGGTACACCGCGATGGTCGTCGACGAGGTGATGCGGCTCTACCCACCGGTCTGGCTGCTGCCCCGGATCGCCCAGGGCGACGACGTGGTGGGCGGCTACCACGTGCCGGCCGGCGCTGACCTGGTGCTCTGCCCGTACACCCTGCACCGGCATCCGGAGTTCTGGCCGCATCCGGACCGGTTCGACCCGGACCGGTTCGACCCCGACCGCGGCACCGACCGGCCCCGGTACGCGTACATCCCGTTCGGTGCCGGTCCGCGCTTCTGCGTCGGCAACAACCTGGGGCTGATGGAGGCGGTGTTCGTGATCGCCTGCGTGGCGCGCCGGCTGCGGATGTCGGTGCAGCCCGGCTACCGCCTGGTCCCCGAACCGATGCTGACTCTGCGGGTCCGGGGCGGCCTGCCGATGCGGGTCCACGAGGCCTGACCGGGCCGCCCACCTGACGCAGCCGGCGCTCGCACCTGCGAGCGCCGGCTGCGTCGTGTCCGGCCGGCGACGGGCACCCGATCTCCGGTGTGGACCCGGGCCGCATCGAAGAACGGGGTCGCATCGAAGGACCGGGCTGCAACGAAGGACCGGGCGGTCCCGCTGTGCGCGGGACCGCCCGGTCGGGTGGCGGGTCGGGTCAGCCTCGGCCGGCGACCTCGACGAACCGGCCACCGTGGAACAGCAGCGCGTCGTGGCCGTCACCGCGGCCGGTGCCGAGCACCGAACCGAGGAAGATGGAGTGGTCGCCGCCGTCGTAGACGGCGGCCAGCTTGCACTCCACCCAGGCCAGGCTGCCGGAGATGATCGGGGCGCCGGTGTGCCGCCCCGCCCAGTGGTCGACCGTCTCGAACTCCCGCTCGTCACGCGGCCGCGACGAGCTGGCGAAGTAGCGGGCCAGCCCTTCCTGGTCGGCGCCGAGGATCGACACCGCGAAGGTGCCCTGGGCCAGGACCGTCGCGTGCAGCACCGCGGTGCGCTTGACACACACCAGCACCAACGCCGGCTCCAGCGACACCGAGGAGAACGCGTTCGCGGTCATCCCGTGCGGCAGGTCGGTCCCGGACGTCACCAGGGTGACGCCGGTGGCGAACATGCCCATCACGGTGCGCAGCTCGGCGTGGTCACCCCTGCCCGTACCGTTGGATCCGGCCGCCCCGACCGTACCGTTGGAACCGGCCGTTGCGACGCCCGGCACGGTCTGCTTGTCGGTAGCCACGGTCAGCCCTCCCTGACGTCTTCGAGCACCCGGCGCTGCCCGTTGCCGTTGCCGTTACCACTGGCGACGGCGTAGTGCGACAGCGCGATCCGCAGCGGGTCCGGCACCCGGGCCGGGCGGGTGTCGGTGTTCGGCCCGCGCATGCACGCGATCCGCTGCCGGCCGCGGGCGACCAGCTCCTCGAACCCGTCCCGCAGCCGGACGTAGTCGAACGCGAAGCCGATCTGGGTCTGGGTCAGATCCTCCAACCGCATCCGGATCGACAGCTCGTCGAAGGCGCTGATCTCGGCGAAGAACTCACACTCGCACTTGAGGGTGAACAGCTTGAGATCGTCGCGGATGTCGGCCAGCACCTCCGGCGCGCGGTCCCGGAGGAACATCTCCCGGCACCGGCCCTGCCAGCGTAGATAGTTGACGTAGTAGACGTTGCCCACCAGGTTGGTTTCCTCGAAACCCACCAGGTGCCGGTACTCGTAGTAGGACTCCATGACTCACCTGCCTCCGTCGGCGGACATCGCGAAGACCACCGGGTCGTCGACGCCCTGCAGCGCGGTGGTGAAGGTGACGATCCGGGTGGTTCCGGACCGCAACGCCACCCAGCCAGCCGGTGCGTTCGGCTCAGCGGCCAGGTCGACCCGCGCGTGGCCGTTCTTGCGCAGACACTCGATGGCGCCCCACACCCGGGTCGCCGACACCGACAACTCCTCGCCGTGCTCCCGGGCGACCAGCCTGGCCAGCGCCAGGTTCTCCGCGCCGAGCAGGTCGGCCCACTCCTCGTCGGTGCGGCCGGCGGCCACCTCGACGTCGCAGCCGACCGCCGCCGGGCCGGTGACCGCCACGGTCACCCCGGCGCCGTGCGACGCCGAGATCTGCGGCCCGCCGGTGACCTCCGGTTTTCCGTCCGGCCGGTAGCGCACCTGCGTGTCGCCGCCCAGCGCCCAGCTGACCGCCTTGCGGGTCTGCTCCCGCCGGTCGGCCACCTCGGTCGCCTGCGGGTCGTCCGGGCGGACCACCACCCGCAGGTCGGTCGGCAGGAACGCGCCGACCCGCCGCTCCAGGTAGGGCCCGACCAGCGCCGGCAGCCACGGACCGGAACCGTCCAGTTTGCGTACGGCGTGCAGCCGCAACCCCACCCACCGCTCGACGAGGTTGCCGTCCGGGTCACAGACGTCCACGTCGTACAGGTAGGTGTCGCCCTCCCGGGACCGCTCCAGCGCGTGGATGGTGACGGCGTCCAGGGTGGCGGCGACCTTCGCGTCGGCCAGGTGCAGCCGTTCGATCGCCCCCGGCAGCAGCGTGGCGTCCGGTACGCAGCACTGCAGGGCGTGCATCACCGTGTCCCGGGTGCCGGGGTCACCGAGCACCAGCTCACCCGGCCGGAACCGGGCGAACCACGGCGCCACCGACCGGTTCGACACCCGCGCCACGCAGCTGGTGGCGGCCAGATCCAGATAGCCCTGCAGCCGCTGGAACCGCGACCCCTGGAACAGCACCGGCCCGTACAGCTCGTTGGCCGGGTCGATGGGCAGCAGCTCGGTGGCCGCGGGCGCCGGCCGTACCTCGGGACGGGCCGGCAGGTCGTAGCGCAGCCGGGCCCGGAAATGGTCGGCCGCGAACCCGGTGTCGCTGCTGCGGACCACCGCGTCGACGGCACCGTCCGGCGCGGCGAGCACCGCGATCCGGATGGTATTGCTGCCGTCGGGCGGTACCACGATCGGCCGGAGCAGTTCGACGTTCTCCAGTACCGGCGTCTCGATCCGCCCGGTCAGCGCCCGCGCCGCCTGGGCCATCGCCTCCATGCCGAGCACCGCCGGCAGCAGCAGGTCCCCGTCGAGCAGGTGGTCCGGCAGGTAGAGGTCGTCGTCGGCGGTCAGGTCGGCGTCGACGATCAGCTCGACGCCCGGGTAGTGCACCTGCGGCCGGTCGACGAAGCGCAGCAGCGGCAGCTCCCGCCGCTCCATGGTGACCGTCGGCAGCCCGTCGGAGCGGCTCATCACCACCATCGCCTGCGGCGCGGACGGGCTGGCCAGCACCTCCTTGAGGATCGCGATGCCGTCCTCGACCGGGATCGGGGCGATGCCGTCGCGGGTCAGCGACTCCAGCACCCCGAGCCGTTCACCCATACCGGCACCCGACCACACCGACCACTCCAGGGCGAGGCAGCGGATGTGCGGGTGGTCCTCGCCGACCTTGCGGGTCAGGTCGGTCATCCAGTCGTTCGCGGTGGCATAGTGCGCCTCGCCGCGCAGACCGGCCCGACCGATGATGCTGCCGAAGGTGATCAGCAGCCGCAGCGCCTGCGGGTCGGTAGCGGCGAGCACCGCGTCCAGGCCGTCGATCTTCGGAGCCAGGGTACGGCGGAAAGCGGCCTCGTCGAGCGCGGCCAACGGTGTCGGTTCGTTGCGTCCGGCGCCGTGCAGCACCCCGGTGACCTGGCCGAGCGCCTGCTCGACGGCGTTCACCGCCGCCTTCACCTGGTCCACCGCGGTGATGTCGGCCCGGGCGTAGTGGAACCGGACACCAGCGGCCCGCAACCGGTCCAGGTTGGCGGCCAGTTCGGCGTCGTCGGCCGGGTCGGAGCGGCCGAGCAGACCGACGGCGGTGCCGGTGTCCCGGCCCAGCGCCAACGCGCACTCGGCGGTGATGCCCTTGCCGCCGCCGGTGACCAGCAGCACGTCGTCCGGGCCGATCCCGGCGCCGCCGTTGGGCGGCAGCTGGATCGGCCGCAGCACCGGCTCGTACCGCTCACCGGCGGCGTCGTAGTGGACCTCGCTGAATCCGGTCGTCGCACCGACGTCGGCGACGAGCCGGCGCACCACCTCGTCGAGTCCCTCGTCGCGGGCCGCCGGATCGTCGTCGGCCGCCGGGTACTCCGGCAACGGCAGCAGCACCACCGTGGTGTCGATCTCCGGATGCTCCTGGTGCAGCGTCTTGGCCAGACCGGCGGCGGACCGCCGGTCACCGACCGCGACGAACCGGACCGGCCCGCCGGCGGACAGCGCCGCGCGGGCGGCCCGCAGCAGCACCGGGACGTGCTCCGGCTGACCGTCGCGGGGCAGACAGAGCAGCACCCCGTCGCCAACTCCGGCCGTCCGTAGCGCCGCCGCCAGCGGCTCGGCGAACGGATTGTGGCCGGCGGTGAAGACCTGCCAGTCACCGTCGACACCCGACCCGGCGGACGGGGCAGGCGAGGTCGGCACCAGGTCCACGGCGAACGCCCGGACCCAGGGGGCCACTCCGGCGACGACCGGCTCCGCGTCGTCGCCGGCCGGTGCGGCACCGGCGGCGTCGTCGAGGATCTGCGCGATCTCGGCCACCGTCGCGGTGGCGTAGCTGGAGGTCAGCGTCGGCGCCGGAACGTCGAGCTCGCGGGCCGCCTGGTTGACGATCTGGCCCACGGTGATCGAGCTCAGATGCAGCTCGTCAAGGGGCCGGCTGTCCGGGCGTACCGCCTCCAGCGGCAGCTCGGCCCGTTCGGCGGCGAGCCGACGGAGCACCTCGAGACTGTCGGCACCGGAGCGCCCCGCCGCTTGGTCCCGGGAGCTGTTCGCGGATCCCGGGGCGTGATCGGCCGGCTGGGCTCCGGCCTGCCGGGCGACGGCGAAGTCGCCGGCCGGGGCCGACTCGGCCGGGCTGGCGAGGAAGCGCAGCGGCCGACCGGGTTCCAGCGGTCGGGTGAACCGGCCCTGAAACAACGCATCGTGGTCGATCGAAGCGCCCAGTGCGTACGCCGCCCCGACGGCGTTGAGCAGCCCGGACAGCGACAGGCTGTCGGTTTCCAGCGAGATCGTCGGCACGTCCGGGGCGATCTCACCGGCCAGGCCCCGCAGGATCCGACCCGGGCCGACCTCCAGCAGCAGGTCACTGCTCTGCGCCAGCCGGCTCACCGCCTGGGTGAACCGCACCGGGTCGAGCACCTGCCGGCGCAGCAGGTCGACGACGTCGGTGTCGGCCGGCAGCGGCTCACCGGTGACAGTGGAGACCATCGACCTGGCCAGCGGGGTGAACGACTGACCGGCCAGGTGCTCGCCGAACGCCACCGCGGCCGGGGCGACCGCCTCGGAGTGGAAGGCGTGCGACACGGCGATCCGGGTCCAGAACAGGCCCTGTCGTTGCGCCCGGGCACCGACCTCCTCGACCGCGGCGACCGGGCCGGAGACCACGGTCTGCTGCGGACTGTTGTAGCCGGCGATCACCGCCGCCGTACCGGACAGCAGCGGCTGCACCACCTCGGGCGCGGCGGAGATGCTGGCCATGGTGCCGTCACCGGCGCTGGCGTCGGCCATGATCCGGCCCCGGGCGGCGGCCGTGGCGAGCAGCGTCGGCTCGTCCATCGCCCCGGCCCAGTGCAGCGCGGTCAGTTCACCGAGGCTGTGCCCGGCGGCGCCGGTGGCCTCGATGCCCACCATGGACAGCACCCGCAGCCCGGCGACCGATCCGGTGACGATCCGTGGCTGGGCGACCGCCGTGGCCACCAGGTCGGTGCCGGCCGGCGGCTGGTACGTCCGGTACAGCGCGTCGACGTCGGCGAACCGGCGACGCAGTGCGCCACCGTCGGCCCGCCGGCCGGCACCCTGCCCGGGGAACAGGTACCCGATGCGCGGGTTGCCGCCGGCGGCGCCGAGGAACACGCCGTCGGTGGCGTCGATCACCGTACGTTCGCCAGCGGCGACCGCCTCTGCCAGCCGGCTGAGCCGGGCGGCGGCCTGCTCCGGGGAGCCGGCGACGACCGCGGCCCGGACCGGCTGGCCGGCCAGCTGCCCGGCCAGCGCGGCGGCCAGGTCGCCGAGCTCGGCGTAGGACAGCCGGGCCACCCACGGGGCCAGCCCGCCGAGCCGTTCGCCGAGCTCCTGTGGGCTCCGGGCGTCGAACAGCAGCAGTTCGGTGTCCTGCCGGGACCGCACCAGCGCCGTCGTCGCGGTGCCGACCCGGGTCCGCCGACTGGTCTCGGCGGTCTCCACCACCACGTGGGCGTTGATCCCGCCGAAGCCCATCGACGAGACCGCGGCCCGGATCGGCTTGTCCGCCGGCCACAGCTCGGCGCTGTCCGGCACCCGCAGCGCGGGCTGCTCGACGTCGAGTTCCGGGTGGGTCTCGACGTGTCCGGTTGCCGGCGGGATCACCTGCTGGCGGACCGCCAGGATCGCCTTGAGTAGACCGGCGACCCCGGCGGCGGCCTTGGTGTGGCCGAAGTTGCCCTTGACCGTACTGATCGCGGCCGGCTCGGCCTCCGGCGCCGCCTCCCGGCGGGCCTCGGTGAACGCGCGCAACTCGGTGGCGTCGCCGACGGCCGTCCCGGTGCCGTGCCCCTCCAGGTAGGCGACCGAGTCGATGCCGAAGCCGGCCCGCTGGTACGCCCGCCGGATGGCCAGCCGGTGGCCGCTGGCCTCCGGCCGGGTGATGCCGCCCTTGCCGTCGGAGGAGTAGCCCCAGCCGGCGATGACCGCGTGCCGCCGCAGCCCCCGGGCGATGGCGTCCTCGTCGCGCATCAGCACCAGCATGCCGCAGCCCTCACCGGGCCAGAAGCCGTTGGAGTTGCGGTCGTACACCCGCATCTCGGCGGTGGCCAGCGCGCCGGTCTTGGCGAACCCGATCACTTCGAACGGGTCGATGCTCAGGTCCACCCCGCCGGCGATCGCCGCGTCCAGTTCGCCGTTGCTCAGCGCGTTGCAGGCGGTGGCCACCGACAGCAGCGACGACGAGCAGGCACCGTCGACGGTGTACCCGCCGCCCTTGAAGTCGAAGTGGTTGCAGATCCGCCCGGCGATGGTGTTGGCCAGCCCACCGGCGAGGGTGTCCTCGTCGATCGGCGGGAACGGCGCCTTGTAGCGCGGCTCCAGGTCGTCCAGGAAGGCGGTCACCGCGGTGTCGTCCCAGCCCTGCTCGCGCAGGGCCGCGCCGACCGTGCGTCGCACGTACGGCCAGCGCAGCCGCAGCAGGTTCGCCCGGCTGAACTCACCGGTCAGGGTGTTGCCGATGACCACGCCGGTGCTGGCCGCCGGCAGCCCTTCACCGTCGGCGAAGCCGGCGTCGGCCAGCGCCCGGGCGACGGTGTCCAGGGCCAGCCAGTGGGTCATGTCGGTGGACCGGAACGTGCTGCCGGCGATCCGGTACTTGACCCGGTCGAACTCGAACCCCTCCAGCACCGCCGCCTTGGCCGAGTAGAACCGGTCCGGTGCGGCCGGGTCGGGGGAGTAGTAGTCCTCGTGGTTCATCCGCTCGTCCGGCAGCCGGCGGAAGGCCCGGCGGCCGGTGAGTACGTTCTCCCACAGTTGGTTGGGGGAGTCGGCGTCGGGATACCGGCAGGCGATCCCGACCACCGCGATACGGTCAGTCATCAGATACCTTTCCTCACGCCGCCGCGCCGGCCACCGGCGCGGGGGCGGGTGCCACCGCCGCCTGCTGCTGGGCGCGCTTGCGCAGGTGAACCATCCACCAGTAGATGCCGCGGGCGCCGCAGACCACGACGACGGCGAAGAACAGCGTGTAGACGACGTTGAACAGCATCAGTACGCCGTAGACCATGGCCACCGACGACCCGAACATGAACTGGTGGATCGGCTTGACCGGGGTGGTCCCCGGGTCGGTGATCATGTAGTTGGTGAACAGCACGAACGCCACCCCGGCCATCACGCCGAGCGCGGAGAACAGCGCCACGTCCCAGATCCAGTGCCGCAGCAGCGCCTGGATGGCGAAGCCGCCCAGCCAGCCGACGATCAACGCCACCTTGCGGGTCAGCATGGCGTTGATCACCGTACCGGCGGTGACGATGATGATCGGGATCATGATCCGGAAGAAGGTGTTGGCACCCTCGGTGAACTGGTACGGCGGGGCGATCGAGATCCACGAGCCGAAGCAGACCAGGGCCGCGGTGATGCCCAGGTTGGACGGGTTCATGTAGTGCCGCATCCGGCCGTACACCGGGGCCTGGAAGACGTACTTGCCGGTGACACCGACGATCACCGCGAACGCGATCGGCAGGAACATGTCGTTGGCGTACAGCAGCATGTTGCAGGCCAGCGCGGTGATGTGGGCGGGCAGCAGGAACTCGTACAGGCCGCGTCCGCCGCGCCCGGCGTACCGGGGTGCCCGCTGCTGCATCCGGGCGCTGAAGGTCTCGAAGACCAGGTCGGTGGCGTAGCCCACCAGCACCGCCAGGATCGGCCACAGCCAGGGCTGCTCGAAGCCCAGGACGGTGTATCCGAGGATGTTGAACACGGTCATCGAGATGGCGAAGTTGCGCAGCGCCAGGTAGCGGCGGTCCGGCTCCTTCGCCGCCGGCGCTGGTGGGCCGGCGGGGGCCGTCGTCGTGCCGACGGTCTGTTGGCGTTCGGCGGTCGTGGTCATCGGTTCGGAACCTCCTGGACACGGTCGGTCAGCACGAGGGTGTGCGTGCCGGCCGACAGCTGCTGGGTGGTGCTGTGCAGATCGCCGTCGAGGTCACGCCAGCGCAGGTCGACGGTGACCGGGCCGGTGGCGTCGCCGAGCCCGAGGTGGACCTCGAAGCTGCGCTTGCCGCCGTGGCCGCTGCCGCCGTCGAGCTGGGAGACCTGCCGGCGCCCGTCTGCGGTGGTGACCGTGACGGTGGCGCCGTAGGCCGGCGTACCGGGCAGGTCGGCGTCGGTGCCGTCCAGCGTCGGCCGGTACAGCCGCAGGTTGAGGTAGTCGCCGAGGTCCGGTGCCTCGTTGGTGTAGAACGCCGGGGCGGCCCACTGCCGGGCCACGGCCAGGTCGAGCGCGCCGGTCGCCCGGGTGTCGGCGGTGGCGATGCCGCGGGTCGGGATCGGCACGTCCAGGCCGAGCTGCTCGGTGATGTTGGTGAACTCGCCGCTGTCGGTCCGGGCGAAGAAGGCGAGCGGCTGGTCACCGGCGATGTCGTCGCCGGGCTGCATGTTCGGCCACATCGCCGGGTTGGACAGCAGGTTGTCGTTGGACATCGCCATCTCCTGCAGCCACGGCCACCGGTCGATGTCGCCCTTGACGAAGCCGAGCGTCTGCACGACCTCCAGGTCGCCGTCGTTGCGGAAGTCGGCGAACTTCACGTCCCAGCCCCAGCCGCTCCAGGCCATGCCGAGCGGCCGGGCCTGCTGGATGAACGGCGCGGTACCGGCGGAGAGGCTCTGCAGAGCCTCCTCCTCGGAGCCGGCCTGGTTCACCCAGACGAAGTTGCTCTCCTCCAGCCCCCAGGCGGTGGTGATGTTGGAGACCACCATGTCGAAGCTGCCGTTGGCGTTCAGGTCGCCGAAGTCGACGCCCATCCCCTTGAACGAGTCCTTGCCCAGCTGGAACGACTTCGGCGTACCGTGGCTGCGCTCGCCGTAGACCGCCTCGAACTTGATCCGACCGGGGCGGGAGACGTTGTGCAGCAGGGCGTCGAAGGTGAAGTCGTTCGCCACGTACATGTCCGGCAGGCCGCGACCGGTCAGGTCGGCGGAGCCGAGCGCCAGGGTCCAGCCGGTGCTCTTGGCGAACGGGACCGCGCCCCGCTCCGGCACGAACGTCACCGACGGCGTGTCACCGGCGGTCGCCGCATGCCAGCGCAGCACCTGCAGCCCGCCGCCGTTGGTGGCGGTGGAGAGCGAGTCGTTCATCTCGACGTTGTCCTGGCCGTCCGGGTCGAGCACGTCGGACTCGGGGAAGTAGTTGCCGATCACCACATCCGGCTTGCCGTCGCCGTCGAAGTCGTTGACCGTGGCGGCGTTGGTGTGCCACTTAGGACCGTGGTAGCGGCCGTCCGGCGAGTCCTGCGGCAGGATCTCCTGTCGGTGGTACGCCTCGTTGGCGGGCAGCTCGGTGCCGGCCTTGCGCAGGAACAGGATCGGCACCCGACCCCAGTAGGTCACCATGATGTCCATCCGGCCGTCCAGGTTGTAGTCACCCGGTACGCAGCCCATCGGTGCCATCGTGTGGTCGATCGGCAGCGGGGCCGGGTCGAGCAGGAACGGCTCGAACCGGTCGGCGGCCGGTGCGGTCGGCGCGTAGGTGACCACCACCTCGTTGGTCCGCACGTCGACGAAGCACAGGCTGTTGGCCACCCCGTGGCCGGTCAGGTCGTTGACGGCGATGCTCGCGCCCACCGAGGAGATCCAGGACCGGATCTTGTGGTACGACTCGTTGACCTCACGGATGTTCCGTTTAGGTAGTTGGTCGTAACCCTCCGGATAGTCGATCTCAAGCTCGGTGAACCGGTACTTTTGGGCAACCTCGTCAGCGCCGGCCACCGACACGCGAGCGTCGATGACGAAGAACATCACGGCGAGGAGTAAAATCGCCGCTATTCCGGGGCTGATCGAGCGCAGGCGTTGACCCAGCACGGTCTGGTCTCCTTACTGCGGGAACCATCGGCTGTTGTCCAGGCCGACGGAGTTGACAGGGCGGACGTCGTTGCCGCAACGCCGATCCGATGAATTTCCGGAAATGGCGTGCGGTGAACGGGAGCCCTTGTGGCTCCCGGCTCGCCGGGGATCCTCCTGAAGCCGAGGGTGGGTGGAGATGGGGAGGCCGCACGGCACGGTCGGCCACCGGGATCATCGTCCGACGGTCGTACGGCGGAGCGCTTCTTTCACATTGCCTCCGATGATTCGCTGCATTCCCTGGATCTGTCACAATCCGTCGACGATCCGGTCGGACGGAAAGACGGCAATATTGCGAAACCCTCGGCGGCGGGAGCTGGCTAGCCTGAGTGAGGTGTCGCATGACGCGTCATCCGGACACCGTGCACCGTCGTATTGCGGTCGGCTGTCCGGCTCACCGCGCAGAGAAGGAGCCGTCGTGTCTGTCGAGGGATTCTGGAAGGTCGCCGTGGCCACCCCGCTGGGTACCCGGCACACCGTGCTCGAATTGTTCACCAAGGACGGTGCGCTGCAGGGGATCTCCCGTGGGGAGAAGGAGGAGTTGGTACTGCAGGACCTGCAGCTGGCCGGCGACCGGTTGTCCTGGTTCCAGTCGATCACCAAGCCGATCCGGATGAACCTGGTGTTCGACGTGGTCGTCGACGGTGACGAGATGTCCGGCACCGCGAAGGGCGGCCCGATGCCGCCGGCGAAGGTCAGTGGCCGGCGCGAACCGGCGACCCAGGCGGCCTGACCTCGGCCGCAGCGGCGATCCCGGGCGCCCGGCCCGTCCACCACGGCTGGGTATCCGGGTGCCCCGGGTCGTCCACCGTGGCCCGGCGACCGGGATCCCCGGTGGGGCCGCGCAACCGCCCCTCGGACGGTCGTCGATGATCCGTACGACCGATTGACTTATTCTCATTTATCATTAAAAGTCATGGATATTCCGACCGGGGAGAGATCCATGACCGACGCGTCGCCCGCGACCATCCACCATCGGTATCTGATCGTCGGCGCCGGCCCGGCCGGCTTGCAGCTCAGCTACTACCTGCAGCAGGCCGGCAGCGACTACCTCGCGCTGGAGCGGTCCGACGCTCCCGGGGAGTTCTTCCGGCGGTTCCCCAGACACCGCGGCCTGATCTCGCTGAACAAGGTGCACACCGTCAGCACCGACCCGGAGATCCGGCTCCGCTGGGACTGGAACTCGCTGCTGCACGAGCCGTTCGAGCTGCCCTTCTCCGACTACAGCCGGGAGTACTACCCGAGCGCCGACGACCTGGTCCGCTACCTGGCCGACTTCGCCCGGCACCACCGGCTGGCCATCCGGTACGGGGTCGGCGTCGACCGGGTCGAGAAGACCGACAAGGGCTTCCTGGTGTTCGCCGGCGACCAGACGTACAGCTGCGAGTGCCTGGTCGTGGCCACCGGCTGGGGCCGGCCGAACATCCCCGACGTGCCCGGCATCGAACACGCGGTCGGCTACGAGGCGATGAGCACCGACGCGGCGGACTACGCCGGCCACCGGGTGCTGATCCTCGGCAAGGGCAACTCCGCGTTCGAGACCGCCTCGGCGATCCTCGGCCACGCCGCCATGGTGCACCTGGCCAGCCCGCGGCCGATGCGGCTGGCCTGGAACACCAAACACCCCGGGGACGTACGCGGCCACCACGGCGCGGTGCTGGACAGTTACCAGTTCAAGACCCTGCACTCGGTGCTGGACTGCGTCATCGACGAGATCCGCCCGGTCGGCGACCGGTACGAGGTGCACCTCACCTACACCCACGCCGACGGCGAGACCGCGGTGATGGAGTACGAATCGGTGCTGCGCTGCACCGGCTTCGCCATGGACACCTCGATCTTCGGTGACAGCGCGCGGCCGAGGCTGGTCCCCAGCGGCCGGATGCCGGCCACCGACCCGGACTGGCAGTCGGTCGACGTCGACGGGCTCTACTTCGCCGGCACCCTGGCCCAGGACCGCGACTTCAAGAAGGCCTCCTCGGCGTTCATTGACGGGTTCCGGTACAACCTGCGGACCCTGACCGCGTTGCTGCGCGAGCGGTACGAGGCGGCGCCGCTGGACTTCGACAAGGTCTCCGCCGACGCCGACTCGTTGACCCGGGCGGTGCTCGACCGGGTCAACTGGAGCTCGGCGCTGTGGACCCAGTTCGAGTTCCTGGTCGACGCCCTGGTCGTCGACCAGGCCACCGGTCACGTCCGGCACTACCACGACCTGCCGGAGGACTACGCGGTACGCCGATTCGGCAGCGAGAGCCACTACTACACGTTCGGGCTGCGGTGGGGGCGGGACGACTACCCGGACGTCTTCTCGATCGAACGCCATCCGCAGCCCGACCGGGCGTCGGAGAGCGCCTTCATCCACCCGGTGGTGCGCCGCTACCGGGGCGGTGAACTCGTCGAGGAGCTGCACCTGCTGGAGGATCTGCTGGCCGAGTGGCGTCGACCGGACCGGCACGTCCAGCCGCTTCTCCGGTTCTTCGCCGCCGACCTGCACCGCTGACACCAGGGAAGCTGCCATCCGGCCACCAGGGAGCCGGCGTCGCTGCCGGCTACCGGTGGACCAGGACCTCGGACAGCGGCTTGCGGGTCAGCTGCGGCACGGTCACCCCGGCCGCCGGGTAGCCGACCGGCATCACCACGCAGGCCCGTTCCTCGGCGGGGCGGTCGCAGATCTCGTTGAGGAACTTCATCGGGCTGGGCGTGTGGGTGAGGGTGGCCAACCCGGCCAGGTGCAGCGCGGTGATCAGCACCCCGGTGGCGATGCCGACCGACTCCTTGACGTAGTACGGCTTGGGTGAGTTGGGGCCCCGGTGCACCTCGAACACCACGATGACCACCGGGGCGGTCTCCAGGAACGGCTTCTGCCAGTCGGTGCCCATCGGGGCCACCGCCCGCAGCCACTCGGCGGACGCCCGCCGGGTATAGAACTCCAGCTCCTCCGCCTCGGCGGCCTGACGTAGCCGGCGTTTGCGCTGCGGGTCGGTGACCACGACGAACCGCCACGGCTGCAGGTTCGCCCCGCTGGGCGAGCAGGCCGCCGCGCGTACCGCCTCCTCGATGACCTCAAGCGGCACCGGGTCGGGCGCGAAGTGCCGCACCGAACGGCGGCTGGCCATCTGGTCGGCGAACCGGCGGGCGGTGGAACCCATCGCGGCCGGGTCGAGCCGGTCGAGATGGAACGGGACCGTCGCGACGTTCTGCACGGGGACCTCCAGGGCCGGTCGGGCTGTCCTTCAAGGATCACCCACCGTGGGCCCCGATAGTTGCCACCGATTGCCGTTGTCGCCGCTGTCGTTGTCGCTGCCGCCGGCCCGGTCGCGCGTGCGTGCGTCAGCTGGACGTGCGCTCGGCGAGGTAGTCGACCACGGCGGCCAGCCCGCCCGGTCGTTGCGCGGCCAGCCGCTGCCGTCGCGCGCCGGTGCCGTCGGCCAGCAGCCGGTCCACCCCGTCGACCACCATCCGGTGGGCGCGTTGGGCCCGTAGCTGGCCCTCCACCGCCGCGACCAGGTCACCGACCAGGTCGGCGGCCGGCCGGAGCCGGCCGGTGGCCGGATCCAGGCCGGCGCCGTCCAACCCGTCGCGCGCCGCCCGCCAGTACGCCACCCGCAGCAGCTCGTCCGGTACGTCGGGCGCGGGCACACCCTGCTCGACCAGCGCCGACAGCCGGGTCACCAGGGCGCGGACCACGGCCGCGTACAGCGCGGTCTCCTCGACGGTGAGCGCGGCGTCGGCGACCCGGACCTCCACGGTCGGGCTGTGCTCGGACGGGCGGACGTCCCAGAAGATCGTGCCCCGGTCGACCAACGCACCGGCGGCCAGCAGCGAGTCGACCACCCGGTCGTAGTGCGCGGCCGAGTCGAACCGGGGCGGCGGACCGGCCACCGGCCAACGCGGCCAGGTCATCGTCCGCCAGCTGGCGTAGCCGGAGTCCCGGTTGTCCCAGAATGGCGAGTTCGCCGTGAGGGTCAGCAGCACCGGCAGGTACGGCCGCAGATGGTTGCCGACCTGCACCGCCCGCTCCCGGTCGGGCATCTCCACGTGCACATGCAGCGCGCAGATGGCCAGCTCGTCGTGCAGGCCGCGGAACGTCTCGATGCCCCGGTCCTGCCGTGGCCCGGTGGTGATCGGCGGCGGCACCGGCCCGGCGACGGCGGCCGAGCCGGTGGCCACCAGCCGCAGTCCGCGCTCCCGGGCGCATCCGCCAGCGACCTTGCGGGCCTCGGCCAGCTGCGCCGCCAGCTCGGTGTGCCCGACGCACGGCTCGGTACGGGTCTCCACCTGCAGCGGGGTGATCTCGCCGGCCACCCGTCCGGGCAACCGGGACGCGGCGCTGGCGACGACCTCGGCGGCGCGCGGCACCGGAGCCCGGGTGACCGGGTCGACGACGAGGAACTCCTCTTCCACCCCGAACCGCGGGGCGATGTCCGGCTGGCGGTTGGTCGGACTCATGGCGGCGGAGACCTCCACGGCTGGCTCGACGTCGGCCGCGATCCCGGGCCGTCCGGAGCCTAACCGGTCGGCGCGTGGTCCCGCGCCGTCGAAAGTGCACTAAGCCGATGATCGTCCAGAATGTCGATCATCATGGCAGCCAGCAATGCCGTCCTGTCCGACATCTGTGACAGGTCAGCCCATTCGCTACGGGCGTGCGACCCGCCGCCGACCACCCCCAGTCCGTCCAGCGTAGGTATGCCCATCGAGCCGGTGAAGTTCGCGTCGGACGCGCCCGGCGCGCGTACCCCGACCAATGGCGGCAGCCCCATCCGCCGGCCGACCCGCTGGGCCACCTCCAGCAGCGGCACCGCTACCGACTCGGGCAGCGGGTACCGGTTCACCCCGCCGTCGACGTCGAGCGTGGCCTCGGCCAGCCGCGCCGGCAACGCCCGGATCATCCGGTCCACCCGGTGCAGTTCGTCGCGGGTCCAGGCCCGTACGTCGACACTGAACTCGGCGGACTCCGGCACCTGGTTGGTCATCGCGCCGCCGTGCAGCACGGTGGGTGTGACCGTGGTGCCGTCGGCGGCCAACGACCGTACCGCCAGCACCTGGTGGGCCAGCTCGACCGCCGCGTTGACCCCGCGGTGCGGCTCCACGCCCGCGTGCGCGGCCCGGCCACGGACGGTGATCCGGTAGACGGAGCCGCCCTTGCGGGCGACCTTGAGCCCACCGTCCTCGCTGCTCGGCTCGCCGACGAGCACCGCTCCGGATCGGCCGGCCTGCTGCTCGATAAGCTGCCGGGAGGTCGGCGACCCGCTCTCCTCGTCGCAGGTCAGCAGCAGCCCGACCCGGGACGGATCGGGCAGCAGCGCGAGCGCGCCGAGCAGCTGCACGATCCCGCCCTTCATGTCGCACACGCCCGGCCCGGTGGCGATCGGGCCGGACACGGTGAACGGCCAGTCGGTGACGGTGCCCGCCGGCCAGACCGTGTCGTAGTGGCCGAGCAGCAGGATCCGCTGATCGACCGCCGGCCAGAGCAGATGTGGCAGCCCGTCGCGGACGATCCGGCGGGCCGGTCGGCCGAGCACCTCGCTGCCCCAGGTGTCGAGCAGGTCGGCGCAGTCGTGCAGCAGCCGTACCGCGCCGGGCGGGGACTCGGCGGCCACCAGTGTGCCGAGTCGCCGTACCATCTCCGTCGCCTGGTCCCCCGCAGCGCGTCGGAGCTTGTCCAAGTCAGCCATGCGGCGATCGTGGCATCGGCTGATGGCCGGCGTCATCCGCCAGCGTGCCCACCTCGTCGCTGTCCGTGCCCAAGTTGGATGGTGTGGCCGCCGGGCGACAGTCGGGGCACTTTGGAAGAACCTCGTCGATCGAAGTTGCGGCATCATCCCGTTGGGACCGTGCCGCCGACCGACGGCGGACGACCGCCTCAGGAGGCCGCCGGATGGCGCACATCGATCTTGGTCTGGACGAGACGGAACACCCGGGAATCACCGGCCTGTTCCGGTACCGGCCGGAGACCGCCGCCCCGCTCGGCGCGCTCGCCGAGGTGCTGCTGCACGCGCCGCACCCGACACTGACCCCGGGCGAGCGTGAGCTGATCGCCGCGTACGTGTCGCAGCGCAACGAGTGCTCGTTCTGCTCCGCGTCGCACTCGGCGTTCGCCGCCGAGCAACTCGACGGTGGAATGCCGATGGTGCAGGCGGTCCAGGTGGACGTCGACGGCGCCGCGATCACGCCGAAGCTGCGCGCCCTGCTGAAGATCGCCGGCGCCGTCGCGCGGTCCGGCCGACAGGTCGACGCCGCGCTGGTCGACGTCGCCCGGGCGGCCGGCGCCACCGACCTGGAGGTCCACGACACGGTGCTGATCGCGGCGGCGTTCTGCATGTTCAACCGCTACGTGGACGGACTCGGTACGGTGCTGCCGGCCGACCCGGGCGTCTACGCCGAGCGGGCAAAGCAGGTGGCCGCCAACGGATACGGCGGTTGACCCTGCGCACGCGTCAACCGGTCACCGCGGCCGCCGGCAGGTCAGCGGCTGTTGTACGGCATGGTGGGGAACCAGCCGTAGTCGAACATCGCCGGCAGTCGCACGTCCCAGTAGACGACCATGAAGACACCGAGCGCGATCAGCAGCCCGCCGGTGACCGCGGCGGTGCGGGCCGGATCGCTGGCCAGCCAACGGATCAGTCCGCCCCGGGTGACCACGACCAGCAGCGCGAACACCGCCGACACGATGACGATGTTGCCCAGCGACTGCAGGACGAACGCACCGGCCCCGTACAGCGGGTTGCCGCTGTCGACCGCCCAGATGAACAGCTTGTTGAACAGCGGGTACGGCCGGCCGATCAGGAACCCGCCGACGAGCGCGCCCAGGGTGACCACCCGGGCCACCGGGCGGCGGGCGAACGGGTCCGGCAGTACGCCGAGCGCCGCCAGCCCGAGGTAGGCGAAGGCGAGCCCGATCAGCCCGAAGACCACCATCGACTGGACCAGGCGTACCGGCAGCCCGCCGACCGAGCCGGTGGACAGTTGCGGCAGCCGGTCGCCGATCAGCACGCCGACGAAGCCGTACGCCCCGGCGACGGCGACCATGCCGAGGGTGAGCCAGCCGATCGGCCGCAGCAGGCTGCGCAGCCCGGCCCGGGTGGCCGCGCTGCCGCTGGCCTGGCTCATCGGCCCGATCGACGCGGCCATCGCGACGTTGCAGGCGGTGAAGGTGCCGGCCAGCCCGGTGACGAACGCGAACACCAGACCGGCTACGGTGCCGCCGATCGCGGTCGCCTTGGCGTCGTGGCCGAGCAGCGCGTTCGCGACGTTGTCACCGATCACGTGGTCGACGAACTCGTACGACCAGAGCACCGCGAGCAGCACCCCGGCAGCGGCGCCGATCAGCGCGATCCGGGTCCGGGAGGCCGCGGCCGGATAGCCGGACGCCGGTTGGATGGTCTGGGGCTGTGGAGATCCACTCCTGGATATAGTCATGCGTTGATCATTTGGGCGGCGGGAAGTGGTGTCCTCTCAGATCTTGCCCCACTGCGGTGCCGGTCGATGCGGATGACGCCCAAGACGGCAATCCACGACAACTTCGCGACAGCGGGGAAACCCAGAATGAAGTCATGTCGGTCACCTCGGACCAGTGGCGGTGCGCCGCCACCTCCGCCCCGGACCTGTCGCGACGGCTGCTCACCCTGGTGGACGGACTGCCCGCCGACCATCCGGTGACCGCCGACTGGAGCCTCGCCGACACGATGGCTCATCTGGCCACCATCACCGCGATGGACATCGCGCTGGTCACCGGCGGCGTCCCGAACCTGCCGGTGCCCGAGATCAACGAGCTGCGGGCGAACACGACCGTGGACACCGTCGCCGAGATGAACCGGCGCGTGCTGGCGCAGTTCACCGAGCGCGACGTGCCGGCGCTGTCGGCCCGGATCCGCGCCGACGTCGCGGAGCTGACCCGACTGGCCGACTCGGTCGACCCGCAGCATGAGGTGAGCTGGCTCGGCGCCGCTCAGTTGCCGGTCGCCGGCCTCTACTCCCATCTGCTCAACGAGATGAACATCCACGCCTGGGACATCGCCCGGTCGGTCGGTGCCCGGTGGCACACCGACCCGCACCAGGCCGCCCTGTTCGTCGACGTTTTCCTGGCCGGAGTCACTCGCTGCGGCTACGGCCGGCTACTCGACCACGACCGGCCGGTCCGCGCCGGGCGGATCTCGGTGACCTTTCACCCGCGTACCGGTGGCCCGACCACCCTGGCCCTGGTCGACGGCCGGGTACTGCTGGAGCCGGTCGACCCGAGACCGGACGTGCGGCTGCGCTACGACCCGGCGACGTTCAACCTGATGCTGTTCGGCCGGGTGGGCCGGCTGCGGGCGGCGCTCGGCCGCAAGGTGGCGGTCGGCGGTCGGCGGCCGTGGCTGCTGCCCACGTTCATGTCGACGATGCGACTGCCGTCCTGACGTCAATCCGTCACGGTCGCGCTGACCGCGCCGCGTAACAGCCTTGACGCAGACGCGTAGTGTGACGTACACAACCATCGCTGTTTGTCGATCATGGTGGGAGTCACCGTGATCGGCGGCGGAGGGAGCGTACGCCCATGTCTGACCAGGCGCCGTACAGCCGGCGCTCATTTCTCAGTGGAGTGATCGCCACCGGGACCCTGGCGGCGGTCGCCACCTACGCGGCCCCCGGCGGCCGGCTGCAATCGCGGGTCGAGCTGCGACTGTCCACAGGCGGAGACCCGACCGGCGCCCGGGACCTGCTGGTGAGCATGTGGAACGAGACCAACCCGCAGACCATCGTACGGGTCGACCCGATCGACAGCGGCTCCGGCGACGAACGCCGGATCATGCTGGAGAAGGCCGCCGCAGGTGAGGCCGATCTGCTCAACCTCGACATCGTCGACGTGCCCGAGTTCGCCACCAAGGGTCTGATCGAGAAGATCCCGCCGACCGGCGGGCGGCAACTCATCACCCCCCTCGACCAGGTCAGCCGGGTGCCCGACGAACCCGGCGCGTACTGGGCGGCACCGTTCAACACCGACGTCGGCATGCTGTTCACCCGGCTCGACGGCGACTCCACCGAGGCGCCGCCCCGCCGGCTGCCCGACCTGCTCGCCACGATCCCGGACGGGTCGCAGCAGTTCGTCGGCCAGCTGCGCCCCAACGTATCGGCGTTCTACGAGGCGTTCGTGGTCAACGTCCTGGAACACGCCGTCGCCGAGCGGCCCGCCGTACTGAAACCACTGGGTACGCCCGGTGTCGAACGGCCCGCCGACCGGATCTCCACCGACGTCGAACTGTGGAAGGCCGCGCTGCAGCCGTTGAAGGATGCGATCGACGCCGGAAAGGTGCTGACGTCCGGCGGCGAGCCCGAGTCACTCGAGGCGTTCGGCGCGGCCGACTCCACGATCCGGTACCTGCGCAGCTGGCCGGTCGAGTACCGCAAGCTGCAACTGGCCGGCAACCGGGACGTGGCAACCGGACGGATCCGGGTCGACCCGCTCAGCCAGGGCATCCTCGGCGGCCAGAGCCTGGCCGTCGTCGCCGATTCGCGGTACGTCGACCGCGCCCTGGCGTTCATCTCGTTCGCCACCAGCGAAGGTGCGCAGAAGATCCTCGCCTCGCACGGCATCGCGCCGACGGCGATCGGCGCGTACAACGACCCCAACCTGCGGGCCTCGATCCCGCACCTGGTCAGAGTGCGCGAGGCGGTGGAGAACTCGCTGCCCCGGCCGGTGCACCCCGGTTACCGGCGGTTCTCCGACGTGGTCAAGGAGCATGTCGAACGGTTTCTCTACGAGGACCAGGACCTGTCGCCACAGTTCACCACGGAGATGGCAAGTGCGCTGGCCTGACCCCGGGGCTGGCGGCATGGTCCGGAGAGGTACGTCGTGCAGATAGAACCATGGCACGTCCCGCTGCTGGTGATGGCGGGCATCATCGTGCTCGAACTTCTCGCCGTCCTGGTGCTCCGCGACGCCGGACCGGCGGTACGGCAGTTCCTGCGCACCGCCGGCCTCGGCACGCTCGCCCTGGTGCTGCTGGTCGTCGTCGTGGTCAGCATCGGTCCGTCGCTGGCCGACCAGCTGGCCAGCGTCGCCGCCGCGATCGCCGGTATCGCCGCGCTGTGGCTGACCTACCGGTCACACCGTCCGTCGGCGGAACGCGGCGGCGGGCAACGATCCGCCGGGGAGGACGGCCGCGACCGTCAACAGGTGAGCTGACCCGCCCGTGGGCTACGCCGCCGCGCTGTGGGCGGTGCGCAGCGCGGACGCGAACGTCTCGACCGGCTGGGCCCCGGAGATCCCCCACCGGTCGTTCAGCACGAAGAACGGCACCCCGGTGGCGCCCAGCCGGCGGGCGGCCCTGGCATCGGCGTCAACCTCGGCGGCGTACCCGTCGCCGTGGACCACCTGCTCGGCGGCGGCCCGGTCCAGGCCGACCTCGACGGCGAGCCGGACCAGGGTCTGCGGGTCGTCCAGCACCGCGGCTTCGGCCAGATGCGCCCGCATCAGCCGCTCGTGCAGCGGCCCGCCGAGCCCGTTCGCCGAGGCGAACTGGTTCAACCGGTGCGCGTCGAAGGTGTTCACCGAGACCGCGCGGTCCAGTGCGTAGGTCAGGCCCTCGGCGGCGGCCAACTCGCTGACCCGCTGGGTCATCGCCCGGACCTGGGCCGGTGACCCGCCGGTCCGGCGGGCCAGCATCTCGGGCACCGGCAGCGGCTCACCGTGCGTGGGGTCCAGCTGGAAGCTGCGCCAGCGCACCTGCACCCGGTCGGCGTCCGGGAACTGCTCCAACGCGGTATCAAGCCGTCGCTTCCCGATGTAGCACCACGGGCAGATCACGTCGGACCACACGTCGACCCGGACCAGTGGGGTGGCGGCGGCGTCGGCCCGGCCGCCGGTCGTTGAGGTCGTCATCGTCACCTTCCAGGCACGGGTTGGTCCCGCCGAGGCTAACCGGGTGCCGCGTCGCCGCCGGGGGCAACGTGCGAGACACCCTCGTCGGTGACACCCCTCGGGACACATTTTTGGGGTACTGCCCAGTAACAGGTGGAGCGGCCGGCGCCCGGCTGACACGATGACGGCGCGTCAGGTGGGTATGGGTTGACCAACTGAGCCATGTGCAGCGGGTAGTTTATCGACCGCAGTGCGCGATAACCGGGCCTGAAGTGGGAACAACCGGGCCGAAGCAAGCAACAACCGGGTCGAAGCAAGCAGAAAATGGACTGCCGAATGAGCAGTCGAGCCGGGCAACGTACCTTTTGTGGAGACTGCCAGCATCACCAGCGTTGCCCGTACGGAACCCGGCCTGGCAGCCGGCGCCGACCCCGACCTGATCGGTGGGCTCCGGCTCCGGCCCGACGCCCGGGCCCTGCAGCTCGACCGGTACGGCCGGGTGGTGCGCGTCTCGGCCGGCCTGACCCGGTGGATCGGCTGGTCGGGCGCGCAGCTCGCCGGACGTCCGTTCGAGCTGGTGCTGCACCCGGACCGGCGGGCCTGGTTCCGCCACCGGTTCAGCATCCTGCTGACCGACGCGTACCCGCACTTCGTCGGCCTGGCCGAGGTGACCACCACCGACGGCCGCCTCGCCTCCAGCCACATCACCGCCGTGGCGGTACGCGGGACGGAGCCGCCGGCCGACTCGGTGCTGGTGCTGCTCACCCCGGAGAACCGGGTACGCCGCCCGCAGCTGACCGAGGTCGGTGCCCGGGTGCTGGAAGGGCTGGCCGGCGGCGCCTCGACCGCCGAACTGGCCGCCAGTCTGCACCTGAGCCGCAAGGGCGTCGAGTACCACGTGACCGCGCTGCTGCGCCAGGCGCGGGTCACCAACCGGACCGCGTTGGTCGCCTGGGCGTACCACTGCGGGGTCCTGGTGCCCGGCAGTTGGCCACCCCGGCTGGCACCCGAGGCCCGGGAGCAGGTCCGGCCGCGCGCCCGGACCTCAGCCGCCGCCCAGCACGGGTAGGCCGGCAGCGCCGACGGTCGGGCCCGGCTCAGCGGCGGCCCGGTCAGAGTCGGACCGGCTCAGCGTCGGCCGGGCGGCGCCAGCGGTGAATAGCGGATCCTCGGCCCCGGGGCCTGCTTCGCTCGGGTCTGCTTCGGTCTGATCTGTTCCGGGTGTGCCTGTTCCGCGCGCGTGCGGGTCTGCTCCGGGTGGCGGGCTGCCCGGTGCCGCATCAGCAACCAGACGCCGAGGCCGCCGAGCAAGGCCCCCATCAGGACCGCCAGCACCAGCCGCACCGTGCCGCCGAAGACGATCTGCCCGAGCGCCGCCCCGACGATCCACCGGGCAACCCACGCGCCGACCGTCGACTCCGTGACCGAACTGGTGTCCGCTGCAACCGGCATGACCGCCTCCCCTGACCACGGTATCGATCCTTGGCGTTCCCGTGCGGGGGCAGCGGAAACCGTGTCGGCAACTTGACGGCGGTCACACCCCTGCCGGCCGGACTATCCGGCCGTACCGTAGATGGTGTCCTTCAAGGAACGTACCTGGGCAAACTGGTCGCGGATCAACGCGGTGGCGGCCTGCTGCACGCGTACGGAGAATTCGTCCTCCCGGAACCGGCGCAGGCTGCCCGGCACGATCCGCACCGTCCAGTCCCGCATCCCGCGGACCTCGATCTGCACCGAACCGTCGTCGGAGCGGCCTTCGGCGACGATGCCGCCCCGGGCCGATTGGTAGTCGACGTCGCGCGGCCCGACCGGTGGGTCCTCGCCGGACACCGAGGTGCCGAGCGCCTCGCTGACCGCCGCCCAGTACGCCTTCATCCTGCCCGCCCACAACAGCCGGCCCAGCCCGGCCAGTTGCTGCTCGACGTAGCGTTCGTCCAGCCACTGGTAGCGGCCGGCGGCGAAGGTGACCCGTACGCAGTCGCGGCCGCGCAGCTCACCGGAGATCGCGCCACCCGGCGCGACCGCCGTCACGTGCATGTTGTCGAGCCGGTCTGCCAGCAGTCCCACGATCCGTTCCCCAGTCATTGTCGTCGTCGAAGTGGGCGTGTGGAGGGTCGTTGTGGATGGTCGAGCTAAACGGTCGAGGTGAACGGTCGCCGTCAGGTCGAGTAGCCCATGAACAGCGGCCCGGTCACGTCAGACTGGGTCGCGTCGGCCAGCGCCGGCCGTTTCGCGACGAAGCTGTCCCGCTGCTGCGCCACGGCCTGGCAGCAGTTGGTGAGCGCGTCGGCGATCTTCTGCTCCTGCTCGGCGATGTAGCCGTGCAGCAGGCGGATGGCGTCGCGCATCGAGTCGACGACCGCCGGCGCCGTCTCACCCTGGAACCGGACCGCCGGCGGGTCGTCGGGCACCCCGGCAGCCGCCACCTGCGACGAGGCCCCGACGGCGGTCAACCCCAGCGAGAGCCCGAAGCTGACCGGAGCGAGCGCCACGCCGGCCACCGCCGCCACCGACGACACCACGGTGAAGGTCATCACCCACTCGTTCTTGCCGCAGTCGTCCATCCGGTCCAGCGCGGTGATCGTGTCGTGGGCGATCTTGTCGATGTCGTCGCGCGCCCGGACCCAGATCTCCCGCTCCGCGTCCAACGCCGCCCTGAGGACCGCGATCCCCATGAACTGGTTGTAGACGATCGACGGGAACGGGGAGATGAAGTTGCTCTTGAACTCCATGGCTGCCCGACCCGTCCAGCTCTCGATGTGGCTCTCCGCGTCAAGCATCTCGTCGAGATCGTGGTTGGCGCGGTAGCTTGCACGGGTCACCGGATCCTCGGAGATCCATCCCGACGACAATTGCTTGAGCGCTTGATCGACAACACTGATCCGGCTGCTGAACGCTGCCGGGTCGGGCATCTCGGCGAACGCCTGGAACAGCTCCGGAATGTCGCCGAACATCTGCTCGACCCGATGGCGGGTCTCCTGCTCACCGTGCCGCGGTGCCAGCTGCGGTTCACCGGCCGGGGCAGCCGGGCGCGCTCCGGACTCGGTCAGCGCCTTCAACGTGGCCTGCTGCCGGATCTCGTACGCGTGCTGCATCAGGTTGTCGAAGCTCATCCGATGTCGGCCCTCGGCTCGCCGTTGACCTCCAGCAACCGGGCGAACTCACTGGCCGCCTCGTAGTCGGCACGGGCGTACTCGACGGTGGCGACGCAGAGCGCGTCCGCCGTCGCTTCGATGTTGTCGGCCGTGTCGTGGCAGATCTTCGCCAGGATGTCGTGCAGCTCGACCCAGGGTTGGTACGCCGGACCGTACGGCACCCCGGGCAGATTGCCTGACCGGACGAACGCCCCGGCGACGCCGACGGCGGCAGCGTCGAGGGCGTCACCAGCCGCCGAGTAGACCGCCGCCACGGTGGGGAGATTGTCCCGGCCGGCACACCAGAGCCCGTACAGGTCCGCGCCCAACCTGGTGCCGCTGTTGGGCTCACTGTTCGTCACGTGATCCTCCCTCTGCCCGTCGAGTGCCCGTCGAGTGGCCGACCCTGCCAGCCGGTTAGTTGAAGGGAGCTGCCGTCGACCACCCCGGCGAACTGGGCGCGGGGCCGAAGTCGCAGTACGGGTAGCTCTCGGTCCGCGAGTCGTCGATGTTCGACGGGATGCCGGTGTCGATGTACGTCACCTGCTCGCGCTGGTCAGTGCCGCACCGGCCTGGCCCTTTGTCGCCGTCGATGCTGCCGCCGACGATCTGGCCGGTGGCGTCCCGGAAGATGGTGCCGACGCCCCGGGTGAACAGGCCGGTGCAGTACGGCGACACCATCCGGTAGTACACGATCCCACTGTGCGACTCCGCGTCGACAATGGTGGTGCGGTCGTGAGTGGTGGTGACGCCGGCGACCTCGTCCGGCCGGTGCTCGACCCAGGTGGTGGCACCGAGGGTGGTGTCCACCTCGACCCGGTCGGCGGTGCCGGCCGCTCCGTCGACGTACACGGCGGTGCCGACGCCGGACCGGGCACCGGGCAGCAGCAGCGGCACTTCCAGCAGCACCGTCCCGCCGCCGTCTCCGATCACGACGGTGTCACCGACGCCGTCGAGCACGTCAAAAGAGACCCGGGTGCGGTAGGCGACGTACCCGCTGGTGTTCTCGACGATGACCCCGATGCTCGCGGTCGCCGAGCCGAGTCGTCGCACCGGTGGGACGATCGTCACGCCGGATTCGACGACTCGCAGCCCGCCGCCGTCTGGTGCCTCGGCGGACGGGCCGGCGGTGCCGGTGAGCGGGCGGTCGGGTGCCTCGATACAGGAGGCTGCCGGGTCGGGCTCCGAGTCGGGTGAGCAGGCGGCGGTGACAGCGGCAGCCGCGACCAGGACGACGGCGAGCGCCGCCGGCACGGTTGGCCGGAGCCGGATCGATGCGGGCATGGCGCGCCTGTTCCCCACTCTTGAGCCGATGGACTGCCGCGGTTACCCCAACGTACTACATGGACACATTCCGTACGTGGCGCAGGGAGGTTGCGGTGACTCTAGGTGAGGATGATCAGTCTGCTGAGCTCCTGTCGCCAATCCGTCACTTTCCGGTACGGCTCAATCGGCGATCGCCTGCTGGCCCTGCCGCAGCGCGGCGGCCATCGCATCCCGGTATCCGGACAGTTCGGCACCGTGCCGGTCGACCGCAGCGTCCAGCGCCTTCTCCCACGCCAGCCGCTGTGCCTCACGCAGGCCGGTCCGGTCGGCACATCCGGCGTCTGCGACGGCGAGCCCGATCTCCTTCTCCCGAGCCACCTCGGCCGGCCACGGGCCGCCCTCCGGCACCGGACCGCCCGGCCGCTCACCGACCGGGTAGTGGAAGTACTGGGCGAAGCGCCGGGCGTCCGCCGGGTCGAGCAGCTGCGGCTGGCCGGCCTGCTGGAGGCAGTCCGACCAGGCGGCCGTCGCCGAGGTCACGGTCGGATCGGCGGCGTACCCGGCGCGCGCCGCCTCGTCGATCACGGTCACCGGGCTCGGCGGTGCGGCGACCTCGCCGTACACAGCGGATCTGGCCTCGCCGACGCAGCCGCCGAGTGTCGGGTTGCCGGCGTCGTCGGTGAGCGTCTCGCCGTCCGCTGCACCGGTCAGCGCCTCCTGGTAGCGACGCTCCTCGGCCGGTGACGGCCAGGTGAACCGTTCGGTGGTGGCACCGGCACCGGCACCGGCGTCGGCGTCGGCCTGGTCGGCGGTCTCGGCAGCTCGGATGCCGTACCCGTTCGCTTCTGCCTCGTCCAGCGTCGGTGACTGCTGCGGTGGCACGACCACCGGCCCGGGAAGCCCGGCCGGGAGCTGGGCGGGAAACCGGTCGATGCCGGCATCGCGCAGACACGCTTCGGTGAGCCGGCCGACGACGGCACGTACCTGCGGGTCCATCTCCAACGCGGCGGCGAGCAGCGGATGCTGGCCCGACGCCGGATCGGCTCCGGCGGGCTGCCCGCCCGAACCGGCCGGCGGCTCGGCTGCCTCGTCGGATGTCGACGGCTCCGGTGAGCAGGCCGCCAGCATTGCCAGTACGCCGACCATCGCGGCGGTGGGCAGCAGCTTGCCGAGGCGTTCGTGGTGCAGCATGTTCAGACCGTCTCCGTTGATCATTGTTGCGGGTCGTCAGGGGGCGCGCAGTGCTGGTAAACCTCGGTCCGGGTGTCGGCTGCGGCCGGCGGCAGACTGCTCGGCAGCAGCGTCGACCCGGGGTGCTGGCCGGGCAGGCAGGCGGACGGCGAGACGGTGGGGTCGAAGCCCCCGCCGACCACCGTGCCGGCGTCGTCGCGGAACACCGCGCTGGTGCCGACTGAGGTCCACTTTCGGCAGTACGGTGAGTGGACCTCGTAGGTGACCGTAGCGTCGATCTGGTCCGTACCGTGCCGCCGGGTCTCCAGATGCCGGGTGGTGATTCCGCCGGCCGTGTTTGCCGCAGCGTCTACGGCCGTGTCCGCGGCCGCGGCCCGGGTCGCATCTGGCGTGTTTGCCGTCGCCGTCGCGGTCGCGGTCCAGTTCGCGCCGGAGACGGTGGCGTTCACCCGGGCGACCTCGACCCGCTGGCCGTCCTCGGACCGGATCCAGAACTGGCCGCCCACGCCGACGCGTTCGCCGGGGAGGATGACCGGGATCTCCCGAGGCTGGTCGAGGATCGTGGTGAGGACTGCGGACTCACCCGCACTGTCGAGGACGTCGAAGGTCACCAGGGCACGATGCGCGGTGTGCGTACTCGTGTTGGCGACGACGGCGCCGATGCTGACCATGGAGTTGCGGGTGATCGGCGCCGAGCTGCTGCCGAGCTGGGTGAAGCCGGACTCGACCACGTCGAGCCCGTTGCCGTCCGGCGCGGCAGTCGCTGTCGCTTCCTCCGCCGCCGATGGTGCCGCTCGATCCGGCGGTCCGACGCACGGCGCGGTGGGGGTTGCGGTCGCGTCCGGCTGGCCTCGCATCTGCAGGGCGACAGCCGCACCGGCGGTCACCACCGCGACGAGCACCACTACGGACAGAGGCATGAGGATCTTTCGCCTTAGTCGGCTGGGATCAGGGGCATCCACGGTCGGTGTGGCCATGAAGCGTACTCCCACTTTCCAATGCGGACTGAAGGCGGCTCTGCCACGGTACAGCTTGGCAACCGTCGATGCCGACCGCCGCGCGACCGGCTGCTCGCCGCCGCCGGTCGCAGGTGCGGGTGGGCGGCGTGCCGCTCGTCATGGCTCCCGGGGCAGATGTCGCCACAGTCTTGATGCCACAGGTGCATCAAGATGCACCTGTGGCATCAAGCCCGAGAAGCACACCAGCCCGGTAGTCGGTAACGCTGCGTACAAGTTTCGGGCGGGCCGGGGTGGTCCGTCGGTCAGCTGACTCCGTACGCCACCGGCCCACGGGCCGGTCTCGGCTGCGAGCGCCAGCGTGGCGTGGAGCTCTCCGTGTACGACCTCGCCCTTCACCGACTTGAGAAGTCGATCTCCGTCGGGGGCGGGCGGCTGCTGTTAGTGCCGGACGACGCGCACCTACGGACAGCGATATCCGGCCCCAGAGCCAATCAAGTCATAGTGGCTCAACCGCGAGCGCCGGCCGCCTCGCCAGGGTGGCTGGCGAGGCGGCCGGCTGCGGGAATAGCAGCAGGGGGGTCAGTCAGCGGGCGGGGTGTGGGTGAGGAAGCTGGTCCAGGCGGTGGGGGAGAAGGTGAGGATGCCGCCGTCCCGGTCCTTCGAGTCGCGGACCAGGACCCGACCCGGCAGATTGCCGGCGACCTCGACACAGTCGCCACCAGTGTTAGTGGAACGGCTGGACTTGCGCCACCAGGCGGCTACCTCCACACAGTTGCCACCGGTGTTGGTGGAACGGCTGGACTTGCGCCACCGCAGGCCGTCAGGAGTCGTCATGGCGTCAGCCTATATTTGGCGATGATGCTCAGCGATTCACTCGTGGAAGCGGCGTCGCCGAGCAGGCTGTCCCACTGGCGGTTCAGTAGGTCGATCGTCTCCTCGTCGTCGGCGACCTGGCCCTTGGTGGCGGTCTCCAGGTAGGCGATCGGGTCGAGGTCGGGTAACTGGGCGAGAGCGAAACCGCCGCCGAGCGCGGCATGCGCGCCAACTCCAGTCGGCAGGATGTGGATCCGCACGTTTGGTAACTTGACGGCCTCCTGCAGGTGCTGAAGTTGCCGGTCGAGGATGGCGTGGTCGCCCACGGGGCGGCTCAGAGCACTTTCGTCGATGATGAAGATGCACTCGGGCGGTTCGTCGCGGGTCAGCAGCTCCTGCCGCTCCATCCGGACCCGGACCAGCTCCTCGGCCTTGGCCGGCGTGTGCAACCGGCCGCCCGCGATGACTGCTCGGGCGTACTCCTCGGTTTGTAACAGGCCCGGGATGACCGTCGGTTGGAAGGTGCGGAGGCGCTTGGCCTGGGCTTCCTGTTTGCGCCAGGCAAGGAACCAGGCGGGGGTGCGTTGGCGTTCGGCGCGGTCCAGCAGCTCGGTCAGCAGGCCGCCGGTGTCCAGAGCTACGTCGGCTTCTTCGGCAAACTTGAAGGTCGGCTTGCGTCGGCCGGTCTCGATCGCGGCAATTGTCGACGCGCTCCAATTGATCTTCTCGGCGAGCCCGTCCTGGCTTACTCCGGCAGCGACCCGCGCTGCTTTGAGCGCGCGTATCCACATGATCATGTCCACCGCTTACCCCTCCGTACGTGAGTGATTTCACGGGTATGCCGATCCATCCTTACGGGAGAGTGCCGGCGGAGTCCAGAGTGTTCGCAGGACAAGTTTCCGAGGATCAGCGGAGGGCAGAAATGAGTGTCTTGGTACCAGGTTCCCAACCGCCGGCCATCCCCGAGTTGAGCGAGGAGCAGACCCGTGACGTCGCCATCCGGTACGCGACGAGCGTCGTCACCGATCACTGGCCTTCAACGGAGTGGGCAGGCTGCCCGGTCTGTCTGACCGACGGATGCCGCCCGATGGACACCGCGCTGCAATTTCTACGTGTGGAAGACTTCAGGGCGTACGAGCGGTTCGCCGAGTTGCTGCGCGACGGCAAGCCGGTGGAAATGATCAACAATGAGAAATGATCCGCTGGTCAAAGTCGGCGACACGGTTTCGCTGAATACCGGCGACTACTGCTACGGCCTCGGCCGACTCGTGCTGCGGGTCACCCGGGTCGACGACGGCGTACAGCATCCGGGGATCGAATGGGTCCACCTGGTCGGGGTCGAGGTCGTCGGCGGTGAGGATCAACGCTTCCGCTCGATCGTCGTACGGGCGGACGCGCTGCGCCCCCCGGCGCGGTGACCCGGCCGGCCCGTCGCCGCCCGTGAACTTGTCGAGTGGAGGGCTGGGGTACCTAACTTGTCGAGAATTACGTACCCCAGCCCTCCACTCGACGCGCCGGTGGCGCAGCGGCGGTGCGACTACGCGGACAGCCGCTGCGAGAAGCGGATGTTGTTGCCGGACGGGTCGCGGACACCGCAGTCGCGTACCCCGTACGGCTGGTCGATGGGCTCTTGCATGACCTCCGCCCCGGCGGCCCGGACCCGCTCGAACGTCGCGTCCACGTCGTCGACCAGGAAGATCAGCCCACTGAGCGAGCCCTTGGCGAGCAGCAGCTCCAGGGTCTCCTGGTCGGCGGCGCGACCCATCGCGGCGACTTCGAGCACGATCTCGACGTCCGGCTGTCCGGGCGGGCCGACGGTCAGCCAGCGGACGCCCTCGAACGGCACGTCGGTGCGGACCTCCAGGCCGAGCACGTCGCGGTAGAACTTCAGCGCCTCGTCCTGGTCGCGGACAAGCAGGAACGTGTGGGAAAGCTTGATTGTCATGCCAGCGACGCTACGCCGGCCGGCTGACCTGGGCTTCTCCAAACCGACTTGATACTCCACCCGGGCGGGTCGGGCGGGTGACGGCCTTGACGTAGCAAGCCGGGATGGCCGCACCGACCGTATGTGACCTGGCCCGGTACGCGCTGGGCGTCTCACCGACCAGCTCGGTGAAGCGGGAGCTGAACGAGCCGAGCGAGGTGAACCCGACCGCCATGCAGACGTCGGTGACGCTCAGGTCGCCACGGCGCAGCAGCGCCTTGGCCCGCTCGACCCGCCGGGTCGACAGGTAGCCGTATGGGCTTTCGCCGTAGGCGGCCCGGAACAGCCGGGTGAAATGCGACGGCGACATGTACGCCGCCCGCGCCATCGCCGGTACGTCCAGCGGGCGGGCGTACTCTCGGTCGAGCAGGTCCCGGGCGCGGCGCAGTCGGACGGCTTCCTCGACGTTCACCCCGTCAGGGTGCCACGCCCCACCGACGGACTCTCCCCGGTTTCAACCTCTCACCGGGGTCGGACCTCGGTGACGTTGGGTCGACGAAGGGCCCGGGAGCGGGCGGCGCGCCACCCTGGGCCGACGACCGCCACCAGGCCGATGGCGCCGACGCCACCGAGCCACGCTGTGGTGATCGTTCGTCCCGCGTCCCGCCCGGGGATACAGGAGGTGGTCAGCGGCTCTCGCGTCCGGTGATGACGACCGTCGTCAACCGGCTGGGCCCGGTTACCGGAAGCTGCGCGAGCGGGCCAGATGGCGGCGACCACGTAGGCGGCTGCAGCTGCCCACAGCACCAGGACCGCCGTGACGAAGGCGAGTCCCGGTTCCTGGCCCAACAGGAAGCCGCTGAGCAGAGTCAGCAGCACCGCTGCGCCGAGCCACAGCATCGCCATGCTGCCGATTGTCTGCGCTGCCGGGCCTGCCGCGCCAGGGCAGCCGGCCCAGCGCAATGATCAACGTCAGCTATCTGACATCGTGCACAGATTCAGGCCGTACTCCGTTGTTCTTGACCGCCATACCTCGCTTTCCCGGCACCACCACCTGTCCGTCGGTGACGAGCATGAACCGCTCCAGGCCGGGGACGAAGATGTTGACCACGGCCAGGTTGCCGGTGACGTAGTGATCACGCTGCAACGGTGTGAAGCCGTGTCTGGCGAGGGCGTCGACGAGCGCGTCGAAATGGCCGTCGGCAGTGTCCGGCGCTTCCGTCTCCGCGTACGGCACAAGGGTGGCGTCGGCGAGCCGGGTGCTGAAGTCGCTTCGGTAACAGGCCTGGAGCGCGGGATAGGGTGTCGTCCAATCGTGCCGGGTGGGCGTCATGGCGGCGAACGCGGAGTGGATGTTCCCGAGCGAGGAGGCCAGGTGGACCTGGACCAGCTCGCTCACCGCACGGGCGACCGCATAGTGGCGGGAGAGTGAGGCGCCGCAGCCGCGAATCCGGGCCGGTTCGCCGCCGGGCGTGGGAAGGTAGGCGAAGATCGCCGGTACGCCCAGGTCGGTGGTCATGTCGATCAGGTACAGCCGCTGACCGGTGATGGTTTCCGCCGCCGACACCAGGGCTGCGAGGTCGTCCGGCAACGTGTCCGCCTCGATGAGGATCAGCGGTGACCTGCGCCGCCCCAGGAACTGGTCGACCAGCAGGAGGGAGAGGGCATCCCGCTCGATGGTCTCGTTGAGCGCGTGGACCGCCGCCTCGACCGGGTCGGTGCCCGCCGCCCAGCCGTTGTTGCAGGAGTAACGGCTCACCCCGGTGTAGTCGTAGTGGTCACCCAGACTGTCCCGCAGCGGGTCGGCTTCCTCGTCGAGGTAGTCCGGCACGGAAAGGAACAGCGGCACGTCAATTTCGGCTCCGCTGGTCACCACCCGGAAGGGCAGGCATCCCAGCGGCCCGTCGGGCAACTCCCCGAGCAGACCGAGCGCCACGTCCTGGCTGAGCGTCACGTCGCGGGAGATCTCACCCGCGCGGCGCAGCGTCGTCCCGCCGCCAGCAAGGCCCTGCAGCCCACTGAGGTGGTGCTCCAGCGCTTCGAAGATCGCGCCGACCCGCGCCGCCGCCGAGTTTCCCTTGCCGAGTCCCAGCCCGCTGGGCACCGGGTCGTCGCCACGCCACAACGTCGCGGTCCAGACTGCCGGATCACCGTCGAGCACCGCCGTGCAGTCCACCCGGAGATCGAGCTCGGCCGCCGCCGCCAAACCCCGCAGGTGGGCCTCGGACAAGCTCAGCGTCCGCTCACCGTCCTGGACCACCGAGCCGGCCGCAAGATCCGTTCCCGACATCACTGCACCTCCGAGTCACTCCACCTGAGACTTGACGCACTGCGGGACCGGGTGGGGCCGGGCGGGCGAGCCGCCCGGCCCCTGTGACGTCGACTCAGCCGGCGGACTCGGCCGCCGCCACCTCGGAGTCCTGGTCACGCTCGGCCAGCTCGTCGAGGACCAGCTGCTCGGTCTCGGCGAGTTCCGGCTTGTCCTGCTGGGCCCGGTAGATCGCGTCGTGCAGTCCCATCTGCTTCCTCCTTCATCGAGAGGTGCCTTGGATCGAGCTTCGGGTACGCCGATAGACACCGGATACGCGATTTGATATATCCGCAGTCAGGCACTGCTGTCGATCGATGCCGCCGTCATCCACGCCCCCGTCTATGGGTTCACCTACAGCCGGGTCCGCCGGCCGCTCTGGTTTGCCAGGATGGCGAGATGAGGGTGGATTTGCGGTACGCCGCCGACGCGATCGTCTGCGGTTGACATGGAATCCCTTCGATTCAACCTGCTCGGCGTGGTGCGCGGCCGCCGAGGCTCCGTCGATCTCGACATGGGAAGCCCGCAGCAACAGGCGCTGCTCGTCGTCCTTCTGCTGCGGCCGGGACAGGCGGTGAGCGCGGCCGTTCTGATGGAAGCGCTGTGGGGCGACGACCCGCCGGCCACGGCGACGAAAAGCCTTCGCACGTACGCCTGGCGCTGGCGCAAGGTGCTGGAGAACGACGTTGCCGAGCCCCGGCTCCTGACGACCGTCGGTGACGGCTACCGCCTGGAGGTGCCCGAGGACGCGGTCGATGTGCGGTACGCCGAGGCGCTGGCCCGTCGCGCCCGTCGCGCCCGCCGGGCCGGCGACGCGAGGAGCGCCCGCGCGATGCTGGCCGAGGCGCTTGCCCTGTTCAACGGCGAGCCGCTGGCCGGGGTGCCCGGCCCGTTCGCGCAACGGCATCGTCGCCGGCTGAGTGAGCTGCACCTGGACCTGCTGGAGGCGCGTCTGGCGTTGGACATCGACCTCGGCCGCGCCTCCTGGTGCGTGCCCGAGTTGCGGGCGCTCACCGACGAGAACCCGCTGCGGGAAAGCCTTGTCGTGCTGTTGATCCGGGCGCTGCACGCCAGTGGCCGGACGGGGGAGGCCGCCGCGGTGTTCCCGGCGGCTCGCCGCAGGATCGTGGACCGGCTGGGGCTGGAACCCAGCGCCGAGCTTGCCGACGCCCACCGGCGGCTTCTGGCCAGCGAAGGGCCCGCCGCCCTGCCGCTGCGGAGGAAGGAACCGGCGCGCACCGACGTGCTGACACGCACAAAGGAGCTGGCGCGGGGTGAGGAACCAGCAGGCAGTGAGGAACCAGAAGGCAGTGAGGAGCCGGCGGGCAGTGAGGTGGCGGCGCCACGGCCGGCTCAGGTCCCGGCCACCACAGCGGACTTCACCGGTCGCGAGGCGGTGGCCCGTCTGATCACCAACGCGCTTATCCGGCCCGACCGCGATTCGTTGCCGATCGTCGCCGTGGCCGGCATGGGCGGCCTCGGCAAGACCACCCTGGCTCGGCACGTCGCTCACCGGCTCGGCGCGCACTACCCGGACGGTCAGCTGTACGCGGAGCTCAGGGGCGGAGACGCCAGGCCGGCATCGCCGCAGGACATCCTGGACGGTTTCCTCGCGGCACTCGGGGTGGAGTCCGTCCCGGACTGCCTGGACAGCAGGTCTGCGCTGTTTCGTTCGGTGACGTACGACCGCCGGCTGCTCGTGGTGCTGGATGACGCGCACAGCCTGACCCAGATCACCCCGTTGCTGCCGGGCGCCGCGACCTGCGGCGTGCTGGTCACCTCCCGATCCCGGCTGGCCGGCCTGAACGGTGCCGTGCACGCCGATCTCGAGGTGTTCGACGAGACCGAGGCGATCGAGCTGTTGAGCCGGGTGATCGGTCACGACCGGGTGGCCGCCGAGCGCGAGACGGCGCGGGAGCTCGTGGTGGCCTGCGGCCTGCTGCCGCTGGCGGTTCGCATCGTGGCGGCCCGGTTGGCCGCCCGGCCGGGCTGGTCGATCGGCATGCTTCGCGACCGGTTCACCGGGGAGCGCCGGCTGGGCACGTTGCGGGCCGGTGACCTTGACGTGAGCGCGACTTTCCTGGCCAGTTGGCGGCAGCTCACTCCGGAGCAGCAGCGTGCGCTGGTCCTGTTGGCCGTCACCGACATGCCGCACTTCGCGCTGCCCATCGCGGCGCGGATGCTGGACCGGCCCGAGTCGGACAGCGAAGACCTGCTGGAGGAGTTGGTCGATCTGGGGTTGCTCGAGTCGGACACCGCCGGGCGGTACCACCTGCATCCCCTCGTGCGGTCGTTCGCCCTGGCCCAGGACATCGCCGGATCGGCCGGAGCAGCCGAAGCGGCTGGACCGGCCGGATCGGTCGGGGAGATCGCCGCCTCCCGGGGGCGGCTGCTCGACGCTCTTCTCAACACCGCGGTCAACGCGTTCCGGTGGGCTGCTCCAGACGACCCGGTCGCTGATGCCCTGGCTGCGGACGGGGCCGCCGGGCAGCCGTTGGACAGCCTCGCCAGCGCCCGGCGCTGGGCAGCCGTGGAATTGCCGAACATCGTCGCGCTGGTCAGGCAGCTGGCGGCCGACGAGGCGGACCTTCTTCGTCGTTCGGTGGATCTGATGATCGCGATGTCACCGTTCGGGCCGGATCCACGCGCCGAACCGACGACCGAGTTGTTGTCCGTGCTGTGCGCGGCGGCGGACCGCGCTGGCGACGGGAAGGTGGCCGGGCGCGCGCACTTCCTGCGCGGCAACCTGGCGATAGCGACGGTACGCCGCCAGGAGGCCGAGCGCGAGCTCAGGATCGCCGCCCGCCTGTGCGCCGAGCACGACGACATCCCCATCTTGCGGCAGGCGTTGGACACCCTGGGGTTGCTGGCGCTGCGTCTCGGTGACTTCGACGGTGCCGTCACCCATTTCGAGGAGGCGATCGGGCTGGCCCGCCGGCTTCGCCACCGCACCGGCGAGTTCATGTCGATCGTCAACGCGGCACTGGCCGAGATCTACCGTGGACGGTCTGCCGAGGCGGAGGCCACCTGCCGGGAAGCCCTGGACTCGTTCGACGATCAGTCGGACGACGACGCGACCGCGTACGCGTGGTATGTCATCGGGCTCGCGGTGTTCGACCAGCAGCGGTACGAGGACGCCGTGTCATGGTTCGGCCGGTGCCTCAATCTGTGTGTGTCGGCGGGTCTGCACGTGCGGGAGGCGAGGGCCCGCTACCGGCTGGCGGACGCCTTGCGGGAGAGCGGCGAGCTGGAGCTCGCTCTCTGGCATGCCCGACTGGCGGCCGGTCACTGCGAGCGGCTCAGTGACCAGCGAGATCAGGCCTACGCCTATGCGGTGCTCTCCCGGGTGCTGCACGCGCTCGGCGCCGACCACGAATCCCGCGAACAGCTGATCCTGGCCCACGACCTGTTCACCGTGCTCGGCCTGCCGGAGGCCACCGAGACCGGACGGCAACTCGCCCGGCGTCCCTGACCGACCGCAAGCGACCGGGCTAGCCGCGCAGGACGACGGTGTCGAGTACGTCGAAGCGGGTCGGGGCGTCGCGACGGCTGCCGACCAGGAACGCCACCTCGCGGCCGGGCTGGCACAGCGGCCCCCAGAACTCGCCGGCCAGCGCGCGCCGCAGCGGCAGCCCGCAGTAGCGCTGCCGCTGGCGTTGGTAGGCCACCACGTCCCGGTCACGCAATTCCTGTACGTGACTGCGGCAGACCGGATGGTGGCAGTGGTAGCGGTAGGCGACGGTGAACGGCGGCCGGCGCAGCAGGTCGCGCACCACCGGGCGGAACAGGTCGGGCTCGGTGCGGCGCCAGGTGGCGGCGGACCAGCGTTCGGCGGGCGGTGCCACCGGGGTCCGGTTGACCCGCACGTAGCGCAGCTCGGCGACCCGGATCAGGGCCAGCGACTGGGCATCGGGGCGCCGCGCCGCCGAGTCTTCCAGGTCGCACATGGACCACTCGGCGTGTCGGTGCAGGATCGCGGCGCGGCCGCGCCACCGCCGGGCTTCGTGGCGGACCCGCAGAGTTCCGGCGTGGACCCGCCAGCTTTCCGGGCGGGGGTCGTCCGGGTCCGGCTGGGCGACAGCCGTGACGATGTCGTAGCGCCGTACGGGCGCAGCCTGGCTGAGCGGGTGGGCGGGGATCTCGTCGAACCGGATCCAGTGCTGGGGGCCGTCGAGGCGGAGGCCGACGAGGGTGGTCATCGCGCCGTGTGTCGCGGACGGCACCGGCGGGGTGACGCCGGTGACCAGTACCTGCATCCGGGTCGCACCGCTGTCCTTGCCCGGTGGTGGTTCGTAGTGTGGCGTCCGGTACAGCTCGCTCACGCACGCCTCCGGCTGAGGGGTAGCCATTGGTGATTGGGCGACTACTCATTGCGAACAGGGTTGCACGGGTGGGCCCTCGAATCCAGAGCTGATTTCGCGGACCGGGTTGGCGTGGTAGCGTGTTGGTCATTCGCCCAGTGCAAACGTTCAGGGCGAGCGCCCAACGGCTGCTGCCCCGGAGGTGGGAGATGACACAGACCGCCGCCGAACGCGGCCGGCAGGTGCGGGCCCGGCTGCGCGCCGCCGCTGTCGCGTTGATCGCCGAGCGCGGCTGGGCCGCGGTCAGCACCCGGCTCGTCGCCGAGCGGGCCGGGGTCGCCCCCGGGCTGGTCCACTACCACTACGCCTCGGTGCGGGCGCTGCTGATCGAGGCGGCCACCGGCACGATGACCGACCTCGTCGGCGAGCTCGACACGCTGCTGACCGGGGCAGCCAGCCCCGAGGCCGGCGTACGGGCCCTGCTCGCCGCTCTCGACGGCTATTCCGGCACCGACCCGACCTCGCTGCTGTTCGCCGAGGCGTACCTGGCCGCCGCCCGCGACGCCGAGTTGCGCCAGGTGCTGACCGGCATCCTCGACGGGCTGCGCGGGCGGACCGCCGACTGGCTGGCCGGCCACGGCGTCGCCGACCCGGCGGGCAGCGCCGCCGTGCTGGCCGCCGCCCTCGACGGCCTCATGTTGCACCGTCCACTGTCATCCGACCTCACCTCGGACGCGGTCGCCGGACTGCTGATCCGCCTGGTTACCACCGACACACCAGCATGAGCGCCACGGTCAGATCAGCATGAGCGCCATCGACAACGCCACGACGGAAGGGGACCGACAGTGAAGGCGGTCATCTGCGGCGCCGGGATCGCCGGGCTGGCCCTGGCCCACCGGCTGGACGCCGCCGGCTGGGCGGTGACCGTCCTCGAACAGGCGCCGGCACCGCGTACCGAGGGCTACATGATGGACTTCTTCGGGCCGGGCTACGACGCCATCGAACGGATGCGGCTGCTGCCGCAACTGCACGAGTACGGCTACCAGGTCACCGCGCTGACCTACCGGGACGACCAGGGCCGTCGGCGGGCCAGCCTCAGCTACTCCCGGTTCGCCGACCTCGTCGACGGTCGGCTGGTCAGCATCATGCGTCCCGACCTGGAACGGATCCTGCGCGAGGCGCTGCCCGGCCGGGTCGCGCTGCGCTTCGGCAGCCGGCTGGCCCGCATCGACCACCGCGCCGACCGGGTCGACGCCACCACCGTCGACGGCACCGTACACCGGGCCGACCTGCTGGTCGGCGCCGACGGCATCCACTCCACCGTCCGCCGGCTCACCTTCGGCGACGAACGGCACTTCCTGCGCCACCTCGGCTTCCACACCGCCGCCTGGGTGTTCGACGACCCGGCGGCCCGCGACGCCGTCGGCGACGAGTTCGCCCTTACCGACAGCACCCGGCGCCAGCTCGGCTGCTACGTGCTGCACGACGGGCGGATCGCCGTCTTCGCCGTGCACCGGACCACCGACCCGCAGCTGCCGGCCGATCCCCGGTCGGCCCTGCGCCAGGAGTACGCCGGCCTCGGCTGGATCGCGCCGCAGGCGCTCGCCGCCTGCCCACCCGCCGACGACATCTACTACGACCAGGTCGCCCAGATCGAGATGCCGGCCTGGAGCCAGGGCCGGGTGGTCCTGGTCGGCGACGCCTGTCAGGCGGTGTCCCTACTCGCCGGGCAGGGCGCCTCGCTGGCCGTCGCCGGGGCGGAAACCCTGTCCGCCGAGCTGACCCGGGCGCTCGACCCCACCGCCGGCGCCGACCCCGGCGTCCTGGCGATAGCGCTGCGCCGCTACGAGACCGCGATGCGACCGGTCGTCACCGACAAACAGCAGGTGGCCCGGCGGGGGGTCCGCTGGTTCGTGCCGGAGCACCGGTGGTGGCTGCACGTCCGGCGGGCCGCGCTGGCCGCCGCCGGGCTGCCCGGCATGGACCGGGTCATCGCCGGAGCCATGGTCGGCAAGTCCAGCACCTGACCCGCGGCAACGGCCGCCGGGTCGGAGCACCTGACCTGGGTACGCTCGCAGCATGCCGGTGCCGACTCCGACCCCGCCGAGCTGGATGATCCGTGGCCGCGAGCTGCTGTTCGACCTGGCCATCGTCACGGTCGTCGGTTCCGCGTCGGTGCTCGCCAACGGCCCGTACGGACTGACCGGCATCGGCCACGGGCTGCTGATGGCGGCCCCGCTGCTCGCCCGCCGCCGCTTCCCGGCCGCCACCTACGCCGTGGTCGCCCTGCTCGCCGCCGCCCAACTGCTCGCCGGGGACAGCTTCGCCCTGCTGCCGCACGACGTGGCGATCCTGATCGCGCTCTACTCGGTGGTCAAGTACGCCCGGCAGGCCTGGATCGGGTTCGCCGCCCTGGTCACCACCCTGTTCGGCGGCTTCACCGCCGCCGTCCTGCTCAGCCCGGCGGTGCAGTGGGACGACGGCAGCGGGACGTGGTTCGACCGGTACATCTTCCTGCTGGCCAGCTCGGTCGCCATCGGGGTGTGGCTGCTCGGCCTGACCGTACGAATCCGCCACCTGTACGTCCGCAGCCTGGAGGAGCGGGCCGCCACCGCCGAACGGGAACGGGACCACCTGGCCCGGATCGCCGTCGTCGAGGAACGCGCCCGGATCGCCCGCGAACTGCACGACATCATCGCCCACTCGCTGTCGGTCATGATCGTGCACGCCGACGGCGGCCGGTTCGCCCTGGACCGCGACCCGGACCGCACCCGCAGCGCGCTGACCACGATCGGGGCCACCGGCCGGGAGGCGCTCGGCGAGATGCGTCAGCTCATCGACGTACTGCGTCATCCGCAGCGCTCCGCCGAAGCGGTGGTGGACCGCCCGCGCGGCAGCCTCGACCAGGTGGGCGAGGCGGTGGCCAAGGCGCGGGCCGCTGGGCTGGCTGTCGAGTTCACCGTGACCGGCGCCGTGCCCGAGGTGCCCGACGGGGTGGCGCTCGCCGTCTACCGGATCGTGCAGGAGTCGCTGACCAATACTCTGCGGCACGTGGGGGAGCGGGCCCGGGCGCGGGTGGCGATCACGTACGCCCGGCAGGCCATCGCGATCGAGATCGTCGACGACGGCGGCCGCCGGGCCGCGACCCCGGCGTTGAGCAACGTCACCCCGCTGCCGGTGCCGGCCCCCGCGCTGCCCGCTGGCGGGCACGGGCTGATCGGCATGCGCGAGCGGGTCGGGCTGTACGGCGGCGAGTTCAGCGCCGGGGCGCGGCTCGACGGCGGCTGGCAGGTGCGGGCGTCGATCCCGCTGACCCTGGCCGCAGCGGCATGACCGGCGACCCGAGCGCCGGCGCGGCCGGGACCGGCGACGCCGCCATCCGGGTGGTCCTCGTCGACGATCAGGCCCTGGTCCGGGCCGGCTTCCGGATGGTGCTCGACTACTCCGGCGACATGACCGTGGTCGGTGAGGCCGCTGACGGCGCGGAGGCGCTGCGGCTGCTGCGTACCGTCGAAACCGACATCGTGGTGATGGACGTACGGATGCCGGTCCTCGACGGCGTCGAAGCGACCCGCCGGATCTGCGCCGCCGGCCCCACCCCCCGGGTGCTGGTGCTGACCACCTTCGACACCGAGGCCGACGCGTTCGCCGCGCTGCAGGCCGGTGCCAGCGGATTCCTGCTCAAGAGCGTCCCGCCGGAGGAACTGCTCGCCGCGATCCGGGTGATCGCCGCCGGCGACTCGGTGGTCGCGCCGCGGATCACCCGCCGCCTGCTGGACCGGTTCGCCGGCCAACTCGTCGCCGCCGGGCCGGCGGCCCCGGCCGTGGACGGGCTCACCGACCGGGAACGCGAGGTGCTGCTGCTGGTCGGCCAGGGGCTGTCCAACGCCGAGATCGCCGGCCGGCTCACCGTCGCCGAGGCCACCGTGAAGACCCACGTCGGGCGGATCCTGGCCAAACTGGGGCTGCGCGACCGGGTCCAGGCCGTCGTTCTGGCGTACGAGACAGGTCTGATCCGCCCCGGCACTACGACTTGAGGCGTACGCCGGCCGGCGGCTGCGACCAGCGGCGGACCCGCAAGTGAGGCGCCACGGTGGACGCCGCGCGCTGCCCGCGTCCCTAGCGTTTCCGGCATGTCTTCGACCACTACGACCACGGCTGCGGCGGTCACCGCCACCGGCCTGACCAAGGTGTACGGCACCGGCGAGGCGGCCGTCACCGCGCTGGACGGCGTCGACGTCGCCTTCGACGCCGGCCGGTTCCACGCGATCATGGGCGCCTCCGGGTCCGGCAAGTCGACCCTGATGCACTGCCTCGCCGGCCTGGACCGGCCCACCGCCGGCTCGGTACGCGTCGGCGACGCCGACCTCACCCGGCTCGACGACCGGCGGCTGACGACGCTGCGCCGTGACCGGATCGGGTTCGTCTTCCAGCGCTACAACCTGCTGCCGACGCTCACCGCGCTGGAGAACGTCACCCTGCCGCTGGCGATCGCCGGCCGCCGGGTCGACGGCGACTGGCTGAACCGGGTGGTCGCCGCCGTCGGGCTCACCGACCGGCTCGGGCACCGCCCGGCTGAACTCTCCGGCGGGCAGCAGCAACGGGTGGCCGTCGCCCGCGCGTTGGTCACCCGACCGTCGGTGATCTTCGCCGACGAGCCGACCGGCAACCTGGACTCCCGTACCGGCGCAGAGGTGCTGCGCCTGCTGCGCGACGCCGTCGACCAGCTCGGGCAGACCGTGGTGATGGTGACCCACGACCCGCTCGCCGCCACCCGCGCCGACCGGGTCACCTTCCTCGCCGACGGACGTCGAGTCACCGACCTGGACCGGCCCGACGCCGACGCCATCCTCGACGTGATGTCCCGGCTCGACGGCACTCGCGTGGGTGGGTGAGGTCAAGTGCTGCGGCTCACTCTGCGTTCGCTGCGCGCCCACGCCAGCCGACTGCTGCTCTCCTCGCTGGCGATCGTCCTCGGCGTCGGCTTCGTCACCGGCACCTTGATCTTCTCGGACGGGCTGACCGCCGCCACCGAGCAACGCGCCGGGCTGCTCGACCGCTTCGTCGACGTCGAGCTGACCCGCGACTTCGACGTACCGGCTGGCGAGGCCGGCGCTCCGGACGTCGATGGCGAGGTGCTGCCGGCCACGCTCGTCGACGCCGTCCGTCAGGTCGACGGGGTCGCCGCCGCCGAGGGCACCTTCAGCTGGTACGGCGTCGGGCTGCTCGGCCCGGACAGCCAGTCCATCCCAGGCCTGAACAACCTGGTCACCGTCCCGGCGGACCCCCAGCTGGCCGGTCTGCCGCTGGCCGCCGGCCGGCTGCCGCAGCGTCCCGGGGAGGCGGTGCTCGATGCCCGGACCGCCGCCCGGCGGGACATCGCCATCGGCGACCGGGTGCAGGCCGCCGTCACCGACCGGCAGCCGCAGCCGTACCAGGTGGTCGGTCTGGTCGACGTCGCCGGCACCGGCGTCGACTCCGGTGGCGCGCTGCTCGGCCTGGTCGACGCCGACGCCCGCCAACTCACCGGCCGCACCGACCTGGACCGGGTGCTGGTCGTCGCCGAACCGGGGGTCGGCCAGGCCGAGCTGGCCGAACGACTGCGTTCGGCCGTCGGCGGGTACGTCACCACCCGCACCGGCGAGCAACTGCGGGCCGCCGCGTTGGACTTCACGGTCGGCAACGGCGAGCAGTTCACCCGGCTGCTGCTGGCGTTCGCCGCGATCGCGGTCTTCGTCGCCGCGTTCGTCATCGCCAACACGTTCACGATCCTGCTCGCCCAACGCACCCGGGAGACGGCGCTGCTGCGCCTCGTCGGGGCCACCCGGGCGCAGCTGTTCCGGGCCGGCGTCGTCGAGGCCGCCGTCGTCGGAGCGATCGGCGCGGTCTGGGGACTGCTGCTCGGGGTGGTGGCCGCCGCCGGGCTGCGTCAGCTCTACGCCGAACTGGGCAGCGGGATGCCGAGCGGCACGGTGGTCAGCCCGCGTACCGTCGTCGTCGCCCTGGTCTGCGGCGTCGGGGTCACCGTCGGCGCGGCGCTGCTGCCGGCCTGGCGCGGCACCGCCGTACCGCCGGTCGCGGCGCTGACCGACGCGGCGCTGACCGTCGCCCGACCGGTCGGCCGGGTGCGGCTCGGCGCCGGCCTGCTGCTGATCGTCGTCGGCGTGCTCGGGCTGGTCGCCGCCGGCCGGCTCGAGGACCTGCTGGTGGTGGTCGTTGGTGGGATCCTGACCTTTGTCGGTCTGGTGCTGGCCAGCCCGTTGATCGTGCCGGCGGTCACCCGGCTGCTCGGCCGACTGACCGGGTGGGCGGCCGGGCCGACCGCCCGGCTCGCGGTCGCCAACGCGGTACGCAATCCGCGTCGCGCCGCTGCCACGGCGATGGCGCTGGTGATCGGCATCGGGCTGGTGACAGCGTTCTCGGTCGGCGCGCACAGCGTCAAACGTGCCGTGGAGCGGGAGGTCGACGCCCGGATCGGAGCCGCCTTCCTGATTGAGTCCGATCTGGACCCGGTGCCGCCGGAGCTGATCGACCGGCTTCGTGACCTGCCGGAACTCGGCGTGGTGCTCGGCGGCGCCGAGGTGTACGGCGCTCCGGGCGGGTTCGACGTGGCCGCCAGCCACCCCGACCTGCTGGCCAAGGCGAAGCTGGCAGTGGCCGACGGGGACGTGCGGGACTTCGGGCCGGGCCGGGTGATCGTCAACGAGGCGACTGGGTTCGCCGTCGGCGACCGGTTCCGCCTGGAACCCGTTCCCGCCGTTCCCGTCGAGTCGGCTGACTCGGCTGACCCGGCCGAGCCCGTCGGCCCCGTCGGCCCGGTCGGGCAGGCGCGCGACGTCGTCGTTGTCGCGGTCCTCGCCGACCCGAGCGGCGGCGACCAGTCGGCCACCGGCCGGGTGCTGGCCGTCGAGGAGGACGTCACCGCCGTCTACCCCGACATCGACACCTGGCTGGTACAGCTCGACCCGGCAGCCGGCGTCGGCGCCGAGGTCGCCCGCGAGGCGGTGGAATCGATGGTCGTCAGCTACCCGTTCGTGACGTTCGTCGACCGGGCGGCGTACGCCGAGGCGCGTACCGGCACCGTCGACACGGTGCTGCGGTTCGTGCTGGCGCTGCTGGCCCTGGCGATCCTCATCTCGCTGCTCGGGCTGGCCAACACCCTGACTCTGTCGGTGGTCGAACGGACCCGGGAGAACGCCCTGCTGCGGGCTGTCGGCGTGACCCGGGGCCAGTTGCGCCGGATGCTCGCCGCCGAGGCGGTGCTGACGGCGGTCAGTGGTACGGCGTGTGGCATCGCGATCGGGGTGGCCGGGGCGGCGAGCGCGCTCGCCGTGCTCAACAGTGCCGAGGACGACATCTTCCGGCTGGACCTGCCGTGGACGCAGCTCGGGGTCGTCGTCGCGGTGGCGGCGGTCGCCGCACTGGTCGCCTCGGTGCTGCCGGCCCGCCGGGCGCTGCGCCAACCGGTCGTCGAGTCGCTGGCGGCCCACTAAGTCGGCACCTGTTGATCGCTGATTGCCAGATCAACGCTTTCCTGGATCGGTAACTGCCCGGAGTCGCTGCGGGGGCGACTCCGGGCAGTCCGACAAAAACAGATATCTATAGACGATCATTGATATCCGGACCAATGGGTGCGATAGTCGGGTGGAAGCGCTCCCGCACCCGTATGAGCGCCCAGGAACGGAGGACGAACCGTGCGTTCACGCAACCTCGACCAACCCGGTCGGCGATCCCGACCGGCCGCCCGCCAGCCTGTTCGAGCGCTTGTTCTGCTGCTCGCCCTGATGGCCGGCATGCTGCCGTTCACCGGCGCGGCGCAGGCTCACGGCACCATCGTCAACCCGGCGAGCCGCGCCTACCAGTGTTGGCAGGACTGGGGACACCAGCACATGAACCCGGCCATGCAGCAGCAGGACCCGATGTGCTGGCAGGCCTTCCAGGCCAACCCGGACACCATGTGGAACTGGATGAGCGCGCTGCGCGACGGACTCGGCGGCAACTTCCAGGGCCGTACTCCCGACGGGCAGCTGTGCAGCAACGCGCTGTCCCGAAACAACAGTCTGAACCAGCCCGGACAGTGGAAGAAGACCAACGTCGGTCGGAACTTCACGATCCAGTTGTACGACCAGGCCAGCCATGGCGCCGACTTCTTCCGGGTCTACGTGAGCAAGAACGGGTTCAACCCCGCTACCCAGCGGCTCGGGTGGGGAAACCTCGACTTCATCACTCAGACCGGCCGGTACGCGCCGGCACAGAACATCAGCTTCAACGTTTCGACCTCCGGCTACACCGGACACCACATCGTTTTCGTGATCTGGCAGGCGTCCCACCTCGACCAGGCCTACATGTGGTGCAGTGACGTGAACTTCGTCTGATCGACAGGGCCGACGAACGACGGCACGGCACTCCCGCCGGCCCGGGACATCCGCGTCCCGGGCCGGCGGTCCTGCACACTCGGGGGCTGTCCGGCCCCCGCCCGCACCGGTACGGTGTGCCGGGTCTGCCGACCCGGGGAGCGTGCACATGGCCGACATGTCAGCGGAGATCGCCGCCGAACAGGCGTACTTCGACGCCGCCGCCCGGGAGCGCGACCGGCGGGTGGCCGCGCTCGGCTCGCTGGCGAGCAGCGGGGCCGACCGGGCCACCGCCGCCCGGCTGCGCCGCCACGCCGAAGCCGTCACCCGGGCCCTCGGCGGCGCCGCCGACGCGGTCGCGTTCGGCCGCATCGACGACGAGTCCGGCGAGCAGTACTACCTCGGGCGGCACCTGATCGGCTCGCCCGACGGCGGCGACCCGCTGGTGATCAACTGGCAGTCGCCGGCCGCCGCCCGCTACTTCACCGCCAGCCCGGACGACCCCCAGGGCCTGGTGCGTAGACGCGGATTCCAGTGCACCGGCAACGTCATCGACCACCTCGACGACGTCCTCTTCGCCGAGATCGCCGCCGGGATCGCGGGCGGGTCGGCCGACGGGGCAGGTCGGGCCGACGTCGACGCACACCTGCTCACCGAGCTGGCCCGGGGCCGCACCGGCACGTTGCGCGACATCGTCGCCACCATCCAGGCCGCCCAGTACGAACTGATCCGCGCGCCGCTGCAGCAGGTCCTGGTGATCGAGGGCGGCCCGGGCACCGGCAAGACCGCCATCGCCCTGCACCGGGTCTCCTGGCTGCTGTTTCAGCATCCCGAGCTGACCGCCGACGACGTACTCGTGGTCGGCCCGCATCCGACCTTCATGCGCTACATCGGCCAGGTGCTGCCTGGGCTCGGCGACGCCGAGGTCGAGCTGCGCGACATCAGCCGGCTCGCCCCGACGGTACGGCGTGGCCGGGCCGAGCCGGTGGCGGTGGCCCGGCTCAAGGGCGACGCCCGGATGGCCGGCCTGCTCGACCGGGCGCTGCGCAACCGGATCGGCACCCCGGACCCGGCGGAGCGGCTGCTGCTCGGCAGCCGGTTCGTCACCCTGCCCGGCGAGCAGGTGCAGCAGGCACTCGACGCCGCCGCCGGAGCCGACCTGCCGTACAACGGTCGCCGTCAGCTGTTCCGTGACCGGCTCGCCGACCTGGTCCACGACCGGTCCGGCGTCGACCCGCGCGGCGAACCGGCGTTGGTGAACCTGGTCGAGCGGCTCTGGCCGCAGCAGAGCCCGGCGGCGTTCCTGCGCGGCCTGCTGGCATCCCGGCCCCGGCTGCGCGCCGCCGCCGGCCCGGCTGCTGCCGCCACTGGCTCGGCCGCCGACGGGTTCACCGCCGACGAGTTGGCGCTGCTGCACCGGCGCGGCGCCGACCGGATCTCCGAGGAGATCTGGTCCGCCGCCGACCTGCCGCTGCTCGACGAACTGGACCAGCTGATCGACGGCGGGCCGTCGCGCCGGTACGGACACGTGGTGGTCGACGAGGCGCAGGACCTGTCACCGATGCAGCTGCGGGCGGTGGCCCGACGTAGCCGTACCGGCTCGTGCACGGTCATCGGCGACCTGGCCCAGTCGACCGGCGGTTGGGCCCGGGACAGCTGGGACGAGGTGACCCGACACCTGCCGACGACCTGCCCGGTGCGGGTCGCGCCGCTGCGGTACGGGTACCGGGTGCCCCGCCAGGCGTACCAGTTCGCCGCCCGGCTGCTGCCGGTCGCCGCGCCCGGGGTGACACCACCGGAGGTGGTCCGGGACGGCCCGGCCGAACCCGGCGTGCACCGGGTCGGGCTCACCGAGCGGGCCGGTCGGGTCGTCGCGGTGGCCGGCGAGCACGCCGCGCGAGGCGCGTTCGTCGGCGTCGTCTGCCCGCCGCGCTGCCGCCGCGAGGTCGAGGCGGCGCTCGCCGACAACGGGCTCGCCTGGAGCAGCGCCCAGCAGGGCGACCTCGGCGCGGCGATCAACCTGGTCAGCCCGGCCGAGGCGAAAGGCCTGGAGTTCGACGCCGTGGTGGTCGTCGAGCCGGAGCAGATCGTCGCCGACGACGAGCGCGGCCACCGGATGCTGTACGTCGCGTTGACCCGCACCACCGGCCACCTGGACGTGGTCTGTGTCGGCGACCCGCTGCCGCTGACCACGCCGTACCGCCCGGATCCGGGTTCGGCCGACGACCAGCCCGACTTCACCGAACGGTCCGCCCGCCTGCTCGCCGAGCACCTCGCCGGTCAGCTGCGCGCCGGTGCGCCGGCCGCGCACTGGGCGGAAGTCCTCGACGAGGTACGCCGCCAGCTCGACAACCGATCCACGGTAGGGGATCAGTCGCCGGAGTCTCCGTCAAAGCCGGCGCTGGAGCCTTCCCCGACCTCCTGACCCGTATCGCCCACCAGGGGGGCTCCGACAGGGCCACCCGGTGCCCGCGTCCAGGGCGGGATCAGGCTGCGTCCGTTGAACCGGAGGTAGGGCAGGGAGGCAATCCAGAGGCAGGCCAGCCCGGCCACCGGAAAGATGATCCACCGCCAGGCGATGCTCTCCGCCACACCCAGCCCCATCGCTGCCCGGCCCAGGGGAACGGCCACCAACCAACCGAATACCAGGCCCACAGGACTCAGGACGAACAGTGATCCCGGCAGGCGTGCGACCACCACGTCGAACGCTCCCGTGAGGTCTTCGCCGACGATCCTGGCGACGATGGTGAGGAACACCATCGCCAGCAACGTGAGCACGGGTACGGCCACGGCCACCCACGTTGCCGCCGTGAGGTACGCCGAGTCGTCGTCGGGAAGTCGGAACAGGATGCTCCAGGCAAACATGCAGAGGCTCCCGTTGAGACCCATCAGGACCATCGCCCAGATAGGCATCGTGGGCATGAAGATGCGATCGAACAAGTCGTCGTCAGGTGCCGGCCGTCTCCTGGACATCGTCTCCCCAGCGTCTTCCGTCACGCCACTCCGCGAGGCGCGCGGGCGAGCTGCCGTGCTCTCCTGCAAGGTATCGAAGGAGTTCCATCACGACCGGTGGTGGTGACCGCTGTCGGAGGCTGCTGTCAGGAGCTGCTGTCAGGAGCTGCTGTCAGGAGCTGCTGGCGGGGCGGCTGAGCACCGCCGAGGTGAGCCGCCGGCCGACGGTCGCCTGGACGATGTTCTTCTGGATGACGGCCTTCGTGGCCCGGCTCGGCAACGCCACCCCGAGTTCGGTGGCCAGGGCCCGTAGCTCGGCGACCTTCAGCCCGAGATCGTCGAGGTAGCGTCCGGCGGCCACCCGGTCATCGATCGCCGCCAGGTCGGCGCGGATCCGGTCGGTGTCGACGACGACCGCCGGCTTCGCCGCTTTGGCCCGGCTCCGGCGGGCCGGTGCCGGTGCCGCAGGCTGCTGCGGCCCGGACGCGGCGGTGGCGACCGTCAGCTGCGCGGTGCCGTCAGCGAGTGCGGCCAACTGCTCCGGCGGCAGGGTGCGAAGGAAGTCCGCGACCCGGATCAGGACGGCGTGGGACAGGTCGGCGGCGCTGGTCACGTGACTCTCCTACGGGCGGATCTTGGCGAGGAACTCGCTGGCGAGCTGTTGCAACTCGTACTGGACGTTGACGTTCGCGTCCGGCATCAGGACTGCGGGCAGGCCGTGCTCACCGGCGGAGGCGAACACCGTCTTGTTGTCGCGGATCATCTGCTGGAAGCGCGGAATCTCGATGGTCGCAGGATGGCCGATGAAGTTGCGCAGCGCCAGCAGTGGCCCGTGCCCGGTGTACTGGACCATCGTGAAGACGATGCCGAGGATCTCCGGGCTGATCTGGTCGGTCCGGCCCGCCGCGACCCGGTTGTAGTCGGTCACCAGCTCGGAGACCTTCTTCCGCAGATAGTCGATGCCGAGCGTGGACAGGTAGTCCGGCCGGGCCGGGATCAGGATGTGGTCGCTGGCGACCACCCCGGTGCGGGTGACCATGGTGAAGTTCGGTGGGCAGTCGACCAGGACGACCTGGTAGTCGGTGAACGCGGGTGCGGCGAGCGCCTCGGCGAGCGCGCGGTGCAGGGACAGGAAGCGCGGGCTGCCGTGCTGGAACCGCGATCCGCCCAGGCTGGCGGCGAAGTCGAGGTCGGCGTCGGTGAGCATCAGATGGGACGGCACCAGGTCGAGCCGACCTTCGCTGTGCTGACCGATCACTTCGTTGACGGTGGGCGGGGTGAGCACGTAACGGTCCAGCGGTGCGGCACCGCCACGGTCCAGCACGTCACCGAACCACTGCAGGATGGTCCGCTCGTCGGCCAGTTCCCGCTCCCACATGGTCGGTTCGACGAAGGAGAAGGTCAGGCTGGCCTGTGGGTCGAGGTCGATGAGTAGCACCCGGTGCCCGCGGTACGCGAGTTCAGCCCCGATGTTGGCGGTGAGGGTGGTCTTCCCGACGCCACCTTTGTAGTTGATGACGGACACCACGGTCATCGGCCGCTCCGCACACGCATGGTCAGCAGCATGCCACGTGACCCGATGGTTGTGTGCGGTGAGCCTGATGCCACAGGTGCATCAAGATGCACCTGTGGCATCAGCCTCGTCCAGATCAACCAGCCCATCAGCCGGGCTGCCCGACGGCTCTGGTGCGACCCGGTCTCCCGCCACGTCACCAGTGGGTTCAGGCTGTCGTTGGGCGCCAAAGGTGACGCTGCGCGCGCTGAGCGTGTGCGGTTCCTGAGGCTCAGCCCGGCTGAGGCTTAGCCCGGCTGAGGCTCAGGCCGGCGCGGAATGATCCGGTGGGCGGGGTCGTTGTGCATGGTCGCGCCACGCACTCCGGCCCGCAGCCGCCGGGCGGTAGTCAGGCTCCGGCCCGGCCGGGCGGGCAGCCTGGTTGGTGGACTTGGTCGGCCCGGTCAGTGGGTCGGGTCGGTGGACCCGGTCGGGAATCGTCGGCGGGTCGGCGTGGTTGTACATGGTCACGGCGCGCAGCAGCGCACCCGCGCCCCACCCCCCTTCGGGGCGTGCCGGAGCCGCCCGCGAGCCGACATCGCACGTCTCACCCCGTACCACCCGGACGACCGTTTACCGCACACCCGCCCGTGACAGGTGTGGTGTGCCCCCTCGGCAAACGGAAGGTGGACCCCCCATGACCACGATCATCACCCGTACCCTGCGTACCAGCCTGCGCACCACCGCCCTCGGCATCGCCGGGCTGACCCTGGCCGGCGGCGCGATCGCCGCCCCCGCCCTGGCCGCCGACCACGCCCCCACCGCCCTCGCCGCACCCGTGGCCGCCGCCAGCAGCGTGGACGCCGGCAAGCTGACCCCGCACGGGGTGCAGGGCGAGCAGTCCCGAATCGACCTGTCCGGCGAGCAGACCGACAACGTCAAGGGCATCATCGCCGCGACGAAGAAGGCCGGCATGGACGAGCGGGCCGCCGTGGTCGCGATCGCCACCGCCCTGCAGGAGTCGAAGCTGGAGAACCTCGGCCACCTGGGTGACCGCAACGACCACGACTCGCAGGGCCTGTTCCAGCAGCGCCCGTCGTCGGGCTGGGGCACCGTCGAGCAGATCACCGACGTCGAGTACTCCACCACCGCGTTCCTGAACGCCCTCAAGGCCGTCGACGGCTGGCAGGACATGCCGCTGACCGAGGCCGCCCAGACCGTCCAGGTGTCGGCGTACCCGGACCACTACGCGCAGTGGGAGACCCAGGCCGCCGAACTGGTCGCCCAGCACTGGAACAGCTGACCCACCGCACCAACCCCAACAGCACAGAGCAGCTCAGCGTGAGGGCCGGACCCCGTACCCGGGGTCCGGCCCTCGACGCATGCCCGGCCAGGTCAGCCGGGGCCGGCCCCTCCACCGGTGAACGGGTCCGGCAGGTTCCGCCAGCCGGCCTCGCCGTCGGCGAGTTCGGCGTCGGTGAGCAGGCAGCCTGCCAGCCGCCGGTGCAGGTCGACCGGATCGAAGTCGACGCCGACGAAGACCAGGTTGCTGTGCCGGTCGCCGTAGTACGGGTCCCAGTCCAGCGCGGCCGCCAGCCGGCGCTGCGGGCTGGCCTGCTCCCACTGCTCGTCCGGCAGGTCGACCAGCCATCGGCCGAGGGTGTGCAGGGTGAGGCCACCCCCGGCGGACTCCCAGCCGATCACCGTCTCCGGCCGGCTGGCCAGCCAGAGGTGCCCGCGGGACCGCAGCGGACCTGCCGTGACGTCGGCCAACGCGGCGTGCAGCCGGGCGGGGTGCAGCGGGCGGCGGGCGCGGAACACCGCGGAGACGACGCCGCAGTCGGCGACCGGCTCGTGCACGCCGATCAGGTGACCCTCGACGCCGCGATCCAGCACCGCCGGCGTTTCCGGCCGGTGCCGGTCGGTGTGCCGTAGCTGGCCGGCGAGCCGGGTGGCGTCGATCGTCGGCTGATCGCCGGCCCGCAGCTGCACCGCCCACGGGGCCATCCGGGACAGCAGCACACCGAGCCGGTGCGTCTCGAAGGCCTGGTCGGTCGACCCACCCCAGAGCACGACAGTGTCGGCGTACTCGATCTGCCGGGCGATCACGTCGGCGAGCCGACGGTGGTCGCCGGGGGCGGCGGCGATGCCCAGTTGACTCAGGTCGTCGGTGCTGGCCAGGCCGTCGAGCAGGTGGTCCGCGGCGACGACCGTGACGTACGAGTCGAACCGGACCAGGTCGCCGACTGGTGGCCCGGCGGGCTGGTCGGTCAGCTGGCCGGGTGCGCAGGCGGCGGCGAGCGTCGCCGGTTCGACCACTTCGGGCAGGACCAGCACGATGTCCCGGCCGGGTCGGGCGGCGGCGAGCCGGACCAACGTGGCCGGTGCGTCCGCGCGCAGCGTGCAGCAGACGCAGCCGTCGACGAGGTCGAGCCGGACGTCCTCGACCGGGCCGGTGCCGTCGCGGAGCACCCGGTGCGGGACGCCGTCGTGTGCCGGGCCGACGTCGTAGCGGACGACGAGCAGGGACGGGTCGGCGGCGAGCAGGGTCCGGGCGACGGCCATCGTGGCGGCGGGCCAGAAACCGGACAGTACGGTGACCGCCGGGCGGGTGGTGGTGGCCCGGTGGGTGGTACGGCCGGCCGGAGCTGACGGTGACGGCATGCACGCCCCCTCGACTGAAATGAAAACGGTTGTCATTATAGCCGAATGGGCGCCACCCTTCGAGCCCGCCTCATGGACCTGCTGGAGCACCTGGCCGGCGAGCAGGTGCCGACCGGATCTGGGGGCACCGGCGATCCGGGCCGCGCTGCATCGACGTACACATCCGCCGGCTGCGGGCCAAGCTCGGCGACGGCCTCCCCGTGGTGCGGACAGTCCACGGAGTGGGACACCGCCGGGACGGCGGCTCTCCGGTCATCATCGCCCGACTGGCCGGCCCCGACGACCCGATCGGGAGCCACGCCGGTGACAGTCGGGTAACGTGGGGATTTGACTGATTGGTGGATCTCCGGCACGGTGGGCCGTAGACGGCCGCTGACCGACCCAGTCCCTGGAGCTTCCGCCGCCCGCCCTGACCGCCCGCCGCGCACTGTCCGCCGCGCCGTCAGCCCCAAACCCGACATTGCCGCTGAGCCGCCTCGCCGCGTCAGCCATCACCTGTTTCCGGTAGTTCCAAAATCCGATCAAGGAGTTGTCATGCTGACCATGACCGACAACGCGGTCTTCGTGATTCGCGAGATCACCACTCAGCAGCAGGCACCGGAGAGCGCCGGCCTGCGGATCTCGGCCGACCCGACCGCCGGGTCGCTCACCCTGACCGTCGCCGAGCAGCCGATCGCGGGCGACCAGGTGGTGGATTCGTCCGGCGCCCGCGTCTTCCTCGACGCCGAAGCAGCCAACCTGCTGCAGGACAAGTCGCTCGACGCCGCAGTGGACGACGACGGCGGTGTGCGCTTCGGGATCGCCGAGCAGCCGGCCGGCTGAGCGACCAGGACGTCGCAGAGCCGTTGGCGGGCACCGTACCGACGGGTGTCCGCCAACGGCTGACCGGCCGTGATGGAAGGTCCACCTGGTCAGGTCCCTTGTAAACTCGCCGACAGCCTGCCTTGCGGTATCCGTCACGGACGATAGATTCCGCCGGTGGCAGCAGACAGACCTGGCGGGGCGCGTCGATGGGCCGTCGTCGCCGGGGTCCTGACAATCACCGTCGAGGCGGGGTGGCTGCTGGCGACCGGCCCGGCCGCCGCGCTGGTCAGCGACCTCGGCGCGATCATCGTCGCCAGTTGCGCCGCCACCGCCTGTGGGATCGCTGCCCGCCGCCATCCGCCGCAGCTGCGCCGATTCTGGGTGCTGCTGGCGACGACCATGGCCCTCGCCGCCATCGGCCGGGTCGTCTGGACCGTTGGCCGGCTCACCGCCAACGCACTGCCACACACCCCACTGATCGGCCTGATCTTCTTCGCCGGCCTCGTCACCGGAACCGCTGCGCTGCTCAGCGCGGTCTCCGCACCGCGTAGCGCGGTCGGCCGGGCCCGGGTGCTGCTGGACGGGGTGATCGTCGGGCTGGCGCTGCTCCCGGTCGCCTGGGTGGTGGTGTATCGAGAGATGGCCAGCGCCGAACTGGACGGCACGGCGACCGCGCTCGGCATGCTCTACCCGATGCTGGACCTGATCCAGCTCGCCGTACTGATCTCGGTCGCCGGACCGGCCCGACCGCTGTGGCCGGCGCTGACCCTGCTCGGGGCCAGCCTCGCGGTGCGGGCCGGGGCCGACGCCGTCTACGTTTCGATGATCGCCCAGGGCACCTACCAGCCCGGTCACCCGGTGGACGTCTGCTGGCCGCTCAGCTACCTGCTGGTGGCGATGGCCAGCCGGCACCCGCCCCCGGCCGACCTCGATCAGGTCGACGAGACCGCCGAGCCGCCGCCGCTGCCGTGGTGGCGGGTCGCGCTGCCGTACCTGACTGTCGGCGCGGCGATCGCAGCGGTCCTCACCGCCGGCGAACCGTCGTCGGTGATCTACGCCAGCGGTGTCGCGCTGCTCGCCGCGCTGGCCGTCCGGCAGGCCCTGGCCGCGAACGAGAACCGCCGGCTGGCCGCCCGGCTGCGCCGGCTCGCCTACACCGACCAGTTGACCGGGCTGCCGAACCGGCTGCTGTTCACCCGCCGGCTGCGCCAGTCGATCGCGGCGTTGACCGAGCCGAGCCGCGTCGCCGTCCTGCTGCTCGATCTCGACGGGTTCAAACAGGTCAACGACCGGTTCGGTCACGCCACCGGGGACGCGATGCTCAGCGAGGTGGCGGCCCGGATGCGGTCCGCCGTCGGGGATGCGGGGCTGATCGCCCGGCTCGGCGGCGACGAGTTCGCCGTCCTGCTCGACCCGGCCCACGACCCGGCTCACGACCCGGCCCGGCTGGCCGACCGGCTGCTGGCGGTGCTCGCCGACGGCACGGTCACCTCGGCGAGCATCGGCATCGCCGAGTACGGTCCGCACCACTGCGGCGACGCCGATCTGCTGCGCGACGCCGACATCGCGATGTACGCGGCGAAGGCGGCCGGCAAGTCCGCGTACCGGTTCTGCACGCCGCAGCTGCGGGAGGCGGCGGTGGACCGGGCCGAACTGATCGCCGACCTGCGCCGGGCGGTCGACGACGGCGGCCAGTTCGAGCTGGCGTACCAGCCGATCGTCGACGTCGGCACCGGCCGGATCCGGGGCGCGGAAGCGCTGGTGCGGTGGCGGCACCCCCGGCTCGGGCTGCTCAGTCCGGCCCGGTTTCTGCCGCTGGCCGAGGAGACCGGCCTGGTGCTGCCGCTGGACCGCTGGGTGCTGGCCACCGCCTGCCACGACGCGGCAGACTGGCAGCAGCTGGCGCCCGGCACCGCGGTGGCGGTCAACCTGGCGCCGGCCCAGCTGCGCCGTGCAGATCTGATCGCCATGGTGGACGGCGCGGTGTCGGCGGCCGGGCTGGCCGCCCCCCGGCTGACCCTGGAGCTGACCGAGACTGCGCTGATCGACAGCACCGACGAGGTGCTGTCCCGGCTCGCCCAGCTGCGTGAACTCGACGTACGGATCTCGATCGACGACTTCGGCACCGGCTACTCGTCGCTGAGTTACCTGCACCGGTTGCCGGCCACCGACCTGAAGATCGACCGTTCGTTCGTGGACCGGCTCGACTCGCCCGACCCGAAGGCCTACGCCACGGTCGAGATGGTCACCCGGCTGGCCGACGCGTTCGGGCTGGTGGTGGTCGCCGAGGGGGTGGAGACCGAGGTGCAGCACGGCGCGGTCGCGGCGATCGGCTGCCCGCGGGCACAGGGCTACCGGTACGGCCGGCCGCAGCCCGTGGCCCAGCTCCGCGAGCTGATCGTCGCACGGTGACCGGAACTTCCACATGCGAGCATGGTCATGTTGATCTGCCGTGGTTATGCTGGCAAGCCGTCGAATACGCCCGATCCGTGAGGGATACTACAGATGGTCGATGAATCCGCTGGCGGCTCGCGCCCGGTGCCCAGGTTGGACACCTCGGTGCCGCAGACGGCCCGGATCTGGAATCATTGGCTGGGCGGCAAGGACAACTACGCCGTCGACCGTGCGGTCGGTGACCAGATCAAGGCGGCGTTCCCGCAGATCGTGGAGAATGCCCGGCTCTCCCGGGGCTTCCTGGTCCGGTCGGTGCGCTACCTGACCGGGCAGGTCGGGATCCGGCAGTTCCTGGACATCGGCACCGGCCTGCCGACCGCCGACAACACCCACGAGGTGGCCCAGGCGGTGGCTCCGGAGACCCGGATCGTCTACGTCGACAACGACCCGCTGGTCCTGGTACACGCCCGGGCGTTGCTGACCAGCACGCCGCAAGGCGCAACCGACTACGTCGACGCCGACCTGCGCGACCCCGCGTCGATCCTGCGCGAAGCCGGCCGTACCCTCGATTTCAGCCAGCCGATCGGTCTGATGCTGATGGGCATCCTCGGGCACATCGCCTCCGACGACGAGGCCCGCGACATCGTGCGCAGCCTGCTCGATGTCCTGCCGTCCGGCAGCCACCTCGCGCTCTACGACGGTGGCGACACCAGCCCCGGGGTGGTCGAGGCCGCCCGGATCTGGAACCAGTCCGCGAACCCGCAGTACCATCTGCGCAGCCCGGATCGGATCGAACGGTTCTTCGACGGGCTCACTCTGGTGGAGCCGGGGGTGGTGTCGGTGACCCGGTGGCGGCCGGAGCCGGAGCAGGCGCACGTGCCCGTCATCGACCAGTACTGCGGCGTCGGCCGTAAGCCGTGAGCCGATGAGCGTCGTCGGGCACCAGGAGTACGCCGCCGGCGGACCGACGGTCCGCCGGATGCAGCTCGGTGCCCGGCTGCGCCGACTACGCGAGGCCAAGGGGATCAGCCGGGAGGACGCCGGCTGGACCATCCGGGCCTCCGAGTCGAAGATCAGTCGGATGGAGCTGGGCCGGGTCGGGTTCAAGGAACGCGACGTGGACGACCTGCTCACCCTCTACGGCGTCGCCGACCACATGGAACGCGGCGAGCTGATCACCCTTGCCCGGGAGACCAACCAGCCGGGCTGGTGGCATCCGTACGGCGACCTGCTGCCCACCTGGTTCCAGTACTACCTGGACCTGGAGTCGGCGGCCAGCCTCATCCGCACCTACGAGATCCAGTTCGTGCCAGGGCTGCTGCAGACCGAGGAGTACGCCCGCGCGGTCATCGACATCGGATTCAGTGAGTCCGGTGTCCGTGAGGTGGACCGGCGGGTCGAGCTGCGGATGGCCCGCAAGCGGGTGCTGGACCGGGCCGGCGCACCCCGCGTCTGGGCGGTGGTCGACGAGGCGGTGCTGTGCCGGCCGATCGGCGGGCCGCAGGTGCTGCGCGGGCAGATCGAGGCGCTCGCCGAGGCGAGCGAGCAGCCGGGCGTACGGCTGCAGGTGGTCCGGTTCCGCAGCGGCGGGCACGCCGCCGCAGGTGGGGCCTTCAGCATCCTGCGCTTCCCGGAGCAGGAACTGCCCGACGTGGTCTACCTGGAGCATCTGACCAGTGCGCTCTACCTGGACAAACGGGAAGAGGTCGACCGGTACGCGGCCGCCGTCGGGCGGCTGTTCATCGAGGCCGACCCGCCGGACCGGACCCGGGACGTGCTGCACCGCGCGCTGCGTGACCTGTGACGGTGACCGGCCGCCCGAACCGGACCGGCACACCCGGGGAGTAGAGGACACTCACCGGTGGGCCGTCCGGTGCCGGTAGCCCGCCGGCGGCGACCAGGTCGTCGGCCAGCTCGACCAGCTCGGCCCGGTGCAGCGGCCAGCGCGGATGTTCGTTGGGCAGATAGCGGGTCGCGCCGTAGACCCGTTCGTGCAGCCCCCACCGGGCGGTGAGGAAATGCTCCAACGGGGTCGGCTCGGCAATCGGCGCGCCGACCCGGACCACCATCCGGTTGTGCGCGCCGCGCGGCCCCGGCCAGCGCCGCCGGCTGTGGTATGTCATCGTGTCACCGTCGCGGTCGAGCCGCATCCGCGACCACAGGTACGGCAACCGCAGGCTGGCCATCGCCACCAGAACCGGCAGCAGCCGGGCCGCGTCCAGGGAACGGAACACCACCCCGCGCCGACCGGCGTCGTCGACCGAATAGAGCCGCACGTTGGTCTCGCAGAAGGTGCCCAGGTACGGGATGCCCGGACCGGGACCGAAACCGACGCCGACCATCCGGAACCCGATCAGCCCGACGTAGCTGGTGCCGTCGAAGGTGTCCGGCCGGGTGCCCGGCGGCAGCAGTGGGGCGACCACCGCCGGGTCCACCGGCCAGTGCAGGAACGTCAGATCGTGCCAGCCCTGCACCAGGACCGGCCGGCGGACCGGGCGCGGCGCGGTGACGGTGACCGGCTCCGGCGGCGGCATCTCGGTACGGCTCATATGATCATCCTGGCAGCCCCGCACACCCGCGTCCGCAGCTGACTGCGGCGAACCCGAGGAGCCGTACCGTGGCACGCGCCATCGCGACGAACACCCGCGTCGACCGGGCCGGCCTGGTCGACTTCCTGCGGACCCGGCACCGGGCGGTCCTGATCACCACCCGCGCCGGCGGCCGCCCGCAGGCGTCGCCGGTCACCTGCGGGGTCGACGCCGACGGTCGGCTGCTGGTCGCCACCTACCCGGACCGGGCGAAAGCGGTGAACATCCGCCGGGCCCCGACGGTGTCCGCCTGCGTCGTCTCCGACGATTGGAACGGTCCGTGGGTGCAGCTGGACGGGGTGGCGGCGGTGATCGACATGCCGGACGCGCTGGACGGTCTGGTCGACTACTACCGCTGCGTCGCCGGCGAGCACCCGGACTGGGACGAGTACCGCGCGGCGATGCGCCGGCAGGACAAGTCGTTGATCCGGATGGTCGTGGACCGGTGGGGGCCGATCGCCACCGGCGGTTTCCCGCCGCGCCTCGCCGACGACTGACAGCGCACCGTGCCGGTCACGCGGACAGCCCGGTCACGCGGACAGCCCGGTCACGCGGACAGCCCGGTCACTCGGACGGCTCGGGGAGGTCGCAGTCGATCTTCGGGTTGACGCCGATGTAGTTCAACGGTCCGGCGATCACCGTCACGATCGTGGTGCCGGCGTGGGCACAGTTGGTGTCGTCGCGTTCGAAGTAGCCGCGTTGCACCGCCGCGACCACCCCGATCACCAGCCAGATGAGCACGATCACGCCGGATATCGAACCGCCACGCATCACTGCCTCCTCAACTCGTCGACGCCGTACCGGCCCCGCCGCACCTGCTGGCAACGGGATCCGGTCGGCGGATGGGCAACCTGGTACCCAGTGACGTCGCCGAGGTAACCGTCCTCACGGCCCGGCCCGGCGCCAGAACTGCCGCCGCCCGGCCTGCGGCACCTGCTCGTCGCGGACCACGACGTCGAGCCTGCCCAGTTCGGCGCGGAGCAGTTCGGCCTCGGCCCGGTCACCGCGCTCGACCGCCCGCTGCCGGGCCGACAACAGCGGATCCGCGCCGTCCGGCAGCTCGGGCAGGCCCGGCACCCACAGCCGGTACGCCGCACGGTACGGGTCGCCCTCGGGCCGCCACCGGTAGCCGTGCCGACGCAGCGCCGTGCCGAGCCGCTCAGCCGGCAGGTCGCCGGACCGGGAGCAGAGCTCCTCGCCGCGGTGACCAAGCACCACCAGGCGGGCGCCGTCCAGAAAGACCGCGGCGACGGCGGTACGCGCGATGGCCACCCGGCGCTGCCCCTGCCGTACGGTCAACTCGTCGCGGTCGACCGTGACGAACAGTTGCTCATCGGCGGCCATCCCGGCCAGCACCAGCCCGGCGAGCAGGCCGACCGCCGTACCACCGGTCAGGGCCGGTAGCCACGGCACCGCGTCGATCAGCCGCAGCGGGCCGGCCAGCGGCACCCAGGCCAGACTCAACGCCCAGCCGGCGAACGGCTTCAGTGCCGCGCCGAGCCCGGCACCGGCCGCGACGAACAGGGCCGGCACCCCGTACCGCTCGATCGCGCCCGGACCGACGACCACCCGGTCACCGCCGGTCGGATCAGGCGATGTCACGGCGCTCGATCCGCAGCATCCCGGCGACCAGCGGCAGCAGCACCCAGACCGCCACCGACGTGGCCAGCCGTGCCCACTGCCCGGCGGTGACGTCGGGGGAGAGCAACGGCTCGGTGGTCAACGACAGGTCCAGCCACTGCGCCACCGGTCGCAGCCGCTCGACGACGCCGCCGAGGACCGTCCAGGCCGTCGGCAGCAGCAGGAGCAGCACGATCGCGACCGGCGTGTTCAGCAGCAACATGCCGAAGGCCAACCCCATCACCACGTTGATCACCTGGAAGAGCGCCGCGTAGCCGATCAGCGCCGCTTCGATCCGCCAGCCGCCGGTCCCGCCGGTGGCCGCCGCGACGGCCGTGCCGGCCGCGGCCGCAGCCAGGCTGGCCGGCACCGAGGCGATCGCCGCGACCAGCGCCGCGACCAGCTTCGCCGCCAGCACCCGACGCCGCACCGGTTCCAGCGCGAAGGTGGTCAGCGCGGTCCGCTGCGACCACTCGGTGGTGACCAGCATTACCCCCAGCACCGGCAGCAGGAACGCGACCGGCAGCGACGCCAGCACGAAGAACGTCCCGAAGGTCTGCTCGGCCGGGTCGGCGAACAGCACCAGCACGGCGACGATCGCCGCCGTCGACAACCCGATCGCCCCCAGCAGCCAGGCGCCGGCCCGGGTGTCCAGCATCTTGCGCAGCTCGACGAGGATCAGCCGCCACCATCGGATGCTCACTTGACCGCCTCCCGTACCGACTCGCCCGCCGTCAGGGCGAGGAACATCTGCTCCAGTCCACCGGTGTCGGCCGGCCGCAGCTCCAGCAGGACGGCGCCCGCCGCCGCCGCGACCTCGCCGACCGTCTCCGGCGGGGCCGACACCAACAGCCGGCCGTCGACCGTGCCGACCTGGTGGCCGGCCCGGTCCAGCGCCGCCCGCAGCGCCTGCTGGTCCCGGGCCCGGACCAGGGTGCCGCCGTCGCCGGCCAGCAGTTCGTCCTTGTCGCCGGCGGCGACGACCCGGCCACCCCCGATCACCACCAGCCGGTCCGCCACCGCCTCCACCTCGCGCAGCAGATGCGACGAGAGCAGCACCGTGCCGCCCCGGTCGGCGAAGTCACGCAGCAGTCCGCGCATCCAGAAGATGCCCTCCGGGTCCAGCCCGTTCGCCGGCTCGTCGAGGATCAGCACCTGCGGCTCGCCGAGCAGCGCGTGCGCCAACCCCAGCCGCTGGCGCATGCCGAGCGAGTAGGCCCGCACCCGCCGGCCGGCCGCCGCCCGGTTCAGCCCGACCAGGTCGAGCAGTTCGCCGACCCGGGCCCGGGACACCCCCATGGCGAGCGCCGCGACGGTCAGCGTCTCCCGGCCGGTGCGGCCCGGGTGCATCGCGGCCGCGTCCAGCAGTACGCCGACCACCCGCCCCGGGTCACGTAGCCGCCGGTACGGCAGCCCACCGACGGTCGCGGTGCCGGCCGAGGCGGTGGCCAGGCCACAGATCATCCGCAGCGTCGTCGACTTGCCGGCCCCGTTGGGCCCGAGGAAACCGGTGACGGTGCCGGCGGCGCAGCTGAACGACACGTCGTCGACGGCGAGCTGCCGTCCGTACCGTTTGGTGATATTGCGTACCTCGATCACCGCTTCAGCGTCGTGCCCCGGCGACCGGCGGCGCAGCGGCCGTCGGTCGGTGCCGGCCGGACTCCGGTCGATCGTCGGATGATCCTTGGTCGATCGTCAGTACCGACTTTGGTAGCTGTCCGCGACCGCCACCCCTTCCGTACGCTGGCCGGATGAGTGCGGTGCCGGCTCCCGACAATCCCTGGCTGCTGCCCGGCGCGCTGGTCGCCGAGTCGCCGGGGACCGGTCGGCGCAGCACCCGCGACTGGATCGTCGATGGTGTCGCGTTCGGGCTGGCGGTCAGTTATCTGCTCTTCGCGGCCTGGGATCTGCGCCAGCCGCAGCCCAACCTGACGGCGACCGGTACGAGCCAGCCCTGGCTGCTCCGGCTGGATCTGCTGCTCGGGCTGGTCTGCTGCGCGCTGGTCTGGCTGCGTCGCCGATGGCCGGTCGCCGTCGCCCTGGTCGCGCTGCCCGCCGGGGTGCTGTCGGTGAGCGCCGGGATCGCCATCGTGATCCTGCTGTTCAGCGTCGCGGTGCACCGCCCGTTCCCGGTCGCGGCGGCGGTGAACGCCGCGCACGTCGCTGTCGCGCCCGGGTACTACCTGCTCTACCCGGACCCGGACCTTAATCTGCCGGGCGCGGTGCTGTTCACCGGGATCATCCTCGGCACGGTGCTGGCCTGGGGGATGTTCGTCCGCGCCCGCCGGCAGCTGATCGTGTCGCTGCGGGACCGGGCCCACCGGGCGGAGGCGGAGCAGCAGCTGCGGGTCGGCCAGGCCCGGCAGCTGGAACGCACCCGGATCGCCCGGGAGATGCACGACGTGCTGGCCCACCGGATGTCGCTGCTCAGCCTGCACGCCGGGGCGCTGGAGTTCCGCCCGGACGCTCCCCGCGAAGAGATCGCCCGGGCCGCCGGAGTGATCCGGGTGACCGCACATCAGGCGTTGCAGGAGCTGCGTGAGGTGATCGGCGTGCTGCGGGCCGAGCCGCCGGCGACCGGCGTCGTCGACACCGACCCGGGGCCGGGCGACCGACCGGCCGAACCACCCCAGCCGACCCTGGCCGACCTGCCGGCCCTGGTCGACGAATCCCGCCAGGCCGGTGCCCGGGTGAGCCTGGTCAGTCGGATCGACCACGCGCAGGCGCTGCCGGCCGGGCTCGGCCGGGCCGCGTACCGGATCGTGCAGGAGGGTCTGACGAACGCCCGCAAGCATGCGCCGGGCGCGGCGGCGAGCGTCGCGGTCACCGGTCGGCCGGGTGACGGGCTGACCGTCGAGGTCGTCAACCGCCGCCCGGTGGCCCCTGCGGCGGCGATCCCGGGAGCGGGGACCGGCCTGGTCGGACTGGCCGAACGCGCCAGCCTGGCCGGTGGGCGGTTGAGCCACGGCCCGACCGAGTCCGGCGACTACCGGCTCACCGCCTGGCTGCCGTGGCCGACATGACCGCAGAGCCCGGCGTCACCGACCCGGCCGGCGGGTCCGATCGGGCCCAGGTGCGGGTCCTGATCGTGGACGACGACCCGCTGGTCCGGGCCGGCCTGTCGATGATCCTCGGCGGCGCGGCCGACCTGCTGGTGGTCGGCGAAGCCGGCGACGGCGGTGAGGTGCCGGCGGCGGTCGCCGCGTGCACGCCGCACGTGGTGCTGATGGACATCCGGATGCCGCGGGTCGACGGACTGACCGCCACCGAGGCGCTGCGCGCCCGGCCCGACCCGCCGCACGTGGTCGTGCTGACCACGTTCGACGCCGACGAGTACGTGCTGCGCGCGCTGCGGGCGGGGGCCAGCGGTTTCCTGCTCAAGGACACCCCGCCGATGGAGATCGTCACCGCGGTTCGTCGGGTGCATGCCGGTGAGCCGATCCTCTCCCCGGCGGTCATCCGACGGTTGATCACCCACGTGGCGGGCCAGCCGCCGGCCCCGGCCGACGTGCGGCCGGGACCGGACGCGGACCAGGTCAGGCGCCGGGACCGCGCCCGCCGGGTCCTCGACGGGCTGAGCCCACGGGAACGTGACGTGGCCGTCGCGGTCGGCCAGGGATGGTCGAACGCGGAGATCGCCGCCGAGCTGTTCATGGGCGTCGCCACCGTCAAGGCGTACGTGTCGCGGCTGCTGTCCCGGCTGGAGCTGAACAACCGGGTGCAGATCGCCGTACTGGTGCACGACGCCGACCTGACCTGAGTACGGGGTCGGCGGTCAGGCGTCGAGGACCCGGCCGGCGAGGTCACCCCGGTCGAAGGAGACGAACACGTCGCCGAGCCGGTCCAGCAGGTACCGCCGTTCGTCGGCGGTGAGACCACCGACGAAGTCCTGCACCGTCTCGGCGATCACCGCGGTCTGCTGGTCGCCGCCACCGGTCAGCTTCGCGGCGACCTGTTCGAAGGTGTCGTCGAGCAGCGAGGTCAACGCGTCCGGGTGGTGCATGAACCAGTAGGACCGGGCGGTTGCCGGGTCGGTGAGCACCTTGTCCCGCAGGTAGCCCATCTGCTCCTGCTCCAACTGCTGCCGCAGCCGCTGCATCCGCAGCTCCCGGGTCAGCTTGTCGACCGTCTTCGTGTCCTGCTCGGCCTGGGCGTCCACCACCAGGCTGACCGTGCAGCCCAGCAGCCGCAGGTGCGAGGCGGTCAGATCCATCTGCGGCAGCCGGGTGTTCAGCTCGGCCTCCAGCATGGTCCGCTCGGTGACCTTGCGCGGGGCGGCGATCCGGCGGGCCGCGTCCAGCATGCACCAGCGGACCGTGGCGGCGGCCCGGTCATGCTGGCGCAGCGGCTGCCACGCCGTGGTGAACGTGGCGACGAACTCGGTGCCGGGCAGCGCGGCCGGCAGCCGGTCGGTGAACACGTCCTGGTCCGGACCGGGCAGCACCGGTACGGGGTTGCTACGGAACACGTCGAAGAAACCGGGCATCACAACTCCTCGGCGGCACTGGGAAGCAGAGACGACAGCAGCGGTGCGGACCGTGGGCGGGCCGCGATCGGGTCCGCGCGGCGCAGCTGGTCGACGAGGTGCCGGCGGAGTTCCGCCTGACGTGCCGGGTCGTCGGTGGCCGGCCAGGCGGTCAGCAGTGCGCGCAGCCGGGCCACCCGCCGGGCGGCGGCGGGACCGGCGGTGACGGTGCGGCCGAGGACGTGGGTGAGCGCGTCGACCAGCCCGGGGTCGGCCGCCGCGTCGTCGAACCACCGGTGCAGCAGGGTTTCGACGCTGCCCGGCAGCTGCCGGACGTCCAGCGCGCGGCCCAGCGCCACCCCGATCGCGTCCTGGACCACCGGGGTGGCCGCGACGAGTTCGGCGAGCACCCGGTCGGGCTGCCGGACCAGCGTCTGCGGCCCGGCGAGCTGGTCGGCCGGGCGGTGAGCCGGGGCGTCGGCCGGGTCGACTGGGCCGTGCGTCAGGCCGTCGCCGGCCCGAGGCAGCTCCGGCCGGCCGAGTAGATTCAGCGCGACGGCGGCGAGCGCGGCCCGCCGGGGCTGGTCGTCGGCCAGCCAGTACGCCAACCGCAGCAGCACCGGCTGGCGCAGCGCCGGCCGCCGCCACAGTGCCGCCAGCGCGGTGAGCACCGCCTCGTCGACCTCGGCGATGTCGTGCCGGGCCAGGTGGCCCAGCCGGACCATCGCCTGTTCGACGTAGAAGTCGGCGAACTCGCCACCGCAGACCTCGGCCACCGCGATCAGCACGGCCGGGTTGCCGCTGCCCTGCGCCCAGCGGTAGAGCTGCTGGCGGACCGCGGCACCGATCTCCGGGCTGAGCGCGGCGATGCCCAGCACGTGCACCAGCGCGCCGCGCAGCCCGGCGCGTCGGCTCCAGGCCGGTGCCACCTGGCTGAGGATCTCGGGGGTACGCCGCCGGAGCGCGGTGTGCAGCACCAGCTCGGCGCTGCGGGTGGCCAACGCACGGTCGACGGGACCGCGTCGCTGGCCGCCCCGCAGCGGCAGCTCGGACACCCACCGCCACAGTTCGCGCTGGAACGTGTCGGCCCGGTCGGTGATGACGAAGTCGAGCACCGCCTCGGCGTACCGGGCCCGGCGGTAGCGGACGGTGTGACCGTCGTCGAGGTAGGCGTCGACGGCCTCGACGAGGGTACGGACGCCGGCGTGTCCGAGGCCGGCCGGTGGCGCGTCGGTGCCGGCGAGCCGGGCGTCGAGCGCCTCGGCGGCGCCGAGTACCCGTCCCGCCGGGGCACCCTCCAACGCTGCGGCGGCGACCAGGAACGCCCGGTGGCGCGGGTCGGGATGGTGGTGGAACCAGGCGGTCAGCTCCACCTCCCAGTTGTGGTACGCCGAGACCAGCGCCTCGACCAGTTGCCGGCCGGCGTCGGATTCGGCGGTGACCGGCGGTCCGGCCGGGCCGGGCTGGGTGGTCAGCACGTCGGCGGCGAGCTGGGCCAGCCGGACCGCTTCGGCGGGTGACGCGTCGACCAGCAGCTCGGCGATCTGCGGCTGACCGGCCAGCCAGTCGAGCGCCAGATCCGGCCGGAGCTGACGCAGCCGCCGGCCGAGGACCAGGTCGGCGGGTGGCGCTGCCACCTGCAGCACCGGACCGTCGCGTACCGCGCCGAGCTGCTCCCACGTCGTACCGGTGACGGTGACCGCGATGGCCGAACCCCGCCGGGCCAGGCTGTCGCAGTAGGCACCGATGTCCCGGGCGAAGCCGTACTGGATGTGCGGCGCGTGTTCGGGCAGTTCAAGTAGGTACGCGTAGCCCGGCGCGACCGGCAGCTCCGCGATGGTCAGCTGTTCGCCGCGGGCGGGGTCGAAGGTCGGCCGGATCTCCCGCAGCCGTAGCCCGGTGCCGTGCAGCAGCCGCAGCGCGGCCGTGTACCGCCCGGTCCCGGGGCCGCCGACCAGGATCACCCCGCCGCTGCGGCGGATCCGGGCGACCGCAGTCTCGGCGGTCAGCCGGTCGCCTGCGAGGGTGCGGTAGCCGGGGTCGACGAATCCGGCGAGCCGGTCCCGTACGTACTCCGCGCTGAGCTCGTGGTAGTCCCGTACCCGCTGGACGTACTGGTGCAGACCGCCGTAGACGACGTTGGCGACCTGCCCGTCGTTGTGGTCGATGGTCACGGCGGCACCGGTGCCGCCGGCCGGCAGGTCGGGACCGCCGCCGTCGAGGTCGTCCAGCGCGTCGAGGTCGTCGAGGTCGGCCAGCTCCGGCAGGTCCCGGTCGGCGAGCTCCGACCGGGCGGGCTCGGCGAGGTCCGGCAGGTCTTGGTCGGTACGGATCATCCGTGACGTCCGCCCCGGGACTGCCACATCCCACCGTTGACCTGGTTGGCCGCCTGCCCGGAGTTGCTGCGGATCCGCAGCTCGCCGGTCTGCGCGGGCAGTCGGCCGCCAGCGTTGCCGGTGGGTGTGCGCCCGCTGTCCGGTGCCGCCGGGCCGGCCGCTGACTCGGCAGCCGGTTCGGCCGTCGTCGGCTGCGGCGCGAACCGTGGCACCGCCAGTAGGCTGCCGGACGGCTCCGGCACGTACAGCCAGGCCTGCTGGCTGAAGCTCTTGCCCGGCACGGCCGCCGCGACCTCGATGAAGTGGTCCGGATGCCGGCTGGTGTAGCCGGCCCGGACGACGTCGGTGAAGACCCGGTCGGACAGGATCGCCGCGACGTGGGTGATCGTCGGCTGGGCCGAGTCGAGCATGATCCGGACCGCGTCGGAGTCGAGCAGCCGGTGCGTCTCGTTGCGGGCGGTGCCGTTGCCGGCCCGCTCCGGCCGGTCCGGGTCGACCGGCAGCGGCCCGACATGCAGGCTGGCGCGCAGCCGGATGACCGGCTGGCCACGTGGGACACCGGCGTTGTGCTCGGCCAGCACGTGCTGCAGCACCGTCAGGAACGGGTGCACCAGGGCGGGGAGCAGCCGGGTCGGTACGCCGATCGCGAGCCCGTCGCCGCTGTCGCCGTAGAACAGTGGGTCCTGCCAGGCTTCGCCGATCGCCGCCGCCTCGAAGGCCTGCCGGACCAATTGGGGAATGAGCTGGTTGATGTCCTGATGGGTGCCGCCGGGCTCGGCGGTGAAACCTTTGGCGTCGACGGCGAGGATGCCGGTGTACGGCGGCAACTCCCGGGTCACGGTGAATGGCGGAGGTGAGACGACCACCGGTGCTCCTGTCGAGGTCGAGTTTCGTCGGCTCCGCATCGTGCCCTGGTTACCCGGCGTTTTCTGCCAACCAGTGGGCAACACGGCCATCAATGGACCAAGGCGGTCGTCGGATGGCCGGTCCGCGACCCGGACCGAACTGATCGCGGTCCCGGCCCGACAATCGGTTTCCCGCCGTCTGCTGTTCGGTCGACAGGCATTCAGGCCGGCGGATACTCAGGTCGACGAGTGGCTGCCGGACCGTGGTCCGCTGTATCCGATCCGGGCGAGCCGGCCGAGGTCGAGCAGCACGAACCGGCGGGGTGCGGTTGCGATCAACCGGTCGTCGCGGAACCGGGTGATCGCGGTCACCACCGCGTTGCGGGACGCCCCGATCAGCTGGGCCAGGCCGTCCTGAGAGAGGCCGAGGTCGAGCGAGGCCTGGTTCGGGCCGTCCGGGGTGGCCTTGGCGAGCCGGAGCAGCGCCCGGGCGAGCCGTTGCGGCACCGGCAGCGAGGCGATCTCCACCCGCTGTTCGTCGGATTCGCGCAGCCGGGCATTGGTGTAGCGGCGCAGCGCGGGGTGCAGGTCGCGGTCGTCGACCAGCTTGAGGAACTGTTCGGTGGTCAGCTTCCGGGCGGTGACCGGGCGCAGCACCGAGACGCTGGCCGACCGGGGCGTGCCGTCCAGCGCCGCGATGTCACCGAGCAGATCCCCAGTAGACCGTACGGTCAGCATTGTTTCGCTGCCGTTGGCCTCGGTCCGGTACACCTTGACCGCACCGTGGAGCAGCACGAACACGTCGCGGCTCTGCTCGTCCTGAAGGAAGAGCCCATGTTTGCGGCCCAGCTGGACCGGCTGTCCGGCCTGTTGCAGTGCCTGCCAGTCGGCGGCGGTGACGTGATTGGTGAAGCTGACCCGGACCGGGTACGCGGCGGTCATGGGGACAATGTACCGATGTGGACCGTGCGGTGGGAATCACGGTGACGGATGTCCCGATGCGCCGGACGGTCAATGCCACCGGACGGTCAATCCCGCTGGACGGTCAATGCCGCCGGACGGTCAATCCCGCTGGACGGCGTCCGGGTTGGCCAACAGGTAGTCGTCCAGTGTGCCGGTCCGTACCGCGTCGAACATCTCCAGGCTCTCCGGCGTGAGCCGTTCGGCCGCCGTACTGCTGAATCCGGCCGGATTGAACTCGCCGCCGTTGGTCTTCACCATGATGAGGTCGTTCGAGGTGATCCCGCGCAGGGTGAATACGAAATCGGCGATCGGGACGCCCCCGGTGTCCAGTACGAAGGCCTTGCCGGCTGCGGTGATCACCCGGTCGATCTTCGCCGGGTTGGTCAGTACGCCGGTACTGCTCGCCTCCTGCACCATGGCCTTCAGCAGCTGCCGCTGGTGACGCTGCCGGTCGTAGTCCCCGTTCGGCAGGCCGTAGCGCTGGCGGGAGTAGTCCAGCGCCTCCCAGCCGGCCATCCGCTTGCAGCCCTCCTCGTGCCACAGTTCCTCGCCGCCACCGACCTCGCGGGCCTCGGCCAGCCAGGTGGGCTCGCCGTCGACCAGCCGCATGTGCTGCGACTTCACCCGCTGGTCGACGCAAATCCGGACCCCGCCGAGCGCGTCGATGACGTCCCGGAAACCGCCGAAGTCGATGATCGCCGCGCCATCGAACTCGATGCCGGTCAGGTCGTTGAGGGTGAGTGCGACGAGTTGCGCGCCGCCGGACCGGCCGACTCCGTTGCGCGAGCCGGCCCGGAACACGTCGGTGATCTTCGACTCGCCGCCGGGGTATCCGCTCGGCTCGAACGCCGGTGCCTCGACCCAGGTGTCCCGGGGGACCGACACCAGGTACGCCTGGTCGTGGGTGGCCGGCACGTGCAGGATGATGATCGTGTCGGAACGCATCTCGCCAGGCCGGCTGCCCCGTTCGTCCACGCCGAGCAGCAGCATGGTGATCGGGCCGTCCAGCGCCTCGCCCCCCTGCTCCTGCGGGACCTTCGCGGCACCGGCCAGCAGGTCCTGCTGCTGGATTCGACTCGTGTACCGGTCGATCAGCAGCTTGCCGCCGACAACCGCGGTCGCGCTGGTGGCCATCAGCAGCGCGCCGACGGCGATGGTCAGCACCGCCCAGATCGGGGTGCGGCGGCCCGGTCGGGAGGCTGTCGTGGCGGGTGCGTCCGGTGCCGACATGCCGATGCTCCAGTCGAGGGGTGACGAAGGGAGGACAGCTTTGTCTTACCCGAGAGATTATCGCGTCATGCTGCGAATCTGCTGAGAAGATCCAGCTCAGCGCGACTATCTACTGTGATTCATCGATGGCTGTCCGGTGCTTGACGCGATGGGCGTCGTTGCCCGGTTCTGGCATGGTGGTGGCAGAGGGTCGACAGTGCGGTAGGGCGGCCGACCGACCGGAACAGGGGGTATACGGTGGAAATCGACGGAATCTTCTCGGCGCTGATCATCGGTCTCATCGTCGGAGCGCTCGGGCGGCTGGTCGTCCCGGGCAAGCAGAAGTTGAAAATCTGGGTCACCCTGCTGATCGGTGTGGTGGCGGCGTTGCTCGGCACTCTGGTCGCCAGCCTGTTCGGGGTGGCCGAGACCCGGGGTGTCGACTGGATCGAGCTCGCATTGCAGGTGGCGCTCGCCGCACTCGGCGTGGCGGCCATCTCCGGCGCGGCCGGCAAGCAGGGGTAGCAGTCGGCAGGCCGCAAGGCGGCAGGCAGAAAGTCAGCAGGGCCGGCCGGTCAGCCAGGTGCGTTCGATGGCCCCGAGATAGCGGTCCCGGTGCTCCTCGCGAGCCAGTGACCGCAACAGGAAGTCCATGTGGTCGCAGATCTCCCGCGCCCGCCGACTCGACTGGCAGGTCTGGTAGAGCACCGCGGCGTGCAGGTCGGCCTCGGCGTAGTTGCCGCGCAGCACCTCGTCGGTCCACCGGATCAACGACGCCCACATGGGCTTGATCTTGGCCCGTCGTTCGCTGGAGTCGAGCCGGCTGATGGCTTCGGCGGAACGGTCCCGGGCATGTGGCAGCGCCTGGCCGTGGGCGGCGAGCAGCGCCAGGAAGAACGGGGTGGAGACGAGTTCCTGGTCCAACCGGTTGGCCTGCTGGTGGGCGTCCCGGGCGGCGGTGAAGTCACCATTGTCGCGCAGCAGCAGCCCGAGACAGTTCCAGTTCTGCGCGTCGTGCGGGCCGTGCTTGGTCGAGTTGCGGGCGTAGGCCAGCGCCCGGTCCGGCCGCGCGTAGCGGTGCAGCAGGGCCAACGCCCGGTCGGCGGCGTCGGCCGGCAACCGGTGCGACATGGCGGTGGTCAGCTCCTGCTCGGCGGCGGCGTCCTCGCCGAGGTTGGTCAGCGATCGGCCCAGCCGGTAGCGCACCCGGGGGTTACGCGGATCGAGTTCGACCGCCCGGCGCAGGCATTCCACCGCCTTCTCGTAGTAGCCCTCCCAGTACGCGGCCTCTCCCTGGTTGAACAGGTAGGAGACCTCGACCTGGGTGGTCAGCCGGTGATCGAAGTCGCTGAGCCGGGACCGCATGTCCTCGATCAGCAGGTGTACCTGCTCGGACTGGCGTTCGGCTCGGCCGACCGCCGTCTCCACCCGGCCGACCAGCGTGTCGGCCTGCTCGGAGAGGGTCTCCGCCTGGTCTATGGCCCGGTCGGCCTGTGCGACGATCTCCTCGGCGACCACCCGTTGGCGGTCGAGTTCCAGCCGGGCGCGGGCACCGGTGCGCCGGATGGTGCGCAGTTCACGGACACCGACGAAACCCGCGAAGACGAAGACCACCGTCAACGCAGTGACCAAAAGGGCAAAAGCCGCGATTATTCCACCGGACCAGGCGATCACCAGTTCGGCGATCTGGATCGGGTCGGGGGAGTCCGGCTCCATGTACCCAGAGTAACCACCTTGTGCGCCCATTTGACTACCCTGAGTGGTGGAAATCTGTTTCGGTCGGGTGGCGCGGGCGTGGCGATCGGGTCACCCTGGCCATAAGCTGATCATTATGAATATGAGAGATCCTCGATCTTTTGTGTTGGCTGGTTGGCGGGTCGTCGCGACGACACTCGCCGCTACCGCGCTGGTGCTTTCCGCAACCATGGCCCATGCCGCGCCGTACACCGACCCACACGCCGAGCCCGCCGACCTCGCCTCGGCGGCGACCTCGGCGGCCGCCGAGGTGCCGCTCGACCAACTCTCCGTCACCAGCACCCAGGTCGCCTTCGGGCTGCAACGACCGACCGCGATGGTGGCTCCGGACGACGGCAGCGGCCGGCTGTTCATCACCGAGAAGGCCGGCCGGGTGCGGGTCTACCATCCGGCCTCCGGCCTGGCCGAGACGGCTCTGCTGGACATCGGCGACCGGGTCGACACCTCCGGCAACGAACGTGGCCTGCTGGGCATCGCCACGACCCCCGGATTCGCCGCCGACCCGGCGATCTACCTGGCGTACACCGCGCTGCCCGACGGCGCGGTCACCCTGTCCCGGCTGCCGCTGGACGCCGCCGACCAGCAGCCGGTGCCGGCCGACCGGGAGGAGATCCTGCTCAGCCAGCCGCACGCCGAGTACGCCAACCACAACGGCGGGCAGCTCGCCTTCGGCCCGGACGGCCACCTCTACTGGAGCATCGGCGACGGCGGCGGCGCCGACGACGTGCTCGGCACCGGACAGGACCTCGGCACCCTGCTCGGCAAGATCCTCCGGCTGGACGTTTCGGCCGCCTGCGGCGACCTTGCGTACTGCGTACCGGCGGACAACCCGTTCGTCGGCGAAGCCGGCGCCCGCGCCGAGATCTGGGCGTACGGCCTGCGCAACCCGTGGCGGTTCTCGTTCGACCCGGCGGACGGCTCGCTGTGGATCGCCGACGTCGGACAGGGCAGCTACGAGGAGGTCAACCATCTGCGCGGGGTGGCCGGGGCCAACCTCGGCTGGTCCTGTCGGGAAGGTCCGGTCGAGTTCGACCCGCAGCGGTGCGACCCGGCGGCCGAGTACGTCGACCCGGTGTTCCACTACCAGACCTCGGTCGGCGGCTGCGCGGTGATCGGCGGCCACGTCTACCGGGGCAGCGAATCCGCCGCTACCGGCACCTACCTGGCCACCGACTACTGCTCGGCGACCGCGTACGCGATCCGGCCCGACGCGGACGGTGGGTACGACACTGCGGTCATCGGCGAGCTGCCGATCCAGCCGACCACCCTCGCGGTGGCCGCGGACGGCGAGTTCTACCTCGCCAACGACCTGCCCGGCCAGCTGCACCGGATCACCTTCGAGGCCGACGAACCGGATCCGGTCGCCGAGTGCCTGGTCGACTACCGGGTGGACAGCGACTGGGGGTCGGGTTTCACCGTGACGGTCGGCGTCACCAACACCGGTGACGAGCCGATCGACGGCTGGTCGCTCGGTTGGTCGTTCGCCGGCGCACAGCAGGTAGCGGTCGCCTGGAACGCGGTGATCACCCAGGACGCGGCGACGGTGACCGCCACCAACGCCGCCTGGAACGCGTCACTGCCGGCTGGCGGCCGGGTCGAGTTCGGCTTCCTCGGCGGCGGCGGGGCAGGCGCCGGACCGGTGCCGGCCGGGTTCACCCTCAACGGCCTGCCCTGCGACCCGGCGCCGGCGGTGACCACCGGCTAGAACCGGCTGACTGCCGGTCGTAACCGGTTGGAGCCGATTGAAGCCGATTGGAGGCCAACACCGTCCCGGGGTGGGGGTACCGGTCGAGCTTGATGCCGCAGGTGCATTCTGATGCACCTGCGGCATCAGCCCTGGCAGGTGCGGTCAGTTCAGTGGCCGGGCGACCACCGGCTCGCCGGGCGGGAACTCCTCCGGGTCGACCACGGCGATCGCCCCGCCGCCGAAGAAACCGTGGTTGACCAGGACCAGCCGGTGACAGTCCGGGTCACCGGTGCGGTCCGGCAACTGGCCGGCCAACGCCCGTACCTTGGTCGCGGACGTCTCGTCGAGGGTGAAGCCGTCCGGCCCCCACACCCCACGCACCTGGAAGAACTCCTGCTCGCTGCGCTGCACGTCGCCGTTGAGGACGATCATCCGGTCGGAGCCGGTCAGCGCGCTGGACGCCTCGTTCAGCCCCCACGCCGAGTAGGTCGCGCTGCCGGATTCGGGTGCTTCGCCGATCCCGATCCCGGTGCACCCGGCGATCGACAGCACGGCGACGGCCGTCGCCAGCCAGGCGGCGAGCCGCACCGCGACGGCGCCATGCGCGATATGCCCGTGATGCCGTTTGGCAACCATTTCGCGATCGTCGCACACGCCAGCGGGCCCCCGCTCGCTTGCCGGTCTACCGCGTCTCCGCCGGCCGGGGCGTAACGCCCAGTTGGGCACAGGCCTCCTGGTACATCCGGACCACCTCGTGGCGAACCTGGACCCGTTCGGTGAGCCGGTACGCGAACGGCACCCGGACCGGCACCTCGACGCCGGCCACGGTGGCGGTGAACTCGATGCCGTCGGCGTCCAGGCCGGTCATCCGGGCCGCCGTCGCCTGCGGGGTGCCACCTAGCGACCGGCAGATCAGCAACGAGTCGGCCGCGTGGTCGTCGTTCATGTGCCGAGCCACCTGGGCGACCACCTCGGCGGTGAACGGGCCGGTCACGCCGCCGACTCCATCGACTCCGGCGCCACCGGCTTCGGCTCCTGCTCCTGGCCCAGCTCGGCGAGGACCGCGGAGTTGTGCCGGTAGGCCACCGCCACCTCGCCGACCAGAGCCGCCTCGGCGGTGACGTCCAGCGGCAGGGCGTCCAGCCGGGCCCGGTACGCGTTCTTGTATCCACGCGGATCGTCGATGCCGGCGAAGTGGTAGAACGCCACGCCGCTCTCCTCGGTCAGCTCGTACGTCTGCGCCACCTGACGGCCGATGAACAACCCGCCGGACAGGTCACCGAGGTACCGGGTGTAGTGGTGGGCGATGAACGCTGGCGCGAAGGTGAAACAGACCTCCTGCATCCGGGCGACGTAGCGGCGGGTCGCCAGGCTCGGGGCGATCCGGCCGGCCCAGTCCGGGCCGAGCAGGTACGCCAGGTCGGCCTCCAACGCCGGCAACCGGGTCAACCGGTCGTCGACGAAACCGCCGGCCAGCGGATCGTCGCGCATCGCGTCGGCCGCCTCCTCCAGCACCTGGTAGATGAAGTAGTGCTGGGCGACCAGGTCGGCGTACCGCTGCCGGGGCAGCTCCCCGGCGACCAGCGCGGAGACGTACCGCTGGGACTCGGCCGCCTGGTGGTCCTGCCAACTTGCCGCCCGCAGCCGGGCGGAGAAGGTGTCACTCATGTCGGGGGTTCCTTTCCTTGCCGGGTGGGGTGCTGCCGTCGCGGAACAACCAGCGGGAGTCGGGTCTCGGGGTGCGGCAACACCTCGATGTCGTGCCGGTACACCTCACTGAGCAGTGCACCGGTGAGGACCTGGTCGGGTGGTCCGACGGCCCGCAGCCGGCCGGCCGACAGCAACGCGATCCGGTCCGCGTACGCACCGGCCAGACCGAGGTCGTGCAGCACCACCACGACGGCGTCACCGGCGGCGGCCCGCTGCCGGGCGAGCCGCAGCACCAGCTCCTGGTGGTGCAGGTCGAGGGCGGCGGTCGGTTCGTCGAGCAGCAGCGCGGCGGCCCGCTGGGCGAGCACCCGGGCCAGCGCCGCGCGGGCCTGCTCGCCGCCCGACAGCGAGGTGAAGGTACGGTCCGCGAACCGCGCCACGTCGGTGGCCGTCAGACACTCCTCGACGATCGGGTCGTCGGACTCCTCGGCGGGCAACCCGGCCCACGGTGCCCGGCCCATCCGGACCACCTCGGCGACGGCGAACGGGAAGGACAGCACGCTGCGCTGGGTCAGCACCGCCCGACGCAGCGCCAGCTCGGTCGAGGTCCAGGCGGACTGCGGCGCGCCGTCGATCCGGATCGCGCCAGCGGCCGCCGCGACGTCGCCGCCGATGGCGGCGAGCAGCGTCGACTTGCCGGCACCGTTGGGACCGACCAGGGCGACCACCTCGCCAGTGTGAACCACCAGGTCGACCTGGTCGAGCACCGCCCGCCCGCCGAGTTCGACCCGCAGCCGGTCGATCTCGATCAGCGCGTTGCCGGCCGGCCGGGCGGCCGGCACCCGGACGGGCCTGCGCCGGCCGAGCAGCCGCCCCGGACGCCCGCCGAGCAGCCGCCCCGGCGGGCTCATCCCCAACCTCCGGCCCGGCGCCGGGTACGGCGCAGCAGCCAGAAGAAGGCGGGTCCGCCGACCACCGCGGTGAGCACCCCGAGCGGCAGTTCCTGGTACTCGACCAGGGTCCGGGCGGCCAGATCGGCGGCGATCACCACTACCGCCCCGCCGAGCGCGCTGGCCGGTAGCAGCACCCGGTGCCCGGGTCCGGCGACCATCCGGACCAGGTGCGGCACCACCAGACCGATGAAGCTGATCACGCCGGTGAAGGCCACCGCGGCGGCACCGAGCAGCGCGGTGACGATGATCATGCGTACCCGGAGCCGTTCCACGTCCACCCCGAGGTGACGTGCGGAGCGTTCGCCGAGGGCGAGCAGGTCCAGCTTGCCGGCCGAGGCGAGTGCGGCGGCCAACCCGACGACCAGGCAGGGCAGGGCGACCGCCACCGCGTTCCAGTTGGCCTGGGCCAGGCTGCCGAGGTTCCAGAAGGCGATCGCCTGCACCCCGGCCGCGTCGGTGACGAACATCAGCAGACCGATCGCGGCACCGGCGACCGCGTTGACCGCGATGCCGGTGAGCACCAGGGTGACCACCTCGGTACGTCCGTCGGCGCGGGACAACGCGTACACCAGGTAGGTGGTGGCCAGCCCGCCGGCGAACGCGGCAGCGGCCAGCGTCCAGCCGCCGAGCGTGGAGATTCCGGTGACGATGGCCAGGGCGGCGCCGACCGCCGCACCGGAGGAGACCCCGATGACCCCGGGTTCGGCCAGCGGGTTGCCGAAGACGCCCTGCATGACGGCGCCGGCGCAGCCGAGCGACGCGCCGACGATTCCGGCCAGGACGACCCGGGGGAACCGGACGATCCACAGCGCGTTCTCGCCGTGCGGTGCGGCCGGCAGCGCGCCGATCTCCAGACCGAGCCGGTGCAGCACCGAGGCGACCACCTCGGCCGGGGCGATCTGCACCTGTCCGGAGCCGGCGGCGACCACGCCGACGACGAGCAGCGTGCCGGCGAGGCCGGTGAGCAGCAGCGGACGGCGGTTGGCGAGTACGGGAGCGGTCACGCCGTCACCGGCATTCGTGGATGGCGCGGGCGAGAGCCTGGATCGCCTTCCCGGTACGGGTGCCGAAGTTGAGCAGCACGGTGTCGTCCATGTCGATGATCCGTCGCTGCTGGCCGGCCGGGGTCTGGGCGACGCCGGGCATGGCGACCAGGCCGTCCACCCCGCCGACCGATTCGAGGCCCTTGGTCATCACCAGGATGACGTCCGGTGCGGCGTTGATCAGACCCTCGCTGGTCAGTGGCCGGAACCGGGCCAGTCCGATGGCGGTGCCGGCGTCCTCGCCGCCGGCTGCGGCGATCATCGCGTCCGAGCCGGCACCTTCGCCGCCCATCAGGTAGACGCCGGCGGTGCCGCGCAGGTAGAGGAAGGCGACCCGGGGTCGCTCGGCGTCGTCCGCGATGCCGTCGCGGGCGGCGGCGATCTCGCCTTCGACCCGGGCGACGAGTGCCTCGCCGGCGTCGGCGACGCCGAGCGCGGCGGCCACCTCACGGATGTGCACCGGTACGGCGGCCAGGCTCTGTTCGTCGCCGATCCGTACCACCGGAATGCCGGCGGCGCGGAGCTGGTCGAGCACCTCGGGCGGGCCGATGCTGTCGTCGAGCAGCACCACGCTGGGGTCCAGCGCCATGACCGCCTCGGTGGACAGATCGTGTCCGCCGGGGGTGACCAGCGGCAGGTCGGCGGCGGCCGGGAAGTCGGTGGAGGTGTCCCGCCCGACGACCCGGTCACCGAGGCCGAGGCTGAAGACGATCTCGGCGATGGAGCCGTACAGGTTCACCGCGAGGATGCGGTCGGCGTCGGTCACCGTGACCCGGTCGCCGGCGGCGTCGGTGACGGTGACCGGCAACGCCGGCTGCGGCGCCGGGTCCAGCGGGGTCACCGCGTCGTCGGCGACGACGGCGGTGACCGGCCCGCAGGTCGCCGGTTCCGGTGCCGCGCCTGGGTTGGCGGCGCTGTCGGCGCAGCCGGCCACCGGGCCGACGAGCAGCGCGGCGGCGAGCAGCCCGACCAGGGTCGGGCGGTTCACGACCAGCGTCGGGCGGTTCACGACCGGCTCCGGCGGTGCCGGCGGCGGACAGCGGACAGCCCGGCCAGCGCCAGTACGCCGAGCGCCAGCAGGATCAGCGTGCTGCTCCACCACCGGCCGGCCGGGCCGACGGTGCTGACCCGGGTGACCGCCAACCCGGTCGGTTCGGTGCCGGCGACGGCGGTCGGGCCGGCGGTGTCGTCGGTCGGTTGGCCGGTGGTGGCACCGGCGGCTGGTGCGGAGCCGCTGGGGTCACCGGCCGTACCGTCGGTGTCGGACGGGCCTGCGGCGTCGCCGGTTGCCGGGGCCGGTGGCGCGGTGGTCCGGTCCGGGCTGCCGGCAGCCGGGGCGGCGCTGGTGCGGGCGGGCGCGGCGGCGGCCGCGAAGCTGATCGGGACGCGTACGTCCTGACTGCGGTCGCTGGTCCGGGTGTGGTCGGCGCGGGTGACCACCGAGCAGGTGCGTACGGTGCAGTCGACGTCGCCGATCCTCGCGGTCAGCGGGACCCGGACCTGGAACGAGCCGCCGTCGCCGTACGGCACGGCCAGTCCTTCGCCGTACGACGGAGGGTTGCTGGAGATCCAGTGCGAGCTGCCGCTGCCGCCGGAGGTGTCCACCCCGCCGCCGCACGGTGTCGGCAGCGCCCCGTCGCCGTTGTCCACACAGAACCCGACGTAGATGCCCTTGTTGGTGTCGTACCCGGTGCCGGTAACCGTGACGGTCGCGCCGGAGCGACTGATGCCGGTGGAGTCGGAGACGGTGAGTCGCTGGCCGCCGGATCCGGTCGCGGAGGTGTCCGCGTGGGCCGGCGACGCCAACGGTGGTGCGGCGAGTACGGCGGCGGTCGCGACGACGGCGGTCGCGGCGGTGGCGGTTACGACCGCCAAGGTCGCGGTGACCCGGCCGCTGAGCAGCGGCGTTGGCATGGGTGATCCCTCCGACGATCGTCGGTTGAGTTCTCAATGAAGGTTTGCCTAACCTAAGTCACCGTCGCAGTTCGGGACAAGGGTCCGACCGGGTCGAAGATCAGGTACCCCTGCCGGAACCGCTTCTGGTTAGGCATGGCTAACCTAACCTCGATCGCATGCCGTGTCCACAGCAGAAGTGGAACACGGTGAGTAACTATCCGGAAAGGACCAGTCGATGATCACATCCAGAGCTGGTGCTCTGGGGCGACGGTCGGCGACCTGGGCGGCTGCGGCCGTGCTCGGCGCCGCGACCGCACTCGTCGGCGCCGCACCCGCAGTGGCTGCCCCTGCCGACATCACCGAGGGAAGCCTGAACTGGGGCTTCAAGGAGTCGTTCCGCAACTACGTGTCGTCCGGCGACGGCAACCCGCCGATCGCGGTGAGTGACGGTGCGTCGATCAACGCCGATGGCACGTTCGCCTTTCCGTCCACCGGTGGCAGCTACGACGCCGAGACCGGTGAGACGAACGCCACGTACGGCGGCACGGTCGTCTTCTCGTTCCCGGCGCACACGTTCACCATCACCCTGGCCAACCCGACGGTGGCCATCTCCGGCGGCACCGCCGTCCTCAAGGCAGACGTCGAACTGGAAAGCACCGCGTTCCCGTCGGTCGACGTCACCCAGGCGGTCATCGCCGACCTCACCACCACCGACGCCAACCTGGCGGCTGGTGCGGACGGCATCACCGGCACCGACCTGACCGCCATTCTGACCGCTGAGGGCGCCACCGCCTTCGCCGGCTTCTACCCGGCCGGCCAGGTCCTCGATCCGCTGTCGTTCGAGGCGGTCACCTCCGGCGGCGGTGGACCGACCGCTCCGTCGGTCGACGTCACCCCGGACACCGACGTCGACCCGGCCGGCGCCACCATCACCGTCGACGGCAGCGGCTTCGACCCGCAGGCCAATGACGCCGCCGGGATCTACGTGTCGTTCGGCCCGAAGGTCGACGAACACTGGACCAACGCCAGCGTCCTGCAGGTCACCAAGTGGGTGAGCAGCACCAACGAGCCGACCGATGCCCGGGACACGATGAACCCGGACGGCTCGTTCAGCACCACGCTGCCGATCAGTGCCCAGTACACCGACCGCAACGGCAACGCGGTCGACTGCACCGTCACCCAGTGCTATGTGATCACCTTCGCTGCGCGCGGGTCCGCCGACCGCAGCCAGGACACCTTCACTCCGATCAGCTTCGCGGCCCCGGCCGGCGGCGGCGACGCCAGCCAGCAGATCGCCGCGACCGTGCTGGGCGGCGGCCCGCTCACGCTCAGCGTGGCCGGTTCCTCGGTCACCCTGCCGCCGACCGGCAACGGCGCCGTCACCAGCGGCGAACTGAACACCGCCACCGTGTCCGACCTGCGCGGCACCAACGCCGGCTGGAGTCTGGTCGGTCAGGTGGGTGACTTCGTCGCCGCCGGCGGCGCGGTCATCGCGGCGGACAACCTCGGCTGGGCGCCCACCGCATCGGTGGTGGACGACCCGCTGGTCGGGCAGAGCGGCACGGTCACCCCGGGCGCGGTGGCCGACCCGGGTGCCGGACTCGGCACCGCCCGGGCATTGTGCACCTCGGCGGCCGGCGCCAGCGCCGGCAGCTTCACCTGCGGCGCGCAGCTCAACCTCGGCGTACCCGCTGCGGCGGCGCCGGGCGACTACACCGCGACCCTGACGCTGACCCTGTCCTGAGGATCAGCCCCACCGGCCGGTGCGGGGCCGCGACGGTCCCGCACCGGCCACCGGCCCGACTGGAGCGCCCGATGTCCGCCCCGCCCACCCGTCGCCCGCACCGCCGCCGCGCCGCCACCGGCCTGCTGGTGGCCGGACTGCTCGCGTTGCCCGGCGCCACCCCGGCCGCCGCTCAGCCGGCCGGTCCGGCTCCGGCCGACGCGGTCACCTGGGCGGTGCAGCCGTCCAGCGTGGACGGGCCGACCGGACGCAACTACTTCGTCTACGACCTCGCCCCAGGCGCGGAGATCACCGACCACGTCGCGGTGCGCAACCTCGGCGACCAGGACCGGACGTTCACCGTGTACGGCACCGACGGGTTCCTCACCGACGACGGCGCGTTCGCCCTGCTCCCGGCCGACGAACCGGCCACCGACGTCGGCACCTGGATCCACTTCGACCAGCGGGAGTACGCGGTGCCGGCCGGGGAACGGCTGGACATCCCGTTCCGCCTGACGGTGCCGGCCAACGCGACACCCGGTGACCACGCCGGCGGGGTGATCGGCTCCATCGCCCAGCTCCGTACCGACGCCAGTGGCCAGCAGGTCAACGTCGACCAGCGGGTCGCCGCCCGGGTCTACCTGCGGGTCGACGGCCCGGTCCGGCCGGCGGTCAACGTCGAATCGATGAGCATCAGCTACGACGACCCGGTCAACCCATTGGGCGACGGTGACGTGGAGGTCACCTACCAGGTGCGCAACACCGGAAACATCCGCGTCGGTGGTACGGGTGCGGTGCTGCTGGACGGCCCGCTGGGCTGGGAGCTGGCCCGCACCGATCCGGTCGACCTGCCCGAACTGCTGCCCGGCAGCACCTTCACGGTGACCGAGCGGATCACCGGCGTACCGCCGGCGCTGCGGCTGACCGCCACCGTCGACCTGGCCCCGACCACGGTGGACGAGGCGTTGCCACCGGTCACCCGTACCGCCGGTGTCTGGGCACCGCCGTGGTTGCTGCTCGCCGCGATCGCCGTCCTCGCCGGGTGGTTCGGGGTACGCCGCTGGCGTACCCGCCGCACGGTCTCCGGCACCGCCCCGACCAGCACCGCGCCGTGACCGGCCGGCGAACCTCGGTGTGCGCCCTGGCCCTGGTCCTGGTCGCCGGGGCCGGCGGCCTGCGGTCGGCACCCGCGACCGCCACCGCGCCCCAGGTCGCCGTCGCACCGGCCGACGCCCCCGTCGGTGCGCCGGTGAGCGTCACCCTGACCGGCTGGCCGACCGGCACCGTGCAGCTGGAGGTCTGCGGCAACCAGGCCCGCCGGGGCGCGCTCGACTGCGCCACCGGATCGGCCCGACAGCTGTACGTCGCCGACCCGCAGCCGGTCGCCGCCCAGCTCACCGTTGCCGCACCGCCGGTGGCCTGCCCCTGCGTGGTTCGCGCCCGGGCCCTCGCCCCGGACACGGAGGACGCGGTGGCGGTACCGGTGACCGGCACCGCCGCGATCGACGTCACCGACCTGACCGCGCCGGTTGCCCCGGCCGGGCTCGATCGGGCCGGGCTCCGGCTGGCCGGGGTGAGCGTGGCACCGGCCGAGCGGAACTGGTCGGCCCTGTTCGCCCTACGCGGCGAGATCGCCATCGACGTCGACCTGCGCAACGACGGCACCGCCGAGGTCGGTGCGGCGCAGCTGTCCCTGCTGACCGGCCGGCCCGGTCGCGCGACATCAGTGGTCGAGGCGACCGACATCGCGCCGCTGCCGGCGGGGCAGGCCACCACCGTCCGGATCGTGGTGCCGGTCGACGGACCGCTGTACGGCCGGTACGCCGTACTGGGGCGGTTGACCACGGCGGAGATGGTTGGCGGCTCCGCCGCGGTGGAGTTCGAGGTGCAGACCGAGCGGTACCCGTGGGGCTGGGTCGCCCTGGCCGGCCTGCTGATCCTGGTGCTGCTGGTACGGCAGTTCGTCGGGTGGCGGCGCGACGGTCACCTGAGCGGCTGAGCCGGCCCGGCGGCCAGCTGGCGGGGTGAGCCGGCGCGGCGGCACCCGCCGGTGCCGCCGCGCCGGCCGGCCGGTCAACAGCGGTTGATGGTCGAGTTGTTCAGCGCGATGTTGCGGATCACGATGTTCTGCCCGCACGGGTTTTCGTTGATCTGCGAATTGGTCAGCGTCAGGTTCTGCAGGGTGATGTCGCGCGACACCGGGAACTCGGTGCGCGAGGCGATCCGCACGTCCGAGCCGTTGACCGAACCGGAGACCGCCGCGATGTTCACGTTGTAGCAGTTCTCCAGCAGGATCGAGTTGCTGCCGGTGCCGGAGATGTCGATCCGGTCGATGACCGCGCCGCCGGACTCCGACACGCAGAAGATGCCCCGGCCGCCGCCCCGGGCGATCACCGTGCCGACCCGGATGTTCGTCGGGTAGCTGTCGCCGACCCGGCCGTTGCGGTTGGCCATCCGGAACCCGGCGTAGCCGGTGCCGGTGCCGGCGCCCTGCGCGTCGACGGTGCCGACGGTCGCGTTGATGGTGTCGTTGAGTATCAGGCCGGAGTAGCCGGTGTTGCGGGCGGTGACGGTGCCGACCGTCAGCCCGTCGACCCCGTACGTCTCGACGCCGTGCGCGCTGGTGCCCTGCACGTACACGTTGTCGATCCGCACGTTGCGGGACCGCTGGCTGCGGTCGCCGTGGTTGTCGATCCGGATGCCCAGGCCGGCGGTGACCCGGATGTCGATCTGGCCGAGGGTGATGTTGTTGCCGTTGCGGATGAAGATCCCGTACAGCGGGTTGCCGGTGATGTTGAGCCGGGTCACCTCGACGTCGGTGACGCCGCGGGCGTATACCACCGCCTGGTCACCGGAGCCGGAACCGGTCACGTTGACCGTGCCGCAGACCTCCAGGACGGTGTACGACGGCAGCGACAGCCGGGAGCCGGCGCTGATCGACCCGGAGCCACGCACGATCACCTTCTGCTTGCTGTTGCGCCCGGCGGACAGGCTGTTCACCGCCGCCTGCATGGCCGACAGCATGCTGGAGCCGGTGTAGACGGTGCTGCCGCCGTTGCGCGCCGTCCAGGTCGAGCCGTTCTGTACGGCCTCGGCGTTGAACGAGCCGGACCCGCAGCCGCCGGACGGCGGCGGGGTGGTCGGCGGCGGGCCGCCGCTGTCGACCCGGACCATCTGCCACTGCTGGTTCCAGCCGTTGAGGTCCTGGTACTGGGAGATGATCCCGCCGTCGGCGGTGGACCACTCCCACACGTCCAGCACCTTGCTGGTGTGCCGGTTGACGAACCGGACGTAACCGCTGTCCGAGTCCAGCACCCCGAAATGCTGGCGGGTGCTGCCGTTGTCGGGGTTCTGGACGAGCTGGGTGCCGTCGTTGGCGTTGGGCAGTTCCAGGTACTTGCCGCTGTGCCGGGACCGGATCTTGTAGTAGCCGTTGCCGGCCGCGACGAACTGCCACTGCTGAACGGTCTGGTCGTTGCGCGCCCACTGGACGATCGGCGCGCCGTCGTTGGTCGCCCAGTTGTACAGGTCGATCGCCTTGCCGCTGTGCCGGTTGACCAGCACGTACCAGGCGTTGGTGTCGACGGTGGCAGCGGCCGCGTGCTGGATGCCGACCGCTGCGCCGGTGGCGACCATGGCGGTCGTGGCGAGCGCCACGACGCCGGTACGCCAGCGCCGCCATCTGGTGGCTGTCATGGAACCTCCTGGGTTGTCGGAGACTGCTTCTGCCTGGTCGCGCCCCCACGGCGACGCGGGGAAAGGGTTTTCCCATTGTTACGGCAATGTATCGATCGCATTCAATAGAGTCAACAACGTCGATATTTTCCATGCCACGGCAAGCTGCTCCGGTGATCCCCCGAAGGGTTCCGCCGGGAGGTTTGCCGGGAGGGTCTGGGTCTGCAGGGAGGGCCCGTCGGGAGAAACCGTCGAGAGGATCTGGAAAAGCTGACGTCGGATGTCAGGTTTTGCTGGCACCGTCAGCGGCATGACCACACCACTGAACGGCAGGACAGCACTGGTCGCCGGGGCGACCCGGGGCGCCGGCCGGCGGATCGCCATCGAACTCGGCGCCGCCGGCGCCACCGTCTACGTCACCGGCCGCAGCACCCGACGGCAACGTTCCGAGATGGACCGCCCGGAAACCATCGAGGAGACCGCCGAACTGGTCGACGCCGCCGGCGGCACCGGAGTCGCGGTGCCGACCGACCACCTGGAACCGGACCAGGTCCGCACCCTGGTGCAGCGGATCGACCGTGAACAGGGCCGGCTCGACGTGCTGGTCAACGACATCTGGGGGGCCGACCATCTGACCGACTTCGAGTCGCCGATCTGGGAGCAGCCGCTGGACCGCGGCCTGCGGACGCTGCGGCTCGCCATCGACACCCACCTGATCACCAGCCACTACGCGCTGCCGCTGCTGATCCGCCAGCCGGGCGGGCTGGTGGTGGAGATGACCGACGGCACCGCCGACTACAACGGCACCCACTACCGCGAGTCGGTCTTCTACGACACGGCCAAGAACGCCGTCATCCGGCTGGCCTTCGCCCAGGCCGAGGAGCTGCGGCCGTACGGCGCGACGGCGGTGGCGCTCAGCCCGGGCTGGATCCGGTCCGAGGCGATGCTGGACCACTTCGGGGTGACCGAGGCGAACTGGCGCGACGGCACCGCCAAGGACCCGCACTTCGCCATCTCCGAGACACCGGCGATGGTCGGCCGGGCAGTGGTCGCGCTCGCCGCCGATCCGCAGGTGTCCCGGTTCACCGGGCGGTCACTGTCCAGTGGGCAGCTGGCCCGCGAGTACGGCTTCACCGACGTCGACGGCAGCAGCCCGGACGCGTACCGCTACATCGTCGAGGTCGTCGAGACCGGCCGGCCGGCGGACACCACCGGTTACCGCTGACCGGCGTTGTCGCCGTACAGCGCGGCGAGCCGGCGGGCGGCGTCGCGCATCCGCTCCCGTAGCGCGGGCGGGGCGAGCACCTCCACCTCCGGACCGAGCGCCTGCAGTTGGCTGTACGCCACGTCGGGCGACTCGACCGGCAGCCGGGTGTGCACCCAGCCCTGACCGTCGGGTGGCCCGGCCGCCTCGTGCGCTGCCTGGGCGGCCGGTGCCTCCACCGCCCAGCGCAGCGCCCGCAGCCCGGCCGGACTCAGCCGTACGACGATCTCGTCGACCAGGATGCTGCGGACGAAGTCGGCGGTGCCGGCCGCCCACACGTCGGCCAGGTCGAAGCGGTGGTCGCGGTCGAAGACGTCGCCGGTGGCCTCGACTGCGGCGATCCGGTCCACCCGGTAGATCCGGTAGCCGTCGTTGACCTGGCCGACGCTGTTGACCTGGCCGACCTCGGGGACTCTGCCGACCAGGTACCAGGTGCCGTTCTTGAGCACCAGACCGTACGGCTGCACCGTTCTGACCACCTCGGTGCCGCTCCGAAGGTAGTTGAGTCGGACCACCTGGTCCTGCCAGGTGGCGCGGGCCAGGTCGGCCAGGGCAGGCGGCGGATCGGCCTGCCGGAACCAGCCGGGCGCGTCCAGATGGAACCGCTGCCGGGCTCGGCCGGCGGCGTCGCGCAGCCCGACCGGCAGCGCGGCGGTCACCTTGAGCTGGGCTACCCCGAGTACGTCGGCGAGGCCCATCTCATCGGCCGGTCCGGGCAGCCCGGACAGGAACAGCGTCTCCGCCTCGGCCCGGCTCAGCCCGGTCAGCCGGGTCCGGTAGCCGTCCAGCAGCCGGTACCCGCCGGCCCGGCCCTGGTCGGCGTAGACCGGCACCCCGGCGGCGGACAGCGCCAGCACGTCGCGGTAGATGGTGCGCTCGGAAACCTCCAGCTCGCGGGCCAGCTCCGCGGCGGTCATCGTCTCCCGGGACTGCAGCAACAGGACCAGGGAGATCAACCGGGCGACCCGCACGGTCAGCGCCCGGCGGGTGAGCGCAGCGGGGATCCGTCAGCCACCCGCAACTGGTACGCCCGGTGCGGTGCCCAGCCGGCGACCAGGCTGAACCGGTCACCACGGACGAAGGTCTCCCGCCATTCGACGGGCCGCCCGTCGGCCCGGCCGATCCGTTCGACGGCGAGCAGACCGACGCCCCGGCCGATGCCCAGCCGCCGGCGCTGCTCGGCGGTGGGCACGATGGCATGGATGCGTTCCTCGCCGTCGGTGACCCGGACCCCGTGCCTGGCCAGCTCACTGTAGATGCCGGTACCGGTCAGGTCGGTGGTGAGCAGCGGCCGGGCCAGCTCGGCCAGCAGCCAGACCCGGTCGGTGGCCAACGGTTCGTCGTCGGCGAACCGGAGCCGCTCCAGATGTACGAAGCGGGTGTCCGCGTCCAGCCCGAGCCGGGCCGCGACGGCGACGTCGACCCGCAGGTCGCGGGCGAGTACCTCGCTGCGCTGGCGCATTCCCCGCGCCTGCACCTCGTGGAAGAGCGAGTAGAGGGCACCGAGCGGCTGCTCGATCCGCTGTTGATGGACGGCGGTACGTCGGCCCCGGGCCGAGTCCAGCACCCCGGCCTGGCGTAGCCGGCGCAACGCCTCCCGTACCGTGTGCCGGCTGACGCCGTACTCGTCGACCAGCTCGTGCTCGCCGGGGAAGCCGGCGGCGAACCCGCCGGCGGTCAACCGGCGGACCAGGTCGTCGTGCAGCTGGGCCCACAGCGGCATCGGGCTGTCCCGGTCGACCGGCCGGGCCTGGTCAGTCATCGTCTGCCCGATCGTCTCGCGTCTGGTGTCCGGTCTTCTGGTGCTGTCCGGTTGTCTGGACAAGGGTACGCCGCAGCAGGTACGTGTCCATGATCCAGCCCTTGTGCCGCCGGGCCTCGGCGCGTGCGGTGACGATCCGGTCGGCGGTCTCATGCACCGGGCCGGCGATCAGGATCTCGTCCGGGGTGCCGAGGTACGCGCCCCAGTAGATGTCGATGCCGTCGGCGGCGGTGAATTGGGTGAAGGCGCACTGCGCGTCGAGCATCACCACCAGGTCGTCCACGCCGGTCGGGAAGCCCTCGTCGGCGAGCCGACGGCCGGTGGTGATCTGCACCGGGCGGCCGATCCGGTTCAGCGCGATCCGGTGCCGGGCGGTCAGCACGGCGACGCTGCTGATCCCCGGGATCACCTGGTGGTCGAACTCGACGACGTCGCGTTCCCGCAGGTCGTCGAGGATGGCGAGGGTGCTGTCGTACAGCGCGGGGTCGCCCCAGACCAGGAAGGCGCCGCAGCCGCCGTCGGGTAGTTCGTCGCGGATCAGCTGGGCGAAGCGGTCGGCGCGGCGGCGGCGCCAGTCCTCGACCGCGGCCTGGTAGTCCGCCGCGGTCCGGTCCCGCTCCGGGTCGGCGATCTCGACCGCCCGGTACGCCCCGGTGGTGTGCCGGCGCAGGATCTCCTGCCGCAACGCCGCCAGGTCCTGCTTGACCGCGCCCTTGTCGAGCAGGAAGAACACGTCGACCCGACGCAGCGCCTCGATCGCCTGCACGGTCAGGTGGTCGGGATCGCCGGCCCCGATCCCGATGATCAGTATCTCTCGCACCCGGGGGAGTGTGCCGCACCTCCATCGGGCGGCGGTAGTCGCGGGCAGCAGCGAGCAGCGCAACGCGTGCCGGTGGGACTTTCGCCAAGATCTGCCCGTCTTAACCGTTTTCTTACGCCTCTTACGTATTTATTACCGATCATCACTGTCTGTGGGCTAATGACCACTTGTGCGGTTCGATGGAGGGGAAGCGCACCGTCCTTCTTGGCCGGTGCCCCGACATCGAGAAAGGGGCAGTCATGCCACAGCGAGGTTCCGCCCTCCCGGCGACCCGCTCCCGGGCCAGCGCCGTGCGGCAACGCGGCATTCCCGGCACCGCCGCCGTTGCGGTCGGCACCGGACCGTTGGTCAGCCTGTCCGAGCAGGACAGACAATTGTTCCGCCGATTCGGCTACGGCCCTGCTGGGCCGATCGGCTCCACCCACATCCAGCACGCGATCGAACAGTGGGCCGTCCTCACTCCTGACACGGTCGCCGTCGAACACCTCGACCAGCGAATCACCTACCGACAACTGGACCAGCAGGCGGACCGTCTCGCCGCCCGGCTGATCGCCCACGGGATACGTCCGGGCGACCGGGTCGGCGTGTTCATGCGCCGGTCGATCCCCATGGTGGTCGCGATCCTCGCCACCCTGAAGGCCGGCGCGGCGTACGTGCCCCAGCACGCCGGGGTGGCCACCGAGGCCCACCTGCGACACGTCACCGAGACCGCCGGGATCCGGATCGTGCTGACCAGCGCCGAGACGGTCGGTGAGCTGCCGCACCTGCCGGGCCGGGCGCTGATCACCGTCGACGAACTGCTCACCGAACCGCTGACGGACTCGGCGTACCCGGTCGTCCCGGCCGGCCCGACCAGCCCGGACGACGGCTGCTACGTGCTGTTCACCTCCGGTACCACCGGCCGGCCCAACGGGGTCACCGTCACCCACCGCAACGTGTGCAATCTGCTCCTGACCGCCCCCGGCGACCTGGGCATCCAGCCGGGATGGCGGGTCGGGCAGATTCTCAACATCGCCTTCGACATGGCCGCCTGGGAGATCCTCGGATGCCTCAGCCACGGCGGCACCCTGGTCGTCCGGGGACGGGACATCGCGGCGACGGTCGAGACGGTGGACGTGGTGATCGCCACCCCGAGCGTGCTGGGCACCGTCGACCCGGACCGGTGCCGCCGGGTCAAGACGGTCGCCGTGGCGGGTGAGCCGTGCCCACGGGAACTGGCCGACCGGTGGGCCCGGCAGGCGGTCTTCTACAACGGCTGCGGACCGACCGAGACCACCATCGTCAACACCATGCACCGGCACGACCCCACGTCCGAACGGCTCACCATCGGCCGGCCGACCCCGAACAACACGGTGTACGTGCTGGACGCAGACCGCCGACCCTGTGCGATCGGCGAGGTGGGGGAGATGTGGGCGGGTGGTGACTGCGTGTCGGTCGGCTACCTCGGCGATCCCGAACTCACCGGGCAGCGGTACGTCCCGGATCCGTTCCTCGGCGGTGGACGGATGATGTTCCGTACCCGGGACCTCGGGCGCTGGACCCCCGACGGTGAGCTGGAACATCTCGGCCGCACCGACGACCAGGTCAAGGTCCGTGGGTTCCGGGTCGAGCTGGATTCGGTCTCCGCCGTCCTGGAAGCGGTGCCGGGGTGCCGTCGGGCGGCGACCATCAAGGTCGACGACCGTACGCTCGTGTCGTTCGTCGCACCGGCGACCGTCGACCCGACGGCGGCGCGTGACGCGGTCGCCCTGACCCTGCCGTACTACTGTGTGCCCGAGCAGGTGCACGCCGTCGAGTCGCTGCCGGTGACCGATCGGGGCAAGATCGACAAGACGGCACTGCGCCGGCTGCTGGACCGCCCGACTCCGTCCGACCTGCCGGCTCCGTCCGATCCACCGGCTCCGTCCGGCCCTTCGGCCCGCCCGGCTCCGTCCGACCTGCCGGCTCCGTCCGACCTGCCGGCTCCGTCCGATCTGCCGGCTCCGCTGCCGTGGCCGCGCCGGATCCTCAGCCACCCCAGGCTGATGCCGTACCACCGGCTGGCCGCCCTGGTCCTGGTCGGCAACGCCGCGCTGCTGTACTACGCGCTGACCACCGGCGGCTGGTGGCGGGCGGCCGACGGCGGCCTGGCGAACCTGTCCTACGCCGCTCTGGCCAACGTCGCCCTGGCCGTGGTGATCCGTCAGCAGTACGTGATCAACCTGCTGTTCTGGTTGGCGACCCGGGCACCGACCCGGTGGCCGCTACGGGTGCGGTGGAGCCTGGGCAAGGTCTACCACTTCGGTGGGCTGCACGTCGGTGGCGCACTCGCCGGCACCGCCTGGTTCGCCGGGTACGTCGCCGAACTGACCCGGCAGGCGCTGGCCGACCGGGCCGTCACCGCCGTACTGGTGCTGTCCTACCTGCTGGTCGCGCTGCTGCTGGCGTTGGTGGCGACCGCGCTGCCGCCGATCCGCGGCCGCCGCCACGACCTGTTCGAACGGGTCCACCGGTTCGGCGGGTGGGCCGCGTTGATCCTCCTGTGGGCCCAGACGGTGCTGGTCGTCGACGGGGCCCGCGACGGTACGTCGTTGGCCGCCGCGCTGCTGGCCTCGCCGGCGCTGTGGACCCTGGCCCTGCTCACCGTGAGCGTCGCCCTGCCGTGGCTGCGACTGCGTCGGGTACCGGTGCAGGTGGACCGGCCGTCGAGCCACGTGGCCCTGCTGACGTTCGGCCACACCACCCCGTTCGCCGGCTCGTCCACCGCGATCAGCCGCCGCCCGCTGCTCGAATGGCACTCGTTCGCCAACGTGCCGGCACCCGGTGAGCGCGGCTTCCGACTGACCGTCTCCCGGGCCGGCGACTGGACCGGCGCGTTGATCGACGACCCGCCGAACCGGATCTGGGTCAAGGGCATCACCACCGCCGGCGTGGCCAACATCGAGACCCTGTTCACCCGGGTGGTGTACGTCGCCACCGGCAGCGGCATCGGGCCGGTGCTGCCGCACCTATTGGCCGGCAAGGTGCCGGCGCACCTGGTCTGGTCCACCCGCAGCCCGCGGACGACCTACGGCGACCAGTTGGTGGACGAGATCCTGCGGGTGCAGCCCGACGCCACGATCTGGGACACCGCGCGGCGTGGCAAGCCGGACATGGTGGCCCTGGCGCTCCAGGCATGGCGGGCCACCGGCGCCGAAGCGGTGATCTGCATCGCCAACCAGAAGCTCACCCGGCAGGTGGTGCACGGGCTGGAGCGCCGGGGGATCCCCGCCTACGGCGCTATCTGGGACTCGTGAAACCGGGACCGGCCGACCCACCATCCTGCGACCCGACTGGAGGAACCGACATGCACCTGATGACCGAGCGGGACGGTGGCGTGGTCACCGTACGGCTGCACCGGCCCGCGACCCGAAACGCACTCAGCACCGCACTCTGCGACGAACTCGTCTCCACCCTGCGACCACTGGACCGGGACCCGGACATCGGCTGTTTCGTGATCACCGGGTCGGACGGCTTCTTCTCCGCCGGTGCCGACATCCGGGAGATGGCGGCGATGAGCCCGGTGCAGGCGATGACGGCCGATCACTTCGCCGGCTGGGAGGAGTTCGCTGCGTTCCGGACACCGAAGATCGCCGCAGTCGCCGGCTACGCGCTCGGCGGCGGCTGCGAACTGGCCATGATGTGCGACCTGGTGTTCGCCGCCGAGGACGCCCGGTTCGGTCAGCCCGAGATCACCCTCGGGGTGATCCCCGGGATCGGCGGCACCCAGCGGCTGACCCGGTTGGTCGGCACGGCCAAGGCGATGGATCTGATCCTCACCGGGCGGATGATGCCGGCCCGGGAGGCGGAGCAGTGCGGCCTGGTGTCCCGGATCGTGCCGGCTGACCAACTGCTCGCCGAGGCCCGGTCGGCGGCGGCGGTGATCGCCGGGCACAGCCGGCTCGCGGTCACCGCCGCCCGCGAGGCGGTCCAGCGGTCGCAGGAGGTCGGACTGCGCGAGGGCCTGCTGTTCGAACGGAGGGTCTTCCACGGATTGTTCGCCACCGCCGACCGGGCGGAGGGGATGTCCGCGTTCCTGGAGAAACGGCCGGCACGGTTCACCGGCAGCTGAGCCGACCGGGCTTCACTGGCCGGCCGGGCTGTCACCGGCCGGCCAGCCAGCCAGCTGCGACGGACGGATCCGGCGGGATTTGATAGTTATTGTGCGTACGGATGAGGCGCGGGCTGGCTGAACCGGCAAGGATCGGCATATGAAGGTTCTCTTCCTGGGTGGCCCGTGGCATGACCAACGTCGCGAGGTGACGCCCCGCCGCCTCGCCGCTGCCGCGGACACCTTGCCAACGCAGTACACGGTGCCGCTCCGACCCGGGGTCAAGCCCGTCACCTACACCCGCCGTTACGCCCGCAGTCAGGGCGAGCGGCTGCCGGTCTACGTCGCCCCCGACTATTCCGGCCCGGCCCGCGCCTGACAACTGCGGCGCCGGCGCCCGAGCCGGCCACCGTCACCGGTCGAGCCCTCGCAGCCGGTCGGCCAGCTCCCGCTCGAAGAAGTCCAGGAAACCGTCCGGGTCGGGCCCGGCGTTCTGCAGCACGATGTGGTCGAAACCGGCGTTGACGTACGGTTTGACCGCCTCGAGGTGCACCGCCGGGTCCGGCCCTACGCTGAAATGCGCGGCGATGTCGTCGGCGTCGACCATCGCCGAGGCCGCCTCGAAGTTGACCGGGTTGGGCAGCTCACTCATCACCTTCCAGCCGGTCAGCGCCCAACGGCTGGACTCCCAGGCCGCCTTGATTGCCTGCTCCTCGTCCACCGCCCAGGCCATCGGCACCTCGGCGTAGCGCGGTCCGGCGCCCCCGGCCCGCCGGTAGTGCTCGACGATCGAGCCCTTCGGCTCGGTGGCGAACAGCCCGTCGCCGAGCTCGGCGGCGAGCCGGGCGGACTCCGAGCCGCTGGCGGCCACCGCGATCACCGGCGGGGTCGGCGGCAGGTCGAACACCCGCGCGTCGTCGAGCTGCAGGTGCTTTCCCTGGTACGTGTGGTAGCCGCCGGACCAGAGCAGCCGGATGATCTCCAGCGCTTCGCGGAGCCGCTCGTGCCGCCCGTGCACACTCGGAAACGGCTCCCCGGTGACGTGTTCGTTGAGGCGTTCGCCGGCCCCCACCCCGAGGGTGAACCGGCCGTCGGACAGCAGCGCCACAGTCGCTGCGGCCTGGGCGACGATCGCCGGGTGGTAGCGCAGGCTCGGGCAGGTCACGCCGGTGGCCAGTCCGATCCGTTCGGTACGGGCGGCGATCGCGCCGAGCACGCTCCAGGTGAACGGCGAATGGCCCTGGGAGTCCAGCCACGGGTGGAAGTGGTCGCTCATCTCGACGAAGTCGAACCCGGCCTGCTCGGCCCGGACCGCCTGGGCGATCAGTTCGGCCGGTCCGAACGCCTCGGTGGCCAACTTGTAGCCGATCCGCATGTCTCTGCCCTCCCCATGCTGGTCCCACCACGCCCGGTGACCGTGGCGCCGTCCGAGGTTTTCGTACCCTTGCCCGACGGATCTATTCGCGGTGGCGGTCGATCTGCGGTTCCCGTCCGAGGCTGAGTCGGGGAGATGACGGCGGCGGATCAGGGCGCCGATCTTCGGCTCCGCGACGGTGGCGTCCTGGGTGACCTCGATCCGTCCCTCGCTGTCGACCGGCCAGGCCGCGTAGGTGCTATCCGGCCGGACCGGCTATCGACACGTAGGGTCCGCCAGCGCAGCGGAGGCCGTTCGTCACGGGCACGAGGTCGCGCCGGCGATCTTGCCGCTATGGACAAGGGGCGGCCGACGTGGTGGACGGCGTGCTGTCACCTGGGGAGATCTTTAGCTGGGTGGCGTCGAGCAGGGCACGGACCGCTGTGGAGTCGCCGATGATGGCGACCGCTTCGGCGCCCTCGATCGGAGCTCCACCGATGACCAGAGCCTTCCACGCGAGGGTCGTCGCCTCGACTCGCGCGTCGACGTCGTCGGGGATCGGTTCCTTCGACACCGTGGTGCCGCCTGGGCCTACTGTCGCGAGGTACTCGACCGGCTCTTGCCCGGCGGCGCGGGAGTCCGTCAGGGTCAACGCGACGCGGCGGACGGGCTCACCTGCTGGTGCCGGCGACGCATGCGCCCGCATGGCGAGGACGAGTGTGTCCGGGCTCATGTCCGCCTCCAACGGCAGTCGCGGCGAGCGCACGGCCCACCGTGACAGGGCTGTGTTGACGGCCTCGAGGTCGTATCCCCACTCGGTGAGGTCGTAGACGGTGACGTCGGCGGGGCGGGGCAGGGCGCGCCGTACAACGATGCCGGACTCTTCCAGGTCCTGGAGCCGGCGTGAGAGCGTTCCGGGGCCGATGCCTGGAATGTCGCGCTGGATGTCGACGAAGCGCTTCGGTCCCAGCAACAGCTCGCGCACGACGATGAGGGCCCACCGCTCTCCGATCAGGTCGAGCGCGTGGGCGGAAGCGCAGCCGTCGTTGTACGAGCCGTATGTCCTTCGTGTCGCCACCGAGCCAGTGTAACTACTTGCCTAGTAGCGCGGACTACTGTTTTAGTAGTGCCATGGATGCCCGACACACCGATGTTTGGACTGCCGTTCACCGCGAACGCGCGGCTCTTGTCCACGACCTGGAGACTCTCGCGCCTGAGCAGTGGAACGCTCCGACCGCCTGCGGTGAGTGGGACGTGCACGATGTCGTGGCCCACCTCGTCGACACGGCGAAGACCACGAGAATCGGCTTCATCCGACACATGGTCACTGCCCGCTTCGACTTCGACCGCCAGAACGCCGCCGGTCTCGCCCGCGAACGGTGCGACGACCCGAAGGACACTCTCGACGCGCTGCGATCCGTTCTGACCCGCACCAGCACGCCGCCGGCGGCGATCGCCACACGCCTTGTCGAGGCCTTCGTCCATGGAGAAGACGTCCGGCGGGCGGTCGGGCTCACCGGCGACTACCCGGTCGACCAAGTGGCGAAGGCGCTGGAATTCCAACTTCGCACGACCGTGAAGATCGGCGGCGGCAAGGAGCGCGCGAGTGGCCTGCGGCTCATCGCCTCCGATGCACCCGTGGACGGTGGAACCGGACCGCTGGTGCACGGATCGGCCCTCGCCCTCCTGCTCGCGGTCTCCGGTCGCCCCGTTGAGCCCGATGAGCTCTCAGGCCCCGGCGCAGTGACTCTCGCCGAACGCGCTACCTCCTGAAGCCGCCGCGCCACCCGAATCTGCCGCTCCGGGTGGACTGGCGTTCATCACCGGCGGCGACGCACGGTGATATACGGCTGCTTCTCCGGTCACCTGGTCAGTGTGCGCCTCGCAACTCACCGGCCTACGGCCGGCCCGTTTCCGCCCAGACGCCGAACACTGGCCAACGCTCAGAACCCGGTATGCCGACATCCGGACTTTGCCGCTGGTCGGTGTGCGTGTTGACTGGTCTCGTCGGTCAGCTCGGCCGGAGTTCCGACGGGTTCGTCGGGTCCGGAAAGGCCATCGATAGCGAAGGGAGCCCCAGTCGGCGAGGAAGTCGTCATCGTCGACGGGACCCAGCAGCAGCGTCGCGGCGTCCCGGATCGGCCACCGGTAGAGCTCGTCCTGTGCCTGGAACCAGCGGGCCTCGTCGGTCCCGTACCGGGTTCAGCCCCAGGCCGGGTCGCGGCGCAGCACCAGGGCGCTGTTGAAGCCGTCGAAGCCACGGGCGGCGACCAGCGCGGCGTGCCCCGCGCACTCCCGTGGCGTACGGACGAAGTCCAGGTCGCAACCGGGGGCCGGGCGGCGTGGCGCGGCGGTCGGCGGCAACAGCCGGTGCCGCAGCGCCAGCAGCGCCGTCGCCACGTCCACCGCCGCACTGCCCTGGTGCGCCCGCCCGGTCAGCGGCTTCGGCGTGGTCACCGGCGGCGGCGTCGGACCGAAGACCGCCCGCACCGCGCCGGCCTCGGCCCGGTCGAAACGCGGTACGCCGAGCGCGTCCGGCAGGCAGACGTCCACCTGCGCCGGAGCCACCCCGGCGGTCGCCAGCGCCCGGCGCATCGCCCGGGCGTACTGGTCGGCGTCCCCGCCGGTGTGCCGGTCGGTGTGCCGGGCGTCGTGGCTGGCCCCCCAGCCGGCGACCTCGCCGTAGATCACCGGGGCGCCCCGGGCCAACGCGTGCCCCAACTCCTCGACGACCAGCACCGCGCCGCCCTCGCCCGGCAGGTAGCCGGCGGCGTCGACGTCGAACGGCAGGTACGCCGACTCCGGGTCGGTGCCGGTGCTGAGCAGCCCGCTCCGCAGCTGGCAGGCCAGCGCGTACGGGCTCAGCGCGCATTCGGTGGCACCGGCCAGCACCACGTCGGCGCCCCGGCGGATGGTCCGGGCGGCGTGCGCCAGGCTGTCCAGCCCACCGGCCGCCTCGGCGACCAGCACCCCGCAGGCGCCCTTGAACTGGTGGGCGATGGAGAGCTGGCCGACACTGGCGGCGTAGAACCAGGCGATCGACTGGTACGCCCCGACGGTACGGCCGGGCCGGCTCCACAGCCGCTGCAGCTCGCGCTGGCCGAACAGGTTGCCGCCGGACGAGCTGGCCAGCGCCACCGCGTACCGGTCGGGGTCGTCGGCGGTGTCCGGCAGCCCGGCGTCGGCCAGCGCCAGCCGGGTGCCGGCGAAACCGAGATGGGTCCACCGGTCGGTCTGCACCGCCCGCCGGTTGTCGGTCCACTGCAGCGCGTCGAAGTCGGCCACCTCGCCGGCCAGGGTGACCGGGTACGGCGCCGGGTCGAACAGGGTGATCCGCCCGGTGCGGACCTGCCCGGCCAGGGTCGCCTTCCAGTGCGCGTCGGCACCGAGTCCGGTCGGCGCCACCACGCCGATCCCGGTGACCACCGCCCGCCGGCCGGGCACCGCGGCCCGCTGACCGGGCACCGCAGCCCGGGGGCCGTCGGCGCTCACCGTACTGTCCTTTCCGGTCGGGCGAAGACCATCGCCGACTGGAATCCGCCGAATCCGCTGCCGACCGACAACGCGACGTCGACCGGTAGCTCACGAGCGGTGTTCGGGACGTAGTCCAGGTCGCATTCCGGGTCGCGGGTGCGCCAGTTCGCGGTCGGCGGGACCACCCCGTGCGCCATGGCGAGCGCGCAGGCCGCCATCTCGATCGAGCCGATCGCGCCGAGCGAATGCCCGATCATCGACTTGATCGAACTGACCGGCACCCGGTACGCCGCGTCCCCGAGCGCCCGTTTGAACGCGGCTGTCTCATGCCGGTCGTTCTGCCGGGTGCCGGAGCCGTGTGCGCTGACGTACGACACGTCGTCCGGGTTGAGCCGGGCCTGGTTCATCGCGTCCACGATGGCCAGCGCCATCTCCGCGCCGTCCGGGCGCAGCCCGGTCATGTGGTAGCCGTTGCTGCGGGTGGCGTATCCGCCGATCTCGCAGTAGATCCGCGCGCCGCGCCGCCGCGCGTGGTCCAGCTCCTCCAGCACCAGCACGGCGGCCCCTTCGGCGAGGACGAAGCCGTGCCGGTCGTTGTCGAACGGCCGGCTGGCGTGCGCCGGGTCGTCGTTGTCCGGGCTGGTCGCCCCGATCGCGTCGAACGACGCGACGGTGACCGGGGAGATCGGCGAGTCGGCGGCACCGGCGAGCATCACGTCCGCGTCCCCGTCGACGATCAACTGGTGGGCGTAGCCGATCGCGTCGATGCCGGAGGTGCAGCCGGTGGAGATCACCTGCGCCGGCCCGTGCAGCCCGTGCCGGCAGGCCACGTCGGCGGCCAGGCTGCTGGGCACCAGCGCCTGATAGAGGTACGGCATGGTGCAGTCCGGGTCGACCAGCCAGTGGCTGCCCGCGTCGCTGGCCACCACGTACTCCTGCTCCAAAGCCACGGTGCCGCCGACCGCCGAGCCGAGCGCCACCCCGGCCCGCTGCCGGCCGGCGTCGTCGAGGCACAGCCCGGCGTCGGCGACCGCCTCGATCGAGCAGGCGAGAGCGAACTGGACGTACCGGTCGGCCCGTCGCCGCTCGCGCGGGCCGAGCCCGGCGTCCGCCGGGTCGAAGTCGCATTCGGCGGCGATCTGGGACCGGAACGGGGACGGGTCGAAGACGGTGATCCGGCGGGTCGCGGTACGCCCGGCGGTGATCGTCGCCCAGAACGCCTCCCGGGTGGCGCCGCCCGGGGCGACCACCCCGACCCCGGTCACGACGGTCCGCCGGGGCGACCCGGCCGCGGTCACGGCCGGTGCCCGTTGGGTGTGGTGGTCCGGGTGCGCGGCACCGGCCGGGGGCCGGACCTGGCGGTGTCCCGACCCGTCCCGGCGGCGTCCGGACCGGGGCCGAGCACCGCCGGTCCCTCGGTGTCGACGTGGCCGAGTTCGGGGCGCGGCGCCAGCGGGCTGAGGTGGAAGACCACTTCGGCCGGCCCTTTGCTGACGTTGCGCAGCCGGTGCCGGGTGTTCATCGGCACGAACAGCCCTTCGGCGCGGCGTACCGCCACCGGCAGGTCGTCCAGGTCGACGACGATCTCGCCGCGCGCGACGTAGAGGAACTCCTCGCTGTACGGATGGTAGTGCTCGGCGATGCGTTCGCCGGGGCGCAGCACCGCCAGGCCGAGGAAGCCGGAGGTGCTGCCGACCGTGCGTGGGCCGAGCAGGACCCGGAGTTCGCCGCCGCGTCGCCGGTCGGCGGCGAGGTCGCGGGCGGCGACGAGCCGTGGATCGTTCATCGGGTGCCTCCGGCGGGGTCTGCGGTACGGGCGAGGGTTTCGATCCGGTCGCGGATGATGTCCAGCTGGATCCGGCTGTTGGTGTTGATCCGTTCGGTCATGCCGGCGTTGTCGAGCGGCGCGGTCGGTCGCATGGCGAAGTCCTGCACCCAGGTCATCCGGGTGCCGCCGGGGACCTCGGCGTAGTCCCAGCGGATCCGCATGTACTCGAACGGTCCGGTCTCCACCCGGTGGGCCAGCACCCGGCGGCGGTCCCGGTCGGCGGTGCGTTCGCTGACCCAGCTCCAGACCGTCCCGTTCTCGTCCGGGTGCATGGTCAGCCGGAACCGCACGGTGTCCCCGTGCCGGTGCACGATCTGCACCGACGCGTACTCGGTGAACAGGTCGGGCCACCGGTCGACGTCATTGGTGACCGCCCAGACGAGGTCCAACGGGGCGGCGATCACCACGCTGTTCTCGGTGTGCCCGGGAGGCGGCCCGGTGGCGTCCACAGCGGCCACTGTGGACGGGCCGGTGTCCGAGGCGGCCCCGGCGGCCGCGTCGCCGGCGATTTCGTCGGCGACCAGTTCGGCGATCTCGCCGATGGTCAGGCCCGCGCTGTCCGGCGGGATCCGCACCCGGTACCGGTCGGCCACCACGGCCTGCAGCTCCAGCAACGCCAGTGAGTCCAGGCCGAGCTCGGCCAGGGACGCCGCCGGGGTGTCGGCGGCGCCGGCCGGGTCGAGCCCGCAGTTGCGTACCAGGATCGCGGTGATGTCCGCGGCGGTGACCTTCGGCTGATCGTCGGTGATGCTCATCCGCTCCTCCTCGGGCGTGTGTGGTCAGGCCGTACGGGTCTGCGACGGCTCGTCGAGCAGCCGGCCGACCAGGCCGGTCGAGAGCCGTCCTTTGCGGAACATGGCGTCGTCCAGCACCCGGCGCAGGAACGGGATGGTGGTGTGGACGCCGGGGCCGCGTACCTCGAACTCGCTCAGCGCGCGTTCCATCCGGTTGAGTGCCAGTTCCCGGTCCGGTGCCCAGACGACGACCTTGGCCAGCAGCGGGTCGTAGTGCGGTCCGACGACGTACCCGGTGTGGCCGTGGGTGTCGACCCGGGTGAACGGGCCGCCGGGGATCTCGAAGCGGTCCAACCGGCCAGGTGTCGGGGTGAACCCGCGCTGCGGGTCCTCGGCGTTGACCCGGCATTCGACCGCGACGCCCCGGGGCCGGATGTCCGGCTGGCGCAGCCGCAGCGGGGTGCCGCAGGCGATGTGGATCTGTTCCTGCACCAGGTCCACCCCGGTGATCATCTCGGTGACCGGGTGTTCCACCTGGATCCGGCAGTTGATCTCGATGAAGTGGAACTGGTCGTTCTCGTCGACCAGGAACTCGAAGGTGCCGGCGCCGACGTAGCCGACCGCGAGCGCGCCGCGCAGCGCCACCGCGGCCATCTCGTCGAGCATCGCCGCCGGCAGCGTAGGCGCCGGACCCTCCTCGATCAGCTTCTGATGCCGGCGCTGTACCGAGCAGTCCCGGGTGCCCAGGTGCACCCCGTTGCCGTGGCCGTCGCAGAGCACCTGCACCTCGACGTGCCGGGCCTGGGTGAGGAACCGTTCCAGGTAGACCCGGTCGTCGCCGAAGACCGCCCGGGCGGTCTGCCGGGTCCGGTGGTACGCCGGCGCCAGGTCCGCCTCGTCGGTGACCACCGTCATGCCCCGGCCGCCACCACCGGCCGCCGCCTTGATGATCACCGGATAGCCGATCTCGGCGGCGACCGTGGCGGCATGGGCACTGCTGGGCACCGGCTCCCGGCTGCCCGGCGGCAGCGGCAGACCGGCCGCGCCGAGCACGTCCCGGGCCTTGGCCTTGTCCCCGAGGGCAAGCATGACCTGCGGCGGTGGGCCGATGAAGACCAGGCCGTTCTCCGCGCAGATGTCGGCGAAGTCGGCGTCCTCGGACAGGAAGCCGTATCCGGGATGGACAGCCTGGGCACCGGTGCGCCGGGCCGCTTCGACGATCGCCGCCGCGTTGAGGTAGCTGGCCCGGCTCGGCGGGGGGCCGATCTGCACCGCCTCGTCGGCGAACCGGACCACCGCCGAGTCGCGGTCCGCGGTGGAGTGCACCGCTACGGTCCGTACGCCGAGTTCCCGGCAGGCCCGGGCGACCCGCAGCGCGATCTCTCCCCGGTTGGCGATCAGAATCTTCTCGAACAAGGTCACCGCCTCCTCAGCCCGGTGCCACGGTGATCAGCGGCTGGTCGAACTCGACCGGTTCGCCGTCGCCGGCCAGGATCTCCACGACGACCCCTGGCCGGTCGGTGGTGATCTCGTTCATCAGCTTCATCGCCTCGACGATTCCGATCACCTGACCCGGCTCGATCGAGTCGCCGACATCGACGAACGGCGTTCCGCCGGGCTCTGCGGCCCGGTAGAACGTGCCGACGATCGGTGACCCGATCCGGTGCCCGGCCGCCGGTGCGGCCTGGCCGGGTGCGGCCGGGCTGGGTGCCGGTGCGGCCGCCGGCGGGTCGGCCGGGGACGACGGCGCGGCCGCGACCGGCGTAGTCCGGTCGTGCCACTCGATCTCGATCACCGTTTCGCCGTGCCGGACCTGAATCCGGCGCAGCGGACCGGTGATTTCGCCGACCAGCGCCCGGGTCTGCTCGGCGATCCGGCGCAGCTGACTGGCCGGCTCCGGCCCGGCCGGGGTTCCGTTGGCGGCGGCACTGGTCATCGCGGCATCACCTGGATCGTCCGGTCGGTGTCGGGCTGCGGTACGCCGGCGTCGACGATGCCCGCCCCGTACCGGCGGAACCGTCGGGATCGTCGACGCAGCAGGTCGGTGATGGGTACGGCGAGCAGGTCGGACAGCGCGGCGGTCAGCGCCGCCCGTACCCGGTCGGCGGCGCCGGCCGGATCGCGCTGCGCGCCGCCGGGTGGTTCGCCGACGATGCCGTCGGCGACGCCGAGGCGTACCAGGTCGGGCGCGGTGAGCTGGAGCGCGGCGGCGGCCCGGGGCGCGGCGGCCCGGTCGTGGAACAGGATCGCGGCGCAACCCTCCGGGCTGATCACCGAGTAGACGGCGTTCTGCAGCATCAGCACCCGGTCGGCGACGGCCAGCGCGAGCGCCCCGCCGCTGCCACCCTCGCCGGTGACGACGGCGACCACCGGGGTGGGCAGCCGGGCCAGGGTGCGTAGGCAGGTGGCGATCGCGGCGGCCTGGCCCTGTTCCTCGGCGTCGATCCCGGGGTGCGCGCCCGGGGTGTCGATCAGGGTGACCACCGGCAGTCCGAGCCGGGCGGCGAGCCCCATCACCCGCAACGCCTTGCGGTAGCCGGCCGGGCTGGCCATGCCGAAGTTGCGGGCCAGCATCTCCCGGGCGTCGTGGCCTTTCTGCTGCCCGATGACGGCGACCGGCTGGTCACCGAGCCGGGCCAGGCCGGCGACGATCGCCGGGCAGTCCGTACCGAGCCGGTCGCCGTGCAACTCGACGAAGCCGTCGAACGCGGTCCGCAGATAGTCCAGAGTGGTCGGCCGGGCCAGGTCCCGGGCGGTACGCACCGACTGCCAGGCGGTCGGCGTCGGTCCGGTGCGGGGCGTCGGCGCCGTGCGGTGTGCGGGCTCGGCCCGGCCGGCGGGCGCGGCCGGCGGACCTGCTCCGGCCCGGCCACCCGCGGCCAGCGCGAGCAGGGCGCGCAGCCGGGGGCGTAGGTCGTGCCGTTCGACGACCATGTCGACCTGGCCGTGCCGGAGCAGGAACTCCGCGGTCTGGAAACCGGCGGGCAACGCCTGGCGGATCGTCTCCCGGATCACCCGGGGGCCGGCGAACCCCATCCGGGCGCCGCGTTCGGCGATCACCAGGTCGGTGTTGGTGGCGAACGAGGCTGCGACGCCGCCGTACGTCGGATCGGTGACGACGCTGACGGTGAGCAGTCCGGCGGCGCGCAGTTCGGCGATCGCGCAGCTGACCGTCGCCATCTGCATCAGCGCCAGGACGCCCTCCTGCATCCGCGCCCCGCCGGAGGCGGTGACCAGCACCAGCGGATCCCGGGCGGCGAGTGCCTCCTCGGCGGCGCGGGTGATCAACTCGCCGGTGGCGCAGCCGAGGCTGCCACCGAGGAACCGGAAGTCCATCACCGCCAGGACGGCCCGATGTCCGCCGATCCGGGCGGTGCCGCACACCACCGCCTCCGCCAGGCCGGTCGCCGCGCGCGTCTGGGCCAGCCGTCGCCGGTACGGCATCGAGTCGACGAACCCCAACGGGTCCACCTCGGCGGCGCGGTCGGCGAGCCTGGTGAAGCTGTCCGGGTCGACCAGCTGTCCGATCCGTTCCGCCGCGGTCAACCGCTGGTGGTGTCCACACTCGGGGCAGACCTCCAGGTTGCGGTGCATCCGTCGCCGGTAGACCAGTGCGTGGCAGGCGCGGCAGCGCAGCCAGCGGTTGCGGCCCGGGGCCGCCACGGTGGTCATCGGGGCCGACCGGTGGGTGCGTCCCAGTGGTAGAACCGGTGCGCCATCGCGTCCCGGGGCGACCGCCAGGTCGCCAGGTACGGGCTGATGTAGGTCGCGAGCCGGCGGCTGACCTCGTCGAACTCGGGGTGTCGCCGGGCGGCGGCCACCGCGTCCGGTCCGGTCTCGTCGGTCTCGATCAGGTGCACGTACAGGTCGTGCAGCCGGTAGAGCGACCGGTGTCGTACCCCGGCCAGGTGGGGCAGGTCGGTCAGGTCCGATTCGGCGAAGATCTCCGCGACCTGCTGCTCCGCGTCGGGGACCACCTTGGCGATGATCAGCGAGCGATCCATGGTTCCTCCCAGCGGCGTCGGGCCCGGTCCTGGCCAACCTTGCCGCCGTCGGCGTCACCGGCGCGTTGTCCGTACCGCCCGGGTCATCGCCCGTCGGTGACGCCGACGTGACGGGCTATGAGTACAGTGCGTGATCGTTCTCGATGTGCGTCGGGATCACCGGCGGTCGTTGAGATTGACAAAATCCCAGTTCAGACGGGATTTAATCGATGGGTCGAGCGAATCGGGTAGCCGACTGCATGTTGACTGAGAGTAATCGTGATTGATAATCTTCGTGACGCGATGACGTGATGCAAGGGCGGCGACCGGTGACTGACGTGTGCAGGGGGTTCGGCCGTGACGTCAGAGGCAGGCAACGCGGGGGCATCATTCCGACTGCTGCTCCTCGGCGGCTTCCGTTTGATCCACCAGCACGAGACCGTGTCGATCCCCCGTGGACTGCAGCGGATCGTCGCGGTGATCGGGCTGCGACCCGGCGCCACCCGTGCCCACCTGGCCGGTCTGCTCTGGCCGGAAGCCGCCGAGGACCGCGCACTCTCCTCGCTGCGTACCGCACTGTGGCGGCTGCGTCAGGAGCCGAACTGCCCGCTGCGGACCGCCGGCGACACCGTCCGGCTCGACCAGCGGGTCCAGGTCGACGTCGACGACCTGGTCCGGACCGCCGCGCGGGTACGCGACGGTGGGGACCCGCGGCTGGCCGACGCGGTGCTCACCGCCGCCCGGCACGACCTGCTGCCCGGCTGGTACGACGACTGGGTGCTGCTGGAACGGGAACGGCTGCGGCAACTGCGGCTGCACCTGCTCGAGCACATCGCCCGCTCCCATCTGGACGCCGGTCGGCACGACGAGGCGCTGCAGGCCGCACTGGAAGCGGTCGGTGCCGAACCGTTGCGGGAGACCCCGCACCGGCTGATCGTGCAGATCCATCTCGCCGAGGGCAACGCCTACGAGGCGCTGCACGCCTTCTACGCGTACCGCGATCTGGCCCTGCGGGAGCTACAGCTGGAACCGTCCCCGGCGATGGCCGCGCTGATCGGCGACATCCTCACCCCGATCCGGGACGCGCCGGCCCGGCGCACACTCGACCGGCGTCGGCCGGGTGAGTCGGCGTCCGGCCCGGTCAGCCCTCGCCCGGCCCGCTGACCCGTCCGGCGTCACCGCCGAGCGAGACCCGGACCAGGGCAGCGGCGAACCGGGGCAGGTCGCGCTCACCCACCAGGGCGGCCAGCCGCTGCGGCGAGGTCGGCAGATCCAGCTTGCGGGCCCCGGTCACCACCCGCTTGTCCAGGTACGGACGCAGTCCGGGCCAGACTGCCTGCGCCTCGCGCAGAAAAATGTCCGCTCCGGTCGGGCCGATGCCGGGGAACGCGGTGAGCAACCGGCGCAGCGCGGCCGGGTCGTCACCGCCCTCAGCGTGCAGCCGCCGCAGGTCACCGCCCCACCGCTGGTGGCACAGCTCGGCTCCGTCGCCGAGCATCGTGGCGGTCCGTTCGTCGTACCGCCGGTAGTGGCCCCGGCCGAGCGCGTCGACCCGGTCCTGCCAACTGGCCCCGCACATCGCCGCCGGTGTGCGGTAGCCGGCCGCGAACAGTTCCCGGGCGCCGGCGACCGCGACCCCGGCCGAGATCCGGGCGCTGAGCAGGGTGGCCAGCACCAGCAGCTGGTACAGCGGTGCCGGTCGGTCGGCCAGGGCGATACCCGCCTCGGCGCTGAACGTCCGGCCCTGCCGGTCGAGCAGCGCGTCGACCGCGCGTACCTGCCGATCCGCCATCGTGGCACCCCCGTTCCCGGCCGACGAGGTACCCCCGGCGGCGCGGACCAAACGGAAGCAGCACGCCGCGCCCCCGACGGCGTCGTCGGTCAGTTCGGCGTCGGGTCAGCCCACGTCGCTCGGCACCAGATCCCCGGTGCCGACGCCGTCACCGTTCACCGGCCCGCCGACGCGGCCACCGTTCACCGGCCCGCCGGCTTGGGCGATCCGCAGCGCCTCCACCAGGTCGCGGTACAGCTCGTCGGTGGCCAACAGCGTCCGGTGGTCGCCGTACGCCCGGATCCGCCCGCTGTCCATCACCACGATGGTGTCGGCGTCGATGACGGTGGAGAGCCGGTGCGCGATGGTGACCACCGCGCCGTTGCCGGCCTGCTCCCGGATGCAGTCGTGGATGGCCGCCTCGGTGAGTCCGTCGACCTGGGCTGTCGCCTCGTCGAGCAGCAGGACGTCCGGCCGCCGCAGGATCGCCCGGGCCAGTGCGATCCGCTGCCGCTGCCCGCCGGACATCGACGACGGGGTGAGCGGAGTGTCCAGCCCGTCGCCGAGCGAGTCGATCTTCTCGGTCAGCCGGACCGCGTGCAGCGCGCGGCGGATCTCCCCGTCGGTGGCGTCCGGATGGGTGAACAGCAGGTTCTCCCGGATGGTGCCGGGGATCACCGGGGTGTCCTGCTCGACGTACGCCAGCCGGCTCCGGACCTGCTCGTGGCCCAGCGACGGGTACGGTCGACCGTCGAGCAGCAGCTCGCCCCGCTGCGGTACGAGGAACCGCAGGATCAGCGAGAAGAGGGTGGTCTTGCCGGCGCCGGACGGGCCGACGATGGCCAGGTGCCCACGGCGCGGCACGGCGAGGTCGATGTCGCGTACCGCGGCCGGTAGGTCGGGTCCGTAGCCGGCGGTGACCTGCCGCAACTCCAGCACCGGTCGGGCGGTGTCGGCGGTCGCCCGACCAGCCCGGCCGGCCGCCGGCTCCGGGCTTGTCCCCGGCTCCGGGCGGGCCGTCGGCGCCGGTGTAGCGGTCGGGTCGGCCTCGGCCGGCATCGCCTCGACCTGCCGGATCCGCCCGGCGGCGGCGATCCCGGACTGCAGCGCGGTGAGGTGCCGGCTCAGCGTGGTGACCGGCTCCATCAGCCCGAACGCGTACAGCAGGAACGCGATCAGGCTGGAGACCGGCAGTGCGCCGGTGCCGACCCGCCAGGCACCGAGACCGAGGATCGTGATGATGGCCAGCTGGATGCCGGCCCAGGCGACGGTCCAGGCCAGGGCTTCGCGGCGGATGGCCCGGATGCTCTGCCGGGCCGACTCGCGGGCCTCGCCGACGATCCGCTCCGACTGGCGCTGCTCGGCCCGGCTCACCTTGACCGTGCGGATCGCCCGCAACGTGCCCTCCAGCGCCGCGCCCAACTTGCCGACATGCTCCTGGGCGCGTTCGCGCGCCTTGGCGATACCCGGCAGCAACAGGCTGAACAGGACGGTCATCCCGGCGACCGAGGCGACGGTGGCGCCGAGCAGTACCAGGTCCAGCACGGCCATCAACACCAGCGTGCCGACGAGCCGCACCGAGCCGTTGATCAGGCCGATCACGCTCGACGAGGCGGCTTCGCGCAGCAGCACCGTGTCCGAGGTGACCCGGGTGACGAACTCGCCGGTGGGCCGGGCGGTGACGGCCGGCACGGTGGCCCGGAACAGTCGGCGCACCATCGACTGGCGGGCGTCGAGGATCACCCGTTCACCGACGGTGCCGAGCAGGATCCACTGCCACAGCCAGATCACGACACCCAGGACGAGCAGCCCGAGCAGCGCGAGCACCGGGCCGCGCAGCGACGCCGCCCCGGTCAGGGTGTCCAGCACCCATTTGGTGACCATCGGGGTGGCGAGGCCGGCGGCGGAGCCGACCAGAGCGAGGAACAGGCCGAGGCCCAGCGCGCGGCGGTGCGGCCGGGCGAACGACCAGAGCAGGCGTAGCCGGGGCAATCGGCGGTCGGCGACGGGGGGTTCGGCGGTCTGCGCGACGGTCACACCATCAAGTGGACCACGGCCCGTTCCAGCTGGACCCCGGCGGTTGCTGGCGCGGTGCCGCCCGGCCGGCGTTCAGGCGCCGCCCTTGACTCGCATCTGCGAGCTGAAATGGTCTTTCGCATCGCATGTGCGAGAGGATAACGTCTGGTTCGTGACGACCTACCGAATCGGCGACGCCGCCGACCTGCTCGGCGTCAGCGTCGACACCGTGCGGCGCTGGGTGGACGCCGGCAAACTCGCCGCTGCCCGGGACGGCAACGGTCACCGGATGATCGCCGGCGTCGATCTGGCGGCCTTCGCCCGCGCCCTCGCCGACGACCCCGACGAGGGCGTCGGCCGGTCGTCGGCCCGAAACCGGATGCGCGGCATCGTCACCGCGGTCACCCGCGACACCGTGATGGCCCAGGTCGACATCCAGGCCGGCCCGTTCCGGATCGTCTCGCTGATGAGCAGCGAAGCCGTCGACGAACTCGGCCTGACCGTCGGCACCACCGCCACCGCCGTCGTCAAATCCACCAACGTCGTCGTCGAACGGAGCACCTGATGCGCCGCCGCGCGGACTCCCTCACCCTGGTGGCCGCCACCGCGCTGCTGGCCGCCGGCTGCGCCACCGGCACCGGCACGGGATCAGTCTCCGACGGTGCTCGGGACGACGCCGTAGCCGGCGTCACCGGCCCACTCACCGTGCTGGCCGCCGCCTCGCTCACCGACGCGTTCACCCGGATCGGGGCCGACTTCGAGGCGGCCAACCCCGGGGTGTCCGTCACCTTCAGCTTCGCCGGCAGCTCCCAGCTCGCCCAGCAGATCACCGCCGGGGCACCCGCCGACGTGTTCGCCGCCGCCAGCCCGGCCACCATGGCAACGGTCATCTCCGCCGGCGAGGCAGCCGGCGAACCCGCCGTCTTCGCCCGCAACCAGTTGGTCATCGCGGTCCCAGACGGCAACCCGGCCGGGGTCACCGGGCTGGCTGACCTCACCAGGTCCGGCGTCAAGGTCGCCCTCTGCGCCGAGCAGGTGCCATGCGGGGCGGCCGCCCGTACCGCGCTCGACGCCGCCGGCAGCGACCTCGTCCCGGTCACCTTCGAACGGGACGTCCGCGCCGCGCTGTCCAAGGTCCGCCTCGGCGAGGTCGACGCCGCCGTCGTCTACCGCACCGACGCGGCCGTCGCCGCCGACGAGGTCGACGCCGTCGAGTTCGCCGAGTCCGGCCAGGCGATCAACGACTACCCGATCGTCACCCTGGCCGCCGCCGCCAACCCGCCGGCCGGGGAGGCCTTCGTCGGGTACGTCCGCTCCGCCGCCGGCCAGGCCGTCCTGACCGACGCCGGCTTCCAGAGTCCGTGACCGTGACCGCGCCGCCCGCCGTCAGCCGGCGACGTCGCCGCACCGACCGGCGGCCGCCGGTCTTCCTCGCCCTGCCCGCCCTGGCCGGACTGGCCTTCCTGACGCTGCCGCTGGCCGGCCTGCTGCTGCGTACCCCGTGGGGGCAGCTGCCGGCCCGGCTCACCGCGCCCGGCGTCCTCGACGCGCTTCGGCTGTCGCTGCTCACCGCCACCGCCGCCACCGTCCTGTGCCTGCTGCTCGGCGTACCGCTGGCCTGGCTGCTGGCCCGCACCCGGTTTCCCGGCCGGGGTCTGATCCGCGCCCTGGTCACCGTGCCGCTGGTGCTACCGCCGGTGGTCGGCGGCGTCGCGCTGCTGCTCGTCTACGGCCGGCGCGGCCTGGTCGGCGGCTGGCTGGACAGCGCATTCGGGGTGACCCTGCCGTTCACCACCACCGCCGTCGTGCTCGCCGAAGCGTTCGTTGCCATGCCGTTCCTGATCATCGCGGTCGAGGGCGCGCTGCGCGGTGCCGACCCCCGATACGAGGAGGCCGCCGCCACCCTCGGGGCCAGCCGGTGGACCACGTTCCGCCGGGTCACCCTGCCGATGGTCGGCCCCGGGATCGCCGCCGGTTCAGTGCTGTGCTGGGCGCGGGCGCTCGGTGAGTTCGGCGCCACCATCACCTTCGCCGGCAACTTCCCCGGCCGTACGCAGACCATGCCGCTCGCCGTCTACCTCGCCCTGGAGCAGGACCTCGACGCCGCGATCGTGTTGAGCCTGCTGCTGCTGACCGTCTCCGTGGTGATCCTCGCCGGGCTGCGCGACCGCTGGGTCGGTGGTCTGCGGTGACCACCCGGCGACGGGCCGACGACCCCGTCCCCGACCCGGGGCCGGCGGCGGCGCTCGACGCGCATCTGGTGGTCCGCCGCGCCGGGTTCACCCTCGACCTGCGGCTGACCGTCGCCGCCGGGGAGGTGGTCGCGCTGCTCGGGCCCAACGGCGCCGGCAAGACCACGGCGCTGCGGGCCCTCGCCGGACTGCAGCCGCTGCACGCCGGCCACCTGCGCCTCGGCGACCGGACGCTGGACCAGCCGGACACGGGGTTGCTGATGGCACCGGAGCACCGGCCGATCGGCGTGGTCTTCCAGGACTATCTGCTGTTTCCGCACCTGACCGCGCTGGACAACGTGGCGTTCGGGCCGCGTAGCCACGGCGTGCCGCGTCGCGTCGCGCGCGACACGGCGGCTGGCTGGCTGGACCGGGTCGGGCTGACCGGGCACGCCCGCCGCCGGCCCCGGGAACTGTCCGGCGGGCAGGCGCAGCGGGTCGCGTTGGCCCGGGCGCTCGCCGTACGCCCGCAACTGCTGCTGCTCGACGAGCCGCTCGCCGCGCTCGACGCCCGGACCCGCGCGGAGACCCGCGCCCACCTGCGGCAGCACCTCGCCGCGCACACCGGCGTCGCCGTGCTGGTCAGCCACGATCCATTGGACGCGATGATGCTCGCCGACCGGCTGGTGATCGTCGAGGACGGCCGGCTGGTGCAGTCGGGTGACGCTGCCACCGTCACCGCCCGCCCGCGCAGCGACTACGTGGCCCGGCTGGTCGGGCTCAACCTCTACCGGGGCAGCGGGGACGGGACCAGCATCACGCTGCCCGGCGGCTTCCGGCTGGTCGCCGCCGAGCCGCAGCGCGGCGACGTGTTCGTGGCGTTCCCGCCGTCGGCGGTGGCGCTCTACCGGCAGCGTCCGGACGGCAGCCCGCGCAACTCGTGGCCGGCCACCGTCAGCAGCGTCGCCCGCAACGGCGACCGGCTGCGGGTCGAGCTGGCCGGGCCGTTACCGGTCGGAGTGGACGTCACCGCGGCGGCGGCCGCCCACCTCGACCTGCGTCGCGGCGAGCAAGTGTGGGCGACACTCAAGGCGACCGAGGTGGCCGGATATCCGGCGGACCCGGACCGTACGATTCTCGGTGGAAGCCAGGCTTCCGACGGCAATTCGTCTCCAGGAGGGAATCCAGGTGAGCACCGGGGTCGAGACGCGTGAGTTCCAGGCCGAGGCGCGCCAGCTCTTGCAGCTGATGGTCCATTCGATCTACTCGAACAAGGACATCTTCCTGCGCGAGTTGATCTCGAACGCCTCCGACGCGCTGGACAAACTGCGCTTGCAGGCGCTGGTCGACAAGGATCTCGACGTCGACACGTCGGACCTGCACATCGAGATCGAGGCCGACCGCGAACAGCGCACCCTCACCGTGCGGGACAACGGCATCGGCATGTCCCGTGACGAGGTGGTCAGCCTGATCGGCACGATCGCCAAGTCCGGCACGGCCGAGTTGCTGCGCAAGATGAAGGAATCCAAGGAAGCCGCCGCGCAGGAGCTGATCGGGCAGTTCGGCGTCGGCTTCTACGCCACCTTCATGGTCGCCGACCGGGTCGTGCTGACCACCCGGCGGGCCGGGGAGACCGAGGCGACCCGCTGGGAGTCGTCCGGCGAGGGCACCTACACCATCGAGACGCTCGACGAGGCGCCTCAGGGCACCACGGTCACCCTGCACCTCAAGCCCGAGGACAAGGACGACCAGCTGCACGACTACACCGACGAGTGGAAGATCCGGGAGATCGTCAAGCGGTACTCGGACTTCATCGCCTGGCCGATCCGCACCACCACCGAGCGTCCCGGTGAATCCGACGGCGAGACCACCAGCGAGGTGGTCACCCTCAACTCGATGAAGGCGCTGTGGGCGCGGCCCCGTTCCGAGGTCACCGACGACGAGTACAAGGAGTTCTACAAGCACGTCAGCCACGACTGGAACGACCCGCTCGACATCATCCACATGAAGGCCGAAGGCACCTTCGAGTACGAGGCGTTGCTGTTCGTGCCGGCGCAGGCGCCGTTCGACCTGTTCATGCGGGACGCCCGGCGCGGCGTACAGCTGTACGTCAAGCGCGTATTCATCATGGACGACTGCGAGGCGCTGATTCCGGAGTACCTCCGGTTCATCAAGGGTGTCGTCGACGCGCAGGACCTGTCGTTGAACATCAGCCGGGAGATCCTGCAGCAGGACCGGCAGATCCAGCTGATCCGGCGCCGGCTGGTGAAGAAGGTGCTCTCGTCGCTCAAGGAGCTGATGGACAACGACGCCGACCGGTACCGCACGTTCTGGACCCAGCTCGGCCGGGCGGTGAAGGAAGGCCTGCTCAACGACTACGAGAACCAGCGGGCGATCCTGGACATCTCGTCGTTTGCCTCGACCCACGACCCGGAGCAGCTGACCACCCTGGCCGGGTACATCGAGCGGATGAAGGACGGTCAGGAGGACATCTACTACATGACCGGCGAGTCCCGGACGATGATCGAGAACTCGCCGCACATGGAGGCGTTCAAGGCCAAGGGGTACGAGGTCCTGCTGCTCACCGACCCGGTCGACGAGATGTGGGTCGAGTCGGTCGCCGACTACGACGGCAAGAAGCTGCGGTCGATCGCCAAGGGCCAGGTCGACCTGGCCGGCGACGACGACACCGCCGAGTCCGACCCGGAGCGGGAACAGCAGAAGGAAACGTACGCCCCGCTGCTGTCCTGGCTGGGCCAGACGCTCGACGAGCAGGTCAAGGAGGTACGGCTGTCCACCCGGCTGACCACCTCGCCGGCCTGCCTGGTCGGCGACGCCGCGGACATGACCCCGGCGCTGGAACGGATGTACCGGGCGATGGGTCAGGACGGGCCGAAGATCAAGCGGATCCTGGAGCTGAACCCGACCCACCCGCTGGTCACCGGCCTGCGGGAGGCGTACGGTGCCCGCTCCGACGATCCGGCGCTGGCCGAGACCGCCGAGCTGCTGTACGGCACCGCGCTGCTCGCCGAGGGCGGTGAACTCGACGACCCGGCCCGGTTCGCCAAGCTGCTCGCCGACCGACTGGCCCGTACCGTCTGAACCGCCGGACGTCGGGATCCCCCGGTGGGTAGATGCCCGCCGGGGGACGCCCACCGAACGGACCCGCGACGGCTCAGACGGTGACCGCCGCCGCCTCAGCGGCGATCGCCTGGTCGACGGCGGCGGCGACGTGCAGCCGGCTGGTCGGGAAGAGCAGCAGCGGGGTGTCCTCCTGACGGACCAGCAGCTCGATCTCGGTGCAGCCGAGCACCACGCCCTGCGCGCCGGCGGCGATCAGCCGCTCGATGACCTTCAGGTACCTGGCCCGGGACGACTCGCTGACCACCCCGAGGCACAGCTCGTCGTAGATGACCGAGTGGACCATCTTGCGATCCGCGGCGTCGGGCACCAGGACGGTCAGGCCGTGACCGGCCAGCCGGTCGCGTAGGAAGTCCTGCTCCATGGTGAACGCGGTGCCGAGCAAACCGACCGTGTGCAGCCCGTGGCTGCGGACCGCGTCAGCGGTGACGTCGGCGATGTGCAGCAACGGGATGTCGATTGCGGCGGCGACCTGGTCGGCGACCTTGTGCATGGTGTTGGTGCACAGCAGCAGCAGGTCGGCGCCGGCCGCTTCGACCCGCCGCGCGGCGTCGGCGAGCAGGTCGGCGGCTTCGTCCCATTCGCCGGCTGCCTGCCGTCGTTCGATGTCGGCGAAATCGACCGAGTAGAGCACGCACCGTGCCGAATGGTGCCCGCCCAGCCGGTCGCGGACCAGTTCGTTGGCGAGCCGGTAGTAGTGCCCGCTGCTTTCCCAGCTCATGCCGCCGAGCATGCCGATCGTCATCATGCTGCCATCGTGCCACCGGGTGCCCGGGTACCGGGCGGATATTCGTCGGCGGACATCGACCCGGTTGGCAGCTGTCGCGGACGTCCAGTATTGACTATTGTGGACTCATCTTTCGCGGACTACCGGCAGCTGTCCGAACATCAGGCGTGCCACCTGCGATGACCCAGCGACGGGCGGGAGGGACCGTGGTGCCCAGGGACGTACCGGTACGACGGATCGGCATGCGTGAGGTCGCTCGGGCTGCTGGCGTATCGGTCTCTACCGTGGCCAACGTGCTGAGCCGACCGTCGATCGTCGCGCCGGCGACCCGCCGCCGGGTGGAGGCCGTCATCGAGTCCGTCGGCTATGTGCCGAACGGTCCGGCCCGGCAGCTGCGCGGCCGGCCCAGCCCGATCGTCGCCAGCGTCACCCTGGACCTGGCCAACCCGTTCTACGCCGAGGTCAACCGGGGCATCGAGGACGAGCTCGCCGAGCACGGCTGTCTGGTGCTGGCCTGCAGCACAGACCTGCGCCCGGCCAAGGAACGGCAGCTGCTGAAACTGCTGCAGACCCAGGCCGTACGGGGCGTCATCATCGCGCCGGTCGGTGCGGACCCGGCGCCGCTGTTGTGGATGAGCGAGCACGGGATGGCGGTCGTGCTGATCGACCATCCGCGCGCAGGGCTCGACCTGTGCGCGGTCGCGGTCGACGACGTCGCCGGTGGCCGGCTGGCCGGTGAGCATCTGGTCGGGCTGGGGCACCGCAGGATCGCGTTTCTCGGCGGCACCCGGGACGCCGGACCGGTGGCCCGCCGTCGCGACGGCGTACGCAGGGCGCTGGCCGCCGCCGGTCTCGACCCTGCGACGGGGTTGCTGGACGTCCGCGTACCGCTGCATCCGCCGCCGCTAGTCGAAGCCGCCGCCTCGGCGGCGGCGCTGATTCTCGCCGCGACCCCGCCGGTGACCGCGGTGGTCTGTCTCAACGACACGGCGGCGCTGGGCCTGCTGGACGGGTTTGCCGCAGCCGGTGTCCGGGTGCCGGCGGACATCTCGGTCGTCGGCTACGACGACCTGCCGTTCGCCCGCCGGCTGGCGCCTGCGCTGACCACGGTCAGCCAGCCGAAGTATCGGCTGGGCCGGGCCGCCGCCGAACTGCTGCTGGACGAGGCCAGGCCGGGGCACGTTCACCGGGAGATCGGGTTCCGCCCGACGCTGGCGGTCCGCGCCTCGACCGCCCCGCCGACGTCCGACGCGTCGAAACGCATCGACTGATAGCTATTGCTTTCGGTCGGGGTGCGGACGTAGCTTGTTGGCACACCGTAGAGCGCCGAGCCGGTCCTCGTACCCCCGGTTTACAAACGTTGCAATAGCGCGCCGCGCACGCCCCGCTCCGGGTCCGTGCGCTCGGGCAGGCGTGCCTCGCCCCGGGACTTCCCGGGCTCAACCTGAGGTAGGTCATGAGAAGAAGACTCTTCGTCCTCGGCGCTGCCCTGATCACCTTCGTCGCGTCGATCCTGCTCGTCGTGCGGCCGGCCAGCGCGGCCGTCGGCCTGCACATCAGCGGCACCGACATCGTCGAGGCCAACGGCCAGCCGTTCATCATGCGCGGGGTCAACCACCCGCACGTCTGGTACACCGGAGAGACCGAGTCGTTCGCCGACATCAAGGCGCTCGGTGCCAACACCGTACGGGTGGTGCTGGGCAGCGGCCAGCGCTGGGGTCCGTCCGACGACGTCGCCGACGTGATCGACCTGTGCAAGCGGAACCGGATGATCTGCGTGCTCGAGGTGCACGACACCACCGGGTACGGCGAGGAAGGTGCCGCTGCCTCGCTCGACCAGGCCGTCGACTACTGGATCAGCCAGAAGAGCGCGCTGGTCGGCGAGGAGAACTACGTCGTCATCAACATCGGCAACGAGCCGATCGGCAACGTCGACGCCGGTCAGTGGACCGCCGCCACGGTCGACGCCATCGGGCGGATGCGGGCCAACGGCTTCGAACACCTGCTGATGGTCGACGCGCCGAACTGGGGCCAGGACTGGCAGAACGTCATGCGGGCCGATGCCCAGACGGTGCTGGACGCGGACAGTCACGGCAACACCGTGCTGTCGATCCACATGTACGCGGTCTACAACAGCGCCTCGTCGATCGTGAGCTACCTCGACGACTTCGAGGCCAACGGGTGGCCGCTGGTGATCGGCGAGTTCGGCTGGCAGTTCAACTCCGGCGAGGTGGACCACGACACGATCCTGGCTGAGGCGCAGGCCCGTGGCCTCGGCTACCTCGGCTGGTCGTGGAGCGGCAACACCGACCCGATCCTCGACATGGTGCTCAACTTCGACCCGAACCAGATGACCACCTGGGGTGAGCGGATCTTCAACGGACCGAACGGCATCAGCTCCACCTCCCGGGAGGCCAGCATCTTCGGCGGTACGCCGCCGACCACGGCGCCGCCGACCACCGCCCCGCCGACGACGGCGCCGCCGACCACCGCCCCGCCGACGACGGCGCCGCCGACCACCGCCCCGCCGCCGACCACCGCCCCGCCCGGCAGCGGAGCCTGCACCGCCAGCTACCGGGTCGTCGGCCAGTGGCCGGGTGGCTTCCAGGGCGACGTCCGGGTCACCGCCGGCGGTTCGGCGATCAGCGGCTGGGTGGTGACCTGGACCTTCGCCGACGGCCAGACCGTCAACCAGGCTTGGAACGCCACCGTCACCAACAGTGGGTCCAACGTGACCGCCCGCAATGTCAGCTACAACGGCAGCCTCGGTGCCGGGGCCGGCACGACGTTCGGCTTCATCGGGTCCTGGAACGGCACCAACAGTGTTCCGACGCTGACCTGCGCCGCGGCCTGACCCAACAGCGCGGCACGCGGCCTGACGTGCAGCCTGGCCACCAGGTGCTGGTGGGTCGGGGGAGACGACAAGTCGTCCCCCGACCCACCAGCTCAGCCGCCGAGGGTGGTCAGCTCGGACACCACCACGTTGGCCAGTGCGCGGCCGTCGCGGCGGACCTGGCGCAGGTACCACTTCTGGATCGGGGCGTGGGTGGTCTTGGCGAACTGCCAGGGCCCGCGTGGGCTGGTGAGCTGCCCCAGCCCGGCGATCGCCGTGTTGATCTCCGCCGGTGTCGGGTTGACCCCGGCCGCGGTGATCGCCCGGTCCAGCACGGCCGCCGCGTCGTACGACGCCATCACGATCGAGGTGGGGGTCCGGCCGGGGTAGGTGGCGTTCCAGGCGGCGACGAACTCCCGGTTGGCCGCGTTGTCCAGGTCGGGGGAGTAGTTCAGCCCGTTGTAGATGCCTTCCGCCGCAGTGCCCTGCGCATCGAGGCTCGCCGGTTCGGTCACGAAGCCCGCCGCGTAGAGCGGCAGGTCGGCGACGTCCGACTCGGCGTACTGCTGGACGAAGGAGATGGCGCTCTGGGCGTCGAAGAAGCAGTAGATCGCGTCGGCACCGGTCTGGGCGATCTCGTCGAGGTACGGCCCGAAGTCGGTGGTGCCCGGGAATGGGGAGAAGACGGCCTGCCCGGTGGGGTTGGCGATCCGGCCACCGAGCGACTTGAAGGTGTCGACGAAGCCGCGCAGCTCGTCGCGGCCACCCTGGAAGTCCGGCCCGATGGCGTACACGCGGCCGTTGCCGACCTCCTGCTTGACGAACGGTGCCATGGCGACGCCGGGCTCTTCGGAGAGCAGGTTGGTGTGCCAGACGTACGTCACGTCGTCCAGCTCGGGTCGGCCCAGCCCGCCGACGAGCGGCACCTTGTGTTCGTTGATCAGCGGCAGGATGGCGGTGACGTTTCCGCCGTTGATGATGCCGGTGATCGCGGAGACGCCGTCCTGCTCCAGCAGCCGGGTGGCCGACTCGACGGCCACTCCGCTCTCGTACCCCTCGTCGCCGATGACCATCTCGGCCGGGTGGCCGCCGAGCTGGCCATCGTGCATGTCCAGGTAGAGCTGGAAGCCGTCGCGTAGCTCGTCACCGGGTGCTTCGAGCTGGCCGTCGATGTTGGCGAGCATGCCGATCTTGATCAGCTGCGGCGTTTCGCCCGATCCGCCGAAGCATCCGGCGGTGCTGACGGCCAGGACGCCGGTCAGGCTGGCGGCGAGCAGCCGGCGACGGTCGGCGCGGGCGGCGGCGGGGCGGCGTGTCCACCAGGTCGGACGTCGCATGCCGATCACAGGGCCCGTAGCAGTTCGGCGCGGACCGCCGGGGTGAGCGCCTCGCCCATCCGGTTCGCCAGGTCGGTCATTTCGTACGAGACCTGGCCGACGTCGCAGGTGGGGGAGGCGAGTACGAGCAGCGACGCGCCGTCGCTGAACGACATGCAGAACATGAATCCGCCGTCCATCTGGGTCACGTTGGAGATCACCGTTCCCGCCTCGAAGAAGCGGGCCGCCCCGACGAGCAGGGCGATGAGGCCGCTGCCGGTGGCGGCGAGCTGGTCGGCCCGGTCCCGGGGCAGGCCGTAGTTGTGCGCGAGGACCAGCCCGTCGGTCGAGATGGCAAGGGCGTGGCTGACCTCTGGGGTCTGACTGACGAAGTTCTGCAACAGCCAGCTCAAATCGTTCGGGCTCGTCACGGTGGCGCTCCAGGTCGCGAGAGGTGAAAGGGTCGACGTCAGGCGGAGGTGGGGGCGCGACGCCCGGCCACGCCCTTGGCGTAGGCAGACATCGCCGCCGATACGGCGCCCGGGTCGAGCTTGCGGGGCGCGTCGGATGCGGGCTGCGGCGCGTCGGGGATCAGGTGGTGCTGCGGTACGCGGCGCGGCAACCCGACCTGGTCGGCTGCGCTCGTGGCGGTGGTGGTCGCGGCGGTGGTGACTGCGGTCGTGGCAGCCGTCCACCGTTCACCTTCGTCGTTCGGCCAGGTGACGATCACCGAGTCGCCGTCCATCGCCGTCTTGAACCAGCCGTTGACCGAACGCCGGGCCTCGGTCACCGCCGTTCCCGCCGCGGCCACTGTCGCGGCCGTCGGTGGGGCTGACACCGGCCGCGTGGGGGCGGGTACGGACGCCGACGCGGATGCCACTGCCGGCACCGACGGCGGCGGAGCTGACGCGGGCGGCGGCACCGGGGTGAACGGCGGAGCTGACGCGGGCGGCGGCACCGGGGTGAACGGCGGCGCTGACGTGAGCGGGGGAGCTGACGCGGGCACCGGTGCCGACATCGGCGGCGGTGGAGGCGTCGACACGGGTGGTGGTGGCGGCGACGCGGGTGGCGGTGGTGGCGGCGACGCGGGTGGCGGTGGTGGCGTCGACGCGGGCGGGGGTGCCGGTGCCGACTCGGGTGCGGGTGCCGGGCGGAACAGCGGCGCAGGCGCATTCACCGTGGCCCGGCCGGCGTTGATCACCGGCCGGTCGCCGCCGAAGGCTGCCGGTACGATCGGCCGACCGCCGACCAGCGACGGCCGGGCATGCCCGGCGAGGGCTGGCGCCGGCTCGGGATTCTGCACCGGCCGGCGGGTGATGACCGAGGCGGGCATCATGATCTCGGCGACCGTGCCACCGGATGATCCGGGACGCAGCTCGACCCGGACGCCGTGCCGGGCGGCCAGCCGGGCGACAACGCTGAGACCCATCGCCCGTACGCCCGACACGTCCACCGTCCCAGGGCTGGCGAGCTGGGCACTGAGCTGGGCACACCGCTGCTCGGAGAGCCCGACCCCCTGGTCCACCACCTCGACGATGGCCCGGTCGGACAGCGCGTGCCCGGTGACCATCACCTCGGTCTCCGGCGGCGAGTACCTGGTCGCGTTGTCCAGCAGTTCAGCGAGCAGGTGCGCAACCTCGTCGACGGCCGCGCCGGCGACGGACAGCTCCCGGTCGACTGTGCCGATCCGTACCCGGGTGTAGTGCTCGATCTGGGAGAGCGCGGCCTGGATCACGTTGTCCAGCGGTACCGCTTCCCGCCGTACCCGGGAAATGCCGGAACCACCGAGCACCAGCAGGCTCTGGTTGATCCGCGCCATCCGGGTGGCGAGGTGGTCCAGTTGGTAGAGCTGTTCGAGCCGGTCCGGGTCGGTCTCGTCGCGCTCCACCCGGTCGACCTGGGCCAGCATCGCGTCGACCAGTCGCTGCTCGCGTCGGGACAGGTGGACGAAGATCTCCGAGACGTTGGCCCGCAGTACCGCCTGTACGCCGGCGACCCGTACCGCCTCGCGGTGCAGCGCGCGGGTCGCGGTCGCCACCTCGGCGATCTCGTCGGTACCGGTGATCGGGAACTCCGACACCGACCGGTCGGCGACCTCGTCGGGCTGGACGGTGCCGGGCGCGGCGGCGTCGAGTTCGCGGACCACGGCCGGCAGCCGGTCGTACGCCACGGTGGTCACGATGTTGCGGAGGCTGCGGAGCCGCTTGGTGATCCGCCGGGCCACCACACCGGTGAGCGCCGCGGTGAGGACCAGTACGAGGAGGATGCCGACACCCTGCAGCACCGCGGCATAGAGCCGCTGCTGACGCTCGGCCGCCACCGCGTCGGCCACCGCGGCGTCCATCTGGCGCTGGATCCCGAACAGCTGACCGATCCACCCCTCGGTGGCCTCGACCCAGGCGTCCGCGTTGATCCCGAACCGTTCGCCGGGCAGGGTCCGCCCGACCTGGTCCTGCAGGCGCTGACCGGCGACGACCTGCGGGTCGGTGCCGATCTGCTCCCAGCGCACCACCCACTCCTGCCCGGCCAGTTCGAGGAACGAGTTGCTGGCCTCGACGAACCGGGCCTGCGCGCCGGCGCTCTCCTGCTGGCCTGCGGCGGTCAGCGGGCTGCCGAGACTGCGCAGCACGATGATCTGCTGCTGCCCGATGGCCTCGCTCGCCTCCGACACCGCGACCGCCGCCCGGACCAGGTCGGCGGTGGCCGCCGAGTTCTCGGCGACCACCGAGGTGCGGAAGGCGAGCAGGTCGGCGATGAGGATTCGGTAGCTGAAGGCGATCGCGGACAGCGACACGCGTGGACTGGAGCGGACCTGTTCGCGAACGGTGGTCAGCGCGTCCAGCCCGGCGTCGACGCGGCGGAGCACGGGGTTGTCCCCGGTCACCTCGGTCCGTTGCTGCTGGAACGTGGCGATCGCCGCGTCGGTCCGGGCGACCTGCTGCGCGTAGCTGTCGCTGGCCGTCTCCCGGTCGGCGGTCAGCTCCACGGCGGCGACCACCCGCTCAGCCTGCAACGCGCGGGCGAGCGTGCCCGCCTCTGCGGAGAGCTGTACCAGGTCGGTGACCCGGTTGGTGTTGATCACCTGCCGGACGGTGCCCTGCAGGGCGATTCCGGCGAATCCGATGACGGCGACCAGCGGTACGGCCACCAGGAGCCGGAGCAGGCGGACGATGCTGCCGCGGGTCAACCACCGGCGGCGGTGGTCACCGGAGCGGGTGTGCGCCGCGCCTGCTGACAAGGCCCGTGTCACGCGAACTCCGTCCTCTTACGTTTGCGTTGTCGACGTCGGCCACCGCAGGAGCCAGGGAAGCGTGGGTCGATGGGTACATCGGCACGTCTACCCATGTCAGGGCGCATTCCTACCATGACGTTGATGGCGCCTTCTAGACTCCTGGTCGGCTCCCGGCCCGGATTAACGCGGTGGTTACGTCCGGGACGCGCAACGGCTGATGCTCGCCTCCACCGATCGATGGACCGATTGGCCGTACGGGTGAGCCCGTGCTGGCTGCGATCTTGTATGACGGCGCCGAGCCAGGAGGTTCTACCCTGCCGCAGGTGCGCAGAACGAACAGTCCGGTCGTCGGTCCGTGGCAGGCGCTCACCCTCGATATCGGACGGCGGCGGATGCCCGGTCTGCGGATGCGGGTGGCGGGGCGTGGCAGGCTGCTGCTGGACCAGTACGGCCCGGACCAGTGCGGCCCGGAGTGCGGCTGCGGTCTGCGCTGCGGCACGGTGCTGCTCGCCCTGGTGGCGCCGGACCACGGCGGCGTCGACTACCTGCGTACCGACCGGTTCGTGGCCCCGGTTCCGCCGGTCAGCGCGGCGCTGGCCCGGTCGATCGGGCCGGGTTCCGACGACGGGGCCTGGCACGCCCGGTGGGCGCACTGGTTCGCCACCGGGTTGGCCGCGGCCACCAGCGGCCCGTTGCACGACGGGCGCTGGGTGATCAGCCGGCTGCCGGCCGGTCAGGTGGTGACGCCGCTGCCGGGCAACCCCGGCGTCCTCGACTGGTTCGCGGCCCGCGACCCCGGTCAGGTGCTTCCGCTGCGGCGACTCGCGTCGCCGGACGACGGCCGGGTCAAGGCGTACCGTAAGCAGGTCCGTGACGGCATCCTCGCGCCGGTCCTGCTGTGGTGGATCAGCGGCCTGGACGGCTACGCGCTGCTCGACGGCCACGACCGGTTGGTCGCCGCGCACGCCGAGGGCAGCCAGCCGGAGCTGCTCGCCCTGTCGACCGCGCCGGCCCGCCGGGCCGCCGACGACACCGACGACGCGACGCGGCGTTACCGTCGGACAGCGGACCGGATGCGGCGGCTGGTCGAGGCCGGCACGCCGGGCGCGGCCGGCGCCGTGGTCGCGGTCAATCGGCGGTACGCCGCCGAGCTGCGGGCGATCGAGGCCGGTCACGGCGTCACCCGCGCCTGGCAACTGCCCGGCGGTACGCGACGCTGGGCTGAGGTGGCGTGCTGCTTCGCCCCCGACTGGTACGCCACCGTGGTTCAGCCGTGACGGTCGCACCGGCGGCTTGGGGTGCGTGGCGGTACAGCGGGTCAGCCGCGCTGCGTCGTCTCGTCGTCGAAGCGGCGGCGGGCCCGTTCCACCTCGGCGTAGTTGGCGGCGGTCCAGCCGAAGAGGGCGTCGACGAGGTCCTGCAGGGTCTTGCCCAGCGGGGCGATGCGGTACTCGACGGCGAGTGGGCGGGTGCCGGTGACGACCCGTTCGACCATGCCGTTGCGTTCGAGTCGGCGCAGCGTGGCGGTCAGCGACTTCTGGGTGACCGCCGGGATCTCCCGGCGGAGCTCGTTGAACCGCAACGGCCGCCCGCACAGCGTCTCCAGCACCCGTAACGACCATTTGTCCAGTACCTGGTCCAGTAGTTCCCGCTGCTCGGCATTGAGTGGGGAGTCAGCTTCCGCGAGGGTGGTTTCCGGCATGACACCTAGTATCGTTGAAGTTCCCTTCGGATACCAGGTAGAAGTTTGATACCACTATTCGTCGAAGAAGGGATCCGTCCGTGAGCGTGCAACTGCTGTCCCCGGAGGGGATGGCCCAGCCCGTCCCGTACCACCATGTGTCGATCGCCACCGGCAGTCGCCAGGTACACGTCGCCGGCCAGGTCGGGCGGGACGCCGACGGCAAGCCGGTCGGCGACACCGACGAGCTCGCCGACCAGGTGGCGCAGGCGTTGCGCAACACCGCGCGCGGTCTGGCCGGTGCCGGCGCGAGCTTCGCGGACGTGGTCCGGCTGCGGTTCTATGTCACCGACTGGACCCCGGAGCAGATGGACGACCTGATGGCCGGCGTCGGGCGGGTGGCCGACGAACTCGCTATCCCGCAGCCGTTCCCACCGTCGTCGCTGATCGGCGTCGAGGTGCTGTACGCCCCCGACGTGCGCGTCGAGATCGAGGCCGACGCGGTCCTGGACTGAGCGGCCCGGCCGTGCGGGCGGCTGCGGCCGAGCGGGCTGTGGCGTCAGCGCGGAACCAGTCCGTTCTGGTACGCCCACACCACGGTCTGCAGCCGGTCCCGTACGCCGATCTTCGCCATCGCCCGTCCCAGATGCGACTTGACGGTGCTGGTCTCGATGAACAGTTCGTCGGCGATCTCGTTGTTGGACAGGCCCCTGGCGAGCAGCCGGACGATCTCCGCCTCCCGGGGGGTCAACTGCTGCGCGGCCGCCGACTCGGGTGACGCCGCCGGACGTCGTCGGGCGAATTCGGCGATCACCCGGCGGGTCACCGCCTGGTCGACCAGGCCGTAGCCGGCCGCCAGCCGGCGGATCGCGTCGATCAGGTCCTCGGGCTCGCAGTCCTTGAGGATGAATCCGCTGGCCCCGGCTTCGAGCGCGCCGAAGACGTACTCGTCGAGGTCGAACGTGGTCACCACCAAGACCGCTGGCGGTGACTCGCCGGCTTCGGCGAGGATCTGCCGGGTCGCGGTGAGCCCGTCCCCGCCGGGCATCCGCACGTCCATGCAGATCACGTCGGGGCGCAGCCGGCGGGCGGTGCTGACCGCCGCCGACCCGCTCGACGCCTCCGCCACCACCTCGATGTCGGCGGCCTGCTCCAGCAGCACCCGGAAACCGGCCCGGACCACCGCCTGGTCGTCCACCAGCATCACCCGGATCGTCCCGGCACCGGCGTCAGCCCCGGCTTCCGCAGTGGTCACGACCGCTCACCTCCGTCGTCCGTCAGCGTCACAGTGACAGACCAGCCGCCGTCGGCGGTCGGCCCGTCCGCGAACCGGGCACCGATCAACTGGGCCCGTTCCCGCATGCCGACCAGGCCGACGCCGCTGCTGCTCCGGGCCGCCGGCTCCGGGCGTCGGGCCGGTGGTGCGTTCACCACCGCCAGCGAAACCTCACGCGGCAGATACCGCAGCGTGACCTGGACCGGAGCGCCCGGCGCGTGCTGCCGGGCGTTGGACAGCGCCTCCTGCACCGTCCGGTAGAGCGCCACGTCGGCGATCGGCGACACCGGGCGGGGCGTCCCGTCGACGGTGACGTCGACCGGCGTACCGAGGTCCCGGGCGGTCCGGACCAGTTCGTCGAGCACGGCCAGCCCGGGCACCGGAACGGTGCCCTCGCCGTCGAGGTACGGGCCGGCACCGTCGGTCCGGTCCGGCGGACCGGCACGCAGCACCCCGACGACCAGTCGCAGATTGTCCAACGTCGCCTTGCCCTGCGCCCGGATCCAGGCCACCCCCTCCTTTGCCGCGGCCGGATCCCGGTCGATCAACTGCTGCACCGCCGCCGCCTGCACCACCATGCCGGACAGGTGGTGCGCGGCGACGTCGTGCAGCTCCCGGGCCATCTGGGTGCGTTCCGCGCCGATCGCCGCCCGTACCTTCGCCTGCTGGGTCCGGACCGCCTCGGCGGCCTGCTGACGGAGCAACCGCACATAGCGCCGGTGGGTGGCCACATAGCTGCCGACGAACGCGCCGCCGAGATAGGACAGCGCGCTCGACCCCGCCGGGCCGACCGCCGGCAGCAGGCCGGACGATGCCGCCACCGCGGTGCCGACCGAGGCCGCCGCCTCGACCGCCACCGCCGTCCCGACCAGCGCGAAGGACCGCCGGGTCGGCAGCAGACCCCCGATGGTGTACGCCACGACGAACGGCGCGAACCCCCGAATCGTCGCGTCCGGTGGAGACGACGCGATCATCACGACCTGGACGCCGACCACGGCGGCGAGGCAGACCAGCGGGCGGACCCGGCGCAGACACAGCAGCAGGGCCTGTCCGACGGCGAGGCAGACCAGCAGCCACTCCCGTGCCGGGGCGAGCGCGAACGCGTCCGGCGGCGTCACCACCCAGAACAGCGCCGCCAGCATCGTGAACGTCAGTGCGGCGACGCCGGCCGCGAGCAGACAGTCACGGACGAACGGCCGGCCCTCGATGTGGTCGTTCATGGTCGTCGGCATCCTCTGTTCCAGGTCGTGACAAACCGCGACGGGCGGTCTGGCCGGTGTCGAGTTGGCGGTTCGTGCTGTCAGTAGGAGATGTCCGGCGCGAGCAGCATGAACTCGATAGCGAACCATCCCGTACCGGCGAGGGCCAGCAGAACCAGGATGCTGCCGGCGGTGCGCGACCAGCCGACCCGACGGCGGACGTCGTCGACCAGCCGGACCGCCGCCGGGACCACCCCGAGCAGGCCGATCAGCTGGAACAGCTGCACGGTGCGCAGCGAGACGGTGGAGAGATCCTCCAGCCTCATGATCAGCACCAGACCCACCGCCCAGCTGGTGAGCGCGAGCAGGGCACTGCCGACGGCGACCCGGCTCAGCACCCGAGCGGTGCGTCCGGCCCGGTCGCGGGGTGCCCGGCGCAGGACCCGCCGGCCGATCGCCCCGACCGGCCAGGCGAGGACGGTGAGCAGCAGGACCACCGCCGACGCCCCGATCACGCCGAGGGCCAGGACGGTGCCACGGGCCGGTTCGACCGGCAGTAGCGCGAACGCGGAGTCGAAGGCGATCGCCTCCACCTTGCCGCCGGCCGCCCGCATCGCGATGGTGTGCTGACCGCCCACCTCACGCCACACCCACGGCTCGATCTCCTCGTAGACGGCGGCGGAATCGGACAGCGGACGCGGCTCGAACAGCAGGCGGCCGTCGTCACGGACGCTCACCGTGGTCCGCCCGGTCAGGCCGATCAGGGTCAGGAAGTTGCTCCGGACGGTGCGGGAGCTTTCGTACGTGCCGGCGGCCATCGCGGCCCGCTCGGCCGAGCCGGCCGGCGCGTTGGACACCGCCGCCGCCTCTGCCCCTGCAGCCGGCGTCGCCGCCGGGAAGTAGCGGTCGGCGAACTGTTCGGTCAGGGTCAGCCGCAGCTCGTGGTTGGCCAGCGCCGACGTGCCGGTGCTGTTCAGCGAGACGAAGAAGCCTGCGCCTTCCTCCGGGTAGATCTGCAGGTGGCTGTGGAAGTACAGGGTGTCGCCGCCGTGTCCGATGATCCGCCGACCGTTGCGGCTCTCGTCGAAGAATCCGAGGGTCATCCGGGGGCCGGCCGCGAGCGTTCCGAGCGACGCCGCGTCCAGCGCCGGCTGGTGCATCAGGTCGAGTGTCGACGCGTCCAGCAACGGCTGGTCACCGACCGGTTCACCCAGGTGGGCGAGCATGAACCGGGCCATGTCCGGGGCGGAGGCGCTCATCGCCCCGGCCGGCGGGGTGCCGACGATCTCGAACGGGCCGGCCTGGGCGGACGCGGTGGCGTACCCCTGCGACATGCGGCCGGCCAGCGGCGCGGGCAGCGGCTGGACGAAGGACGACGACGTCATGCCGAGCCGGTCGAAGATGTTGCGCTGGACGTACTCCTCGAACGGGACGCCGCTGACCCGCTCGACGATGTAGCCGGCCAGCGAGTTGCCGTAGTTGGAGTACGCCGGCACGGTGCCCGGCCGGAAGATCTGCTCCGGTGGGTCGGTGACCAGCGCCTCACGCAGATCGGCCGGGGTGCCTTCCTGCCCGATCAGGCCGGCGATTCGTTCCTCGAAGCCGGGGGTGTGGGTCAGCAGGTGCCGCAGGGTGATCGGCTCGTCGAAGCTGCGGGGGAGGTCGAAGTCGAGGTAGCGGTCGATGTCGGTGTCGAGGTCGAGACGGCCGTCCTGAACGAGTTGCATGACGGCGGTGGCGGTGGCGAGTTTCGACACCGAGCCGATCCGGAACAGGTGCTGCTCCGGATCGACCGGTACCGCTGTGTCGCCGGTGTCGCCGGTGCCGGTGTCGGCGTGGCCGTACCCCCGGGTGGTGACGATCTTGCCGTCGTGGACGACGGCGACGGTGGCCCCGGCGATGTCGTTACGCTCCAGCGCGGCCGGGAGCACGTCGTCGAGCCAGGCGTCGACGTCACCGCCGTCCAGCGGAGCTGGTTCGACGGCGGCTGCCGGGGTGCCGTCGGCCGGGGTGGTGGCTGTCGGGGTCGGGTCCGGTGCGGCGGCGCCCGCGTCGCGCCCGGCGACGCCTGCGCCGGCGCTCGCGCCGACGGCGACCGCGATCGCCAGGGCGGCGCCGACGCGCCGCAGTCGGCCGGTGGGCCGGGGCAGGTACGGCCGGTACCCGGTCTGCTCTGAGGGATTGCTCTGGATCATGCACAACAGCCTGCTGTGGCGGCGCGGCCAGGCCATCTGGCGCAGGGCCACATTCGACTTACGACCTTGGTAGGAGGTCGGATCAGCCTCCGGTAGGCGGCTCGGGTCGTGGCTGCGCCGGCCCGGGCCGGTCTGATCGCCGGGTGAACAGGTCGAGCAGGTCGCCGATCTGCCGGTTGGCTTCGGCAGGGTGTCGAAAGTGCCCGGTCGGGTCGACGGTGTACTGGTTACGGCGGCCGACGCGGGTGCGGCGCAGGTACCCGGCGGCCTCCAGGTCGGCGACGATGCCCTGGGCCGCGCGTTCGGTGATCCCGACGGACGCGGCGACGTCACGCAGCCGTACCGTCGGGTCCCGGGCGATGGCAAGCAGCACGTGCGCATGGTTGGTGAGGAAGGTCCAGCCCCGGGTGGGTGGCCGCGCGCCGGGCTTGGCTGACGCTGGCACCGACATGCTGATCCGCCGTCCCCTCGTTGTCGCGCGGCCTTCAGACGCAATATACGTAGGACGGTACGTGAAAGCGGGATCGTAGGTCCGGCCGATCGCCGCCGCGTCGGGTGTGGCGGTCCGGCCCTTGACGTGCGAACCATACTTCGCGAATACTTGTACGTAGTTCGAGGGGGAGTACCCGCGTACCGCCGCGTCGTCGTCAACACGGGCCCGGACCTGCCGCGCCCCGGCGACGCAGCCACCACCCGGTGGCCTGGGGAGACCTTCGTCCAGTAGCGCCGGCCCTGACCACGGGTCGGCCGGGCGAAAGGTCTGTCCGTTGACCGTTTCCTGGTGGGTCTGGGTCGCGCTGATGCTGGCGGTCGCCGCGATGTTGGCCGTCGACCTGTTCCTGCACCGCGACAACCACGTCATCGGCTTCCGTGAGGCCGCCATCTGGTCCGGCGTCTGGATCGCCGCCGGCCTGCTGTTCGGCGTACTGCTGTGGGCCTGGCAGGGCGGCGAGGTCGCCGGCACCTACTACGCCGGCTACCTGATCGAGAAGGCGCTGTCGATCGACAACGTCTTCGTCTTCGCGCTGGTCTTCAGCTACTTCGCCGTCCCGGCCGCGTACCAGCACAAGGTGCTGTTCTGGGGCGTCATCGGCGCCCTGGTGTTCCGGCTGGTGTTCATCTTCGTCGGCGCCGAGCTGCTGGAGACGTTCTTCTGGACCGCGTACCTGTTCGGCGCGTTCCTCGTCTACACCGGCTACAAGATGGCCTTCCGGCACGACGAGCAGACCCCACCGGACCGCAACCCGGTGGTCCGCCTGGTCCGCCGGGTCATCCCCACCGACCCCGCCTACCACGGCGAGAAGTTCTTCACCCGCGTCGACGGCAAGCGCGTCGCGACCCTGCTGTTCGTCGTCCTCATCGCGGTCGAGGCCACCGACCTGATCTTCGCCATCGACTCGATCGCGGCGATCCTGGCCATCAGCACCAGTACGTTCATCGTCTGGACGGCGAACGCCTTCGCCATCCTCGGGCTGCGCAGCCTCTACTTCTGCCTCGCCGGGCTGCTGCGCCGATTCGTTCACCTGCACTACGGCTTGGCGGTGCTGCTCGCCTTCGCCGGCGTCAAGCTGATCCTCTCCGAGACCCCGGTCGGCAAGCTGCCCATCCCGGTCACCCTCGGGGTCATCGTCGTCACCATCGCGGTGTCGATCATCTGGAGCCTGCGCAGCACCAGCGGAACCGGCGGCGGTGACGCCATCGGCGGCGGTGGCGACGACGTCAGCGGGCCGGACGCCGGTGTCTCCGGTGCCCGACCCGCTGAACCAGCTGATCAACCTGACCGTTCAGTTGTCAGATGATGGTCCGGCCCGTCGTCAGACGACGGTGCAGGGCGTTCCGTTCAAGGTGAACGCGGTCGGCTCCGCGGTCCCCGAACCGGTGCCGTTGAACCCGATGTTCGCCGTGCCCTGCGGCAGCAGCGTCGAGTTCCACGTCAACGAGGTCGCGGTGACGTCCTGGCCGCTCGTACCGTAGGTGGCGGACCACCCGCTGCCGAACGAGTGCCCACTGGGCAGGGTGAAGGCCAGGGTCCAGCCGTTGATCGTACTGGTGCCGGTGTTGGTGATGACGATGTTGCTGGTGAACGTGGAGCCACCGCTGTTGATCGTGTAGGACACCTGGCAGGTGCCCGCCCCCGTCGGCGTGTTGACGGTGACCGCCGACGAGAACGACGACAGGTTTCCGGCCGCGTCCTCAGCCCGTACCCGGAACTGGTAGCCGGTCCCCGGGGTCAGCCCGGTCGCCAGGAACGAGTTCGTCGCCGAGGTGCCGGCCGGCGTGAACGTACCGCCGCCGGTGGCCCGCTCGATCTCGTAGCCGACCACCCCGACGTTGTCGGTTGACGCGGTCCAGGTCAGCGTGGCCGAGGTCGCGGTCACACCCGAAGCCACCGGGGTGCCGGGGGTCGACGGCGCGACAGTGTCGGTCGACGTGCTACCCGGGTCGGCGTACAGCAGCAGGTTCGGCGACCCGGTGCCGATGCCGCTCAGCACGTTGCTGGTGGCCGCGCTCAGCAGCGCCGCCTTGGCCTGCGCCATCGTCGCGCTCGGGTTGGTCTCCAGGTACCGGGCCACCCAGCCGGTCACGTGCGGAGCGGCCATCGAGGTGCCCGACCAGCCGGAGGCGACGGCGCTGTCGCTGCTGTTGCCGGCCGAGGTGATGCTGTTGCCCGGAGCGAAGACGTCGATGCAGGAGCCGTAGTTGGAGCTGGACCACCGGCTGTCGGTGATGGTGGTCGCGCCCACCACGATGCCGTCCGGCGACCGCGGGTTGTTGTTGCAGGCGTCGCTGTTGTTGTTGCCCGCCGCGAACACCGCCAGCACCCCGGCGTCGATCATGTTCTGGGCGGCCGTGTTCACCACGACGCCGTAGTTCTGCAGACTGAGATTCGCCACCGAGCGCGGCGGTGCGTTCGTCGCCACCCAGTCCATGCCCTCGATGAGGTCCGCGTTGGTGCCGCCGTTGCTGCAGTTCAGCACCCGCACGTCGCGGATCTGCACGTCCTTGGCGACGCCGTACGTGGCGCCACCGACGGTGCCGGAGACATGCGTGCCGTGGCCGTGGCAGTCGCCTGGGCTGTTGCCGTCGTTGACGGCGTCGTAGGCCCACTGCGCCCGGGTGCCGAAATCGTCGTGCGTGGTACGGATCCCGCTGTCCAGGACGAACACGGTGGTCCCGGTGCCGTCGGTGTCGTAGCTGAACTCCTGGTCGAGCGGGAGGTTCCGCTGGTCGACGCGGTCCAGACCCCAGGACGGGGGATTGGGCTGGGTGGTCGCGCCACCACCGGTCACAGCTGGCTCGACGGCCTGGACCACGGCGTCGGCCTGGACGTACTCGACGTTCGGGTTGGCCCGCACCGCCTCGAGAGCGTCGGCGTCGAGCTTCGCGGAGAATCCGTTCAGCACCGTCGCGTACGGGTGGACCTCCCGGCCACCGGCCCGCTCGGCGACCACCACAGGGTCGTTCGCCGCGCCGCCGGTGAGCGGCTGGTCCTTGAGAACGACAATGTAGCCGCCGTTAGGCGTGCCATTCTCGGCAGGTAGCAGGGGAGCGGGAGAAGTCGCCGATTGAGCCATCGCTGGAGTGGCGCCGAGAACTACCAGAAGTGCGGAAGTCGCGGCTGTCGCGATTGCCTGGCGACGGTATCGATGCGGTCTGGACATAGGAGAAACTGGCCTCCTGGGCGCGGTGACGCATGGACTACCGGTGAATTGACGGCTTGCCCGGCTCGTCAGCTGCCGGGATCACCGGGCGCTGTGGCCGGACAGAGTGCTCGAGCCCCGTCTGCTGCAATGAGAGCACGGGTGTCGGCGTTCGCCAATGCCCGGACTATTTGAAACCTGAATGAACTATGTTAAGGATGCGGGGTGGCCAGGGGCTGTTCACAGGATCGAAAAAAGCGACTGCCCACGTGATTGCTCTCACGTTGCCAAACGATGCACTGGTCGATCTGCACCGGTCGTGCGCCCTCTCGGGGCTGCCGGGCTACTGCGCCGCCGGGGTTGTCGGCGAGAGCGGGTTGGGCCGCCGGCTGCGGGCACCAGCAGCTCAGCAGGATAGTGATCCGTCGATCCCGCGACCACCGGTGCTGTCGCAAGCCCGGGAACATCGGCCCAGCCCGGTCTCAGACATGGGTGTCACCGGTACTTTCGGCGCAGTCCGGGGCGGGGTGCGTTGCCCGTTCACAGTGCGAGTGGTGTCGGGAGTCGGCGATGAGTGGTGAGCAGGTGCTGGTGACAGGAGGCTCCGGCTTCGTCGGGGCGCACTGCGTCGTACGACTGCTGCTGCAGGGGTACCGGGTGCGTACCACGGTGCGTTCGGCGGGTCGTGCCGCCGACGTACGCACGATGCTGCAGACGGGGGGAGCGGAACCGGGTGACGCGCTCAGCTTCGCCGTGGCCGACCTGACTGCCGACGACGGCTGGGCCGAGGCGGTGGCCGGATGCGACTACGTACTCCACGTCGCCTCTCCGGTGCCGCTGGCCGAGCCCCGCGACGAGAACGAACTCATCGCGCCGGCACGCGACGGGGTGCTGCGGGTGCTGGGCGCGGCACGTACGGCCGGGGTGAAACGTACGGTGCTGACGTCGTCGATCGCGACGGTAAAGCACGGTCACCCGGCAGACAAGCGGCTGTTCACCGAACAGGACTGGACCGATCCGGAACAGGGGCGGGTCTCCGCGTACGCGAAGTCGAAGCTGCTCGCCGAACGCGCCGCCTGGGACTTCGTGCGTAAGGACGGCCAAGGCATGGAGTTGGTGGTGGTGAACCCGGTCGGCATCTTCGGTCCGGCCCTCGGACCGGACAAGTCCCTGTGGTCAGAACAGATCGACCGGATGCTGACCGGACGCCAGCCCGTCCTGGCCCGGATCCACATCGGTGTGGTCGACGTACGGGACGTCGCAGACCTACACGTACGGGCGATGACCGATCCGGCGGCGGCCGGGGAGCGGTTCCTGGCCAGCGCCGGCACCATGTCGATGCGGGACATTGCGGTGTTGCTGCGTACCCGGCTCGGTGACGAGGCTGACCGGGTGTCGACGCGGGTGCTGCCGGACTGGGCGGTGCGTCTCGCCGCCAGGTTCAGCCCGCGGATCGCGTTCGTGTTGCCTGAGCTCGGGGCGGTACGCGAGGCGTCGAGCGAGAAGGCTCGTCGGATGTTGGGCTGGCAGCCCCGGCCGGCTGAGGAAGCCGTCATCGACATGGCGAACAGCCTGATCCAACGCTGAACGGCTGCCCGCTGACCGGGTCAGTTCAGTAGCCGCTCGGCCCAGTAGATCTGCCGGTCGGGGCCGACGCTGATCAGAGCGACCATCAGGTCGTCGACGGCGGCGGGAGCGGACGCGATCGCGAACTCGGGTGGCGTCTGGGGATGTGCCGGGTGCAGGACGAAGGAGTACGTGACGGGGGTGGCGTCGACCGACGTGACCACGACGACGCTGCCGGAGGTATAGAAGCCGCCGTTGATCTCGCGGTCACCGACGCCCTGCAGCCAGGGATAGCGCTCTTCAACAGCGTTGAGTACGCCGTCGGAGCCTGATCCGACCTGGTCCGGTCGATTCGACCTGGTGGAGATGATCCCGGGCAGGGTGCGGGTCCGTTTGTCGATCACCGCGATGATTAGCATCGCGCCGGGTTTCGGCTGCGGTGGCGGCGTCCACCTGACCTGGCCGAGGAGGACCTGGGCGCCGTCGGAGGGAACTACCAGCTGTTGACCGTCGAAGGCGGCGTCCGCGGTCGCTTGGTCGACCAGCCGCAGCGTCGCGGTCGGCTTCAGGATCTCCGGCCCGTACGGCGACCGATGGTGCCACCACCGCCACCCGGTCAGGGTGACCACGATGACTACGGCTATCGTGCCGAGAGCCAGCATTCGCCGTCGTGTCACAGTGGAAGCTAATCACATCACCCGCACCATAAGCCACTACCGGTTCTCTTGGCAGCCGTTTTCCGCCTCCCAGAAGAGCCAGGGGCTACGGGAGAGAGACTTTAGGGACACCATCGGGCGCATGCGTCACAGGGTTTGGAGAACGTCGTCCGGACATACCTCCTGAGCGCATACCGTCGCATCATGGCATCGAGGGCGAGAAGGCGGGAGTGTCCCCAACCGCCGAGAGTGGCGGAGGGGCCACCGCTGCGTGGATTCCTCTTTGGTGCCACATGGCGTCAGAACGTTCTAGCGCGCGCTGACTATCTCGAAAGCATGGCCGCACTTATCCGTGTCAGGGACTGTGCCGACATGAGGCGAGCGTCACTCCATAGCGTATGTGAGTCTCTCAGAAAGGCCCGGAGTGCGGCCCGGCGTCGTGGAATTCTCAACGGAACGATGGAGTGTGCATGGCTCAGTATCCAGGCCGCCGAGTTGTTGATTCTGGAGATGCTCGATACAAAGGATCTACAGGGCTGGCTGCCGTCCGTCCTGGAGTTGGCCAAAGGTCGTCTGAAGGCGGACGACTGTCGTGTCGTCGAGCTACGGCGGCAATCCTCTCGATGTGGGCGGTGGCTGGTAGGGGGAAGCCAACCGGAGGAGCTCCGGTGCGCCATGAAGGCCGCCCTGGTCGGCGTTCATTTGGCGATGAACAAGTATTACTCACGTATCCGGAGGCTGCGGAATGCGATGTGGTCCGCGACAATGTTGACTACGGCCACCGTTGTCGCGCTTGCCATTTGGGGTGCCTGTGCCCCGGAAACGCTCAGTCTCTGCTTCGGCTATCCGGACGATCTGGTCTGTCCGCATGACAGGGCGACGACGGGACAGGGCCCCGAGCGTCAAGTCCCAGCGGACGATCCACAGACTGAGCCGGACCGTATCGACGTCCTTTTGGTTCTGGTGTACGGCTTCATGGGTGCCGTTCTTGTGGGTATTGCAATGCTAGCCAAAATCCGCGAGTCGGCAGTGCCCTACGACTTGTCGCTCGCCTCGACTGTTCTCAAGCTGCCGGTTGGTGCACTATCCGCTTTTATCGGGATAATATTTGTTCGGGGAGAGTTTGTTCCTGGGCTGACGCAGCTCGACACAGGGGCACAGATCCTTGGCTGGAGCGCCGCTTTCGGGGGCGCCCAATACTCGGTCACCAGACTTCTCGACAAGCGGGTCAGTGAGGTTGTCAATGATTCGCGCGACGGGTCGGATCCCAAAGAAAGTCCGGATTCCAAGAATCGGTGGCGTGATGGAGACGAAGTCAGGGCTCTGCAGTAGAGGGCGACGATACTCCTGCGCCGGGATCGATCGTCATCAAGGGTGTCGCGGGACGCGGCTGTCATTAGTCTCCGGGGTGGGCCGGCGACGTGCGCCTCTATCCCGTGTACGCAATGCCTACTGGTTGAGTCTGATGCCACAGGTGCATCAAGATGCACCTGTGGCATCAGGTCTCCGGAAGCGCCATGGGATTCCTCGGAGGAACCCGAGCCGGCGGTCGAGTCGGCGGCAGCCCGGGCGGTGCGGCTGAGAGGGCAGCACTTCTCTCGGGCTGTATGGATAGGCTGGCCGGCATGGGTAGGCGACGGGTGACGAACGGCCGTTGCTGGGCCGGACTGGCGGCGACCGCAGTCCTGAGCAGGCCGACGCCCATCGCTGGCACGTGTTTGGACGACGGACCGTGTACGAGCGGCGGCCGTGGGTCAGTCTCGACCTGGTCGATGTCCAGCCGCCCGGCGGCGGGCGGTTCGAGCACCATGTCGTGCGGCTGTTTCGTGCGGCTATCGGCGTTGTCGTCAACGATCGGGACCAGGTGTTGATGCTGTGGCGGCACCGGTTCGTGCCGGACCAGTGGGGGTGGGAGCTGCCCGGCGGGATCGTCGACGAGGGCGAGAGCCCGGAGACAGCCGTAGCGCGGGAGGTCGAAGAGGAGACCGGCTGACGGCCGAACGCGATGCGTCGACTGATCTCGTACCAGCCGATGGTCGGCATGGTCGACTCGCCGCACGACGTCTACTACGCCCGAGGTGCGACGTATATCAGTCGGCCCGTCACGTCCGACGAGGCCGGCGAGGTCGCATGGGCGCCGCTCGCCGGAGTCCGGCGGCTCCTCGACCGGAACGAGATCCTGGGTTCCGGATCGATCGTCGGACTGCTGCACGTGCTGGCGTTCGGCCTGCCAGAGGGCTGAACCGCTGAGGGCTGCGACAGGCGTTTTCGTCAGGCGGCGAGGCCGAGGAGTTCGGTGGCGCGGGTGGTGAAGTGGCGTACCTCGGGGAGGCTGGCGTACGGCTTCATGCGATGTTGGAGGTCCTTGACGGTCTCCAGGGTGCGGGACGAGTTGACGGTCCTGACTCTTATCACGGGGCTGGGTTTTGGCGGACCGTAGTTCGCTGACCTGGGGTTTTGGTGTGGTGGATGTGCACTAAACCGTGGCGTCTAGGCTGTCGGGTGTGTCGCCGTACGTCCGGACTGTGAAGACGGCTTCGGGTGCGAGGGCCGTGCAGATCGTGCACTCCTCGCGGCGGGGGTCACGCGATATCGAGCACATCGGGTCGGCGCACGACGAGACGCAGCTCGCGGTGTTGAAGTCGGTCGCGCGGCAGCGGTTGGCGGCGGGTCAGGGCGAGCTCGACCTGGGGCTGGACGACAGTTCGGACGCGGGCGGTCCGTTGGAGATCACGAGTTCGCGGATGGGCACCTGTGGGACGCGTTGTGCCGCGGCTACGACCAGCTCGGGTTCGCCGAGGCGACCGGCGGTGACGAGGTGTTCCGGCAGCTGGTCCTGGCCCGGATCATCGAGCCGACCAGTAAGCAGGACAGCCTGCGGGTCCTGGACGAGGTCGGCGTCGACGCGGTGTCGTATCCGACGGTGAACCGCCGCCTGCCGCAGTACGCCAAGGCCGGCTGGCGTCAACGCCTGTCGGCGGCGTGCGCGGCGCACGCCCGGCTGGGACCGGCGTCGTTGGTGCTGTACGACGTGTCGACCCTGTACTTCGAGACCGACACCGGTGACGGGTTCCGCGAGTCCGGGTTCTCCAAGGAACGCCGCCTCGAACCGCAGATCACGATCGGGCTGCTGACCGACGCGGGCGGGTTCCCGCTGATGGTCGAGGCGTTCGAGGGCAACAAGGCCGAGACGTTGACGATGGTGCCGACCATCCGGTCGTTCATGGACGCGCACCGGCTGCCCGATGTCACGGTCGTGGCCGACGCGGGGATGATCTCGGCGGCGAACCAGCGCGCGATCGAGGACGCCGGGTTGTCGTTCATCCTCGGCGCCCGTATCGCCGAGGTTCCCTACGTGGTGTCCGAGTGGCGGCGTGAGCACCCCGGCCAGGAGATCGGTGACGGGCACGTGTTCTGCCAGCCGTGGCCCGCCGGCCCCGGCGACCGACGCCGCGACCAGGTCATCTACTACCAGTACAAGGCGGACCGGGCCCGACGCACCCTGCGCGGCATCGACGAGCAGGTCGCGAAGGCCGTCAAGGCGGTGGCGGGCAAGGCCCCGGTGAAACGCAACCGGTTCATCCACCTGGCCGGGGAGACCAGGACCGTCAACCGGACCCTGGAGGCGAAGGCCCGCGCCCTGGCCGGGCTGAAAGGCTATGCCACCAACCTCACGACCAGCCCTGACGGGGCACCGGTCACCGCTGGGTTCGTGATCGACGCCTACCACCGGCTGTTCCAGATCGAGAAGTCGTTCCGGATGTCCAAGCACGACCTCGCTGCCCGGCCGATCTACCACCACAAACGCGAGTCCATCGAGGCGCACCTGACGATCGTGTTCGCCGCCCTGGCCGTCGCCAGATGGATCGAGGACCGCACCGGCTGGTCGATCAGGAAGTTCGTCCGGACCGCCCGCCGCTACCGCACCATCCGCATCCAGGCCGGCGACCACACCCTCACCGCAGCCGACCCCCTACCCGACGACCTCCGCCACGCCCTCAAGACCATCCACGCCCACCCAGGTGCGCACTAATTTGATAAGACTCGGGTTAGTCTCCGGGGTGGGCCGGCGACGTGCGCCTCTATCCCGTGTACGCAATGCCTACTGGTTGAGTCTGATGCCACAGGTGCATCAAGATGCACCTGTGGCATCAGGTCTCCGGAAGCGCCATGGGATTCCTCGGAGGAACCCGAGCCGGCGGTCGAGTCGGCGGCAGCCCGGGCGGTGCGGCTGAGAGGGCAGCACTTCTCTCGGGCTGTATGGATAGGCTGGCCGGCATGGGTAGGCGACGGGTGACGAACGGCCGTTGCTGGGCCGGACTGGCGGCGACCGCAGTCCTGAGCAGGCCGACGCCCATCGCTGGCACGTGTTTGGACGACGGACCGTGTACGAGCGGCGGCCGTGGGTCAGTCTCGACCTGGTCGATGTCCAGCCGCCCGGCGGCGGGCGGTTCGAGCACCATGTCGTGCGGCTGTTTCGTGCGGCTATCGGCGTTGTCGTCAACGATCGGGACCAGGTGTTGATGCTGTGGCGGCACCGGTTCGTGCCGGACCAGTGGGGGTGGGAGCTGCCCGGCGGGATCGTCGACGAGGGCGAGAGCCCGGAGACAGCCGTAGCGCGGGAGGTCGAAGAGGAGACCGGCTGACGGCCGAACGCGATGCGTCGACTGATCTCGTACCAGCCGATGGTCGGCATGGTCGACTCGCCGCACGACGTCTACTACGCCCGAGGTGCGACGTATATCAGTCGGCCCGTCACGTCCGACGAGGCCGGCGAGGTCGCATGGGCGCCGCTCGCCGGAGTCCGGCGGCTCCTCGACCGGAACGAGATCCTGGGTTCCGGATCGATCGTCGGACTGCTGCACGTGCTGGCGTTCGGCCTGCCAGAGGGCTGAACCGCTGAGGGCTGCGACAGGCGTTTTCGTCAGGCGGCGAGGCCGAGGAGTTCGGTGGCGCGGGTGGTGAAGTGGCGTACCTCGGGGAGGCTGGCGTACGGCTTCATGCGATGTTGGAGGTCCTTGACGGTCTCCAGGGTGCGGGACGAGTTGACGGTGGCTGCCAGCTCGACGACATGAGCGGCGCGGGTGGCGGCGGCTTCGACGTCTGCGCGGTCGAGGTCGGCGGTGGCGAGGGCGGCGTGGCTGAGGGCGGCGCGGCGGGCGCGGCCCTGCTGGCGTGCGGCTTCGGCGGATGCGGTGGCGAAGCGTTCGGTGTCGTCGGGCTGTCGGAGGTCGCGGAAGCAGTGGGCGGCTTCGCCGTACAGGTATGGGGTGTCGATGAATCTGGCCCAGACGGGTTCGTCGTCGTGGTCGACCTGGGCGAAGGTGTGTTCGGCCTTGGCTACGGCGGCGGCCGCCGGTGCTGATTCGCCGAGTGCGGCCAGGGCGCGGGCTTCGAGGACGTGCAGGTCGGCGAGGCAGGCGGGGGAGTCGCCGTCGGCGAGGCCGCGTCGGCCGGCGCGGGCGAGCATCAGTGCTTCGCGCGGGTGGCCGAGCAGGTTGGCCTGGTCGGACATGCCGGCGAGGACGTGCGCGCCGAGTGCGGCGTGGTTGGCGGCCTGGGCCAGCCGGAGCGCCTGGATGAGGTAGCGCTGGGCGAGCCCGTGTTCGCCGTCGTCGTACGCCATCCAGCCGACGAGGTACGACTGCTCGGCTGCTGCCTCGTAGAGCGCCTGCTGCACGTCCGGCTCGTGCTCGCGCCTGAGCAGCGGCAGTACGTAGCTCTGCATGTACTCGACGAGGGCGGTGCGGGCGTGGCCGCCGCCGCGCATCACGTCCAGCTCCTGGAAGAGGGCGAACATCTCCCGGATGCCGGCCACCTGCCGCATCCCGATCTGCCGGGGGCCGCGCTCCGTCGATGTTTCGTCGAGGGTGGCGAGCAGCCAGTCCCGGCTCGGTGCCCCGAGCGCGGCGAGTACGAACGGGGCTTTGACGATGTTGCGGCGCGCGACGTCAGCCTTGCCGAGGTCGATGATCGTGTCGACTGTGGTACGCGGATGGTCGGCGTACTGCAGGCCGCGAGCGGCAAGGGTTTCCTCGTCGGTCATGCCGAAGTCTGCCGGGGTGATCCGGCGACGCAGACGTTCACTGAGCGCCCGTGCCAGCAGCGTCGGCACCGGCGGTCGCGGACGTTCGCCGCGCTTTACCCAACGGTGCACCGCCGTGTAGTCGTAGCGCAGGGCGAGCCCTTCGTCCGCCCCGAGGTCGTTGACCCGCCGGGCCAGCCCGGCCCACGAGTAGCCGGCCTCGGTGATCAATGAGGCCAGAGCATCGTTGGATCCGTTCACAGAGCACACCTCCCCATGTGACTACCGCGAACGCTACCCGCTCACACATGCAGATGAACATGGCCGCACGAGAACTCGAACTTCACATGGGGATTCACATGGTGCTGGCGATGGCTGCGCTGCGGTTATCTCTCTGAGTGACAAACGGATTGTCAATCGTCGAGTTGGGAAGGGCGGTGCTCCTTGATCCACTCGGCGACCGCCTCGCGGGACCAGATCCGCCCTGCGTTCAAGGAGTCCAGAGGTGCGGGGAAGGTGGACCTCTTGACGATCTCGGAGGCTCGTTGGCGGGAAATGCCGCCGAGCATCTGCTGAATTTCTGTCATCCCAGCCAACCGCATGCGGAGAAGCTAAGGACTTGACGAGTGTCAACCCTGTCAACTTGACGGCCCTTGCATCTGCCTAGACGAACATCGAATTCTACGCTGAATCCACGAACGAGAACCGCCAACTGATTGGAGGGGAATCGATCATGACGCAGATGGATGACGACCGTTGGCGGTCGTGTGGGTCGGACTGGGACGACCCGGGAACCGGCCTTCGGCAGGTGCCGGTCGACGTACCGCCGCCGGTGCTCATGCCCGACGCCCGGCGCGGTGACGCCGACGTCCGGCCCCGTACCGCTGCCCGGAGCGCGACCGGGCCGGGCAGCGCGCACCCCGACCTCGGCGACTGCGCCTGATCCGGATTTCCGCAGCTCACGCAAGCGGGACCAAGGTCTGCCCCGGTCGCCGTACCGCCAAGGAGGGCTGCGGTGATCGGGGCGGGGGTGGCCCCGCCCGAGTCGGCAAGGGGCAGGGCCACCCCCATCCACCACGCACACCACCAAAGCAATCACCGCACCACACAGGGGAGGAGCACTGATGATGCGAAGGATGTGGCAACGGATGCGGGTCCGCTGGGGACGCCGGCGGATGGCGTCCACCCCGCCCAGCCGTTGGCCGGCCGGCGGCGACCCCGGCGTCCACCGGGTGCCCGGCACCAACATGCGCTCGGCGGCGTACCGGCCGATCCGGCCCTGGCAGGTGCGCAACCAACGGTTCCGCCCGGTCGGCGTCACGGCCCGCGGCCTCGACCCGGTCGAAGTCGGCGCGTTCCTCGACCGCGTCGCCTACGACCTCGGTGTCCTCTACGCCGAACTCGACCGCACCTGGGAGCAGAACAACCGGATCAAGGACGCGCTGCGCCGCTGGCAGTCCACCCAGGCCGCGATGAACCAGGCCGCGATCAACCAGGCCGCCGTCCGGTGACCGAGCCCGATAACCCCGGCGTCACCGTCGTCGACTGCACCACCTGCGACGGCGGTGGCGTCACCTCCCACCGGTGCAGCTGCACCTGGTACGGCGACCAGCTGATCGTCGACGACGACCAGTTGACCGTCGGCACCCCGGGCGGGGCGGCGTACCGCGACTGTCAGGTCTGTCTCGGCACTGGCACGAACTGCGTGACCTGCGACCGCTGCGCCGGGCTCGGCCGCCGCCGCGCCCAACTCGTCTACACCGTCGCCAACGCCGACACCGCCGCCGTCGCCTCCGTCAACATCGTGCCCGGCGCGCTCGACCCGGTGCACCGCGCCGGCCGCTGGTGGCTCGACCTCGACGCCGTCGTCACCGAACTGGCCGACCGGGTCGGCGCCGACCACCTCTACGACCCGGCTGCTGCACCCGAACGGGAACTTCTCGTCGGCGGGCTGGTGCTGCCCCGCGACTGGCGACCCGACCTGCCGCAGGCACGGCGGCACGCCCTGGAAGCGGTGGCGATCGCCAACTACACGTACCACCCGTGGCAGCTCTGGCTGGGCCGGACCGCCCCGCCGGACCGCCCCGACCCGGCCCGCCACCTCGGCCGACTCTGCGCCCTCGCCGAACTGCTCTGCCTCGACCTGGTCGTCGAAACCCGGCCCGACCCGTACGGCGACGACCGCTACGGCTGGCAGTTGCGCCTCGAACTGCCCGACACCGGAGTCGGCGACGCGTTCGCCAGCGGCGTCGGCAGCACCGAGAGCCTCGACGCGGCGATCGTCGCCGCCGACGCGACCCGCCTCGCCACCGGGATCGGCGACCGTGGTGTCGACGTACCCGCCCACTACCTGCGCCCCGGCCGACCCGGCCCGCCGATCGGGCCGCCGAAACTCGACCTGGACCAGCTCGAACGCCGCATGATCGCCGACTGCACCGCACTCGGCACCGGTGAGGCCACCCCCGGCGCGCAGGCCATCTGGCGCGACGGCCGCTGGTGGCACACCAGCCTGCGGGTGGTCGCCGTCGTCGAGGAACTCACCGAACGCACCACCGGACAGATCTCCCGGCGTACGGTCGACAAGCTCGCCCGCTCGTGGCAACCGCCGCCGCCCAGCTGGCAGGGGCCGGCGATCCCGTCCGAACCCTGCCCGTACTGCGTACCGGAGCAGGGGTTGCGCCGCTGCGTCTGCACCGTCGGCGCGCCCGCCGCCGACCCGGAGTGCCGCCACTGCGGCGGTGCCGGGCGCAGCGGCCGGTACGCCGCCGGCCTCAGCCGTTGCTTCAGCTGCGGCGACACGCTGCGCATCCGGCACGGTGCGGTCGTCACCGTCACCGACGGGCAGCACTGGGCCCGCCACCTGAACTGGGCACTGCCCGACGAAGCCACCGCCGAGCTGTCGCAGATCGGCAGCCAGCCGGGCGGCAAACCCATCCACCAGGTGCCGCCGCAGTTCCGGCTCCCGTTCCACGTCGGCGATTTGACGGTACGCGGCCAGCCGATCGGCCCGGACCAGCTCGCGCCGCTCGACGAGTACGAGATCCTGCTGGTGCAGGAGCTGTGGTACGGCTACGTCACCCTCGACCACCCTGGGCAGGACCCGCTGACCGCGTACCTGGCGAACGTCGCCAACGGGCACCCCGGCGGCCGGGTGCTGCTGCACGCCGCCGAGCCGGACGCGCCACCGCTGGCGCGGGTGCTCGCGTTGGCGTACGGGCTGGGGCTGGCGCTGATCGTCACCGTCGCCGACCACCGCAACGACGCCGGTACGCCGTACCGCATGCAGGGGGTGTCGTGGGGCGCGTACTTCGCCGCGCCCGGTGCCGCGATCGGCCTGCGGGCCTACCCGCACCGGCCCACCCTGGGGCACGCGCTCGCCCAGGCCGTCGAGTACGTGTGCGCCGCCACCCGCTCGGCGACCCCGGTCGACCCGGGTACGCCGATCGCCGTACCGCAATCCGTACCGCAGAACGTGCCGACGCCAGCGGCCGACGGTGACTCCGACGACCTGGTGCCGTCGCTGTCGGTGCTCGCGGGGTACTACGCCGGCGAGACGGTGATCGTCTCGCTCGCCGCGTCCCACTGTGAGGTGCACGTACGCGAAGGTCCCGAGACCACCCGCCGGGTCGCCACCGCCGCCGACCTGCCCGCCGCCGTCGCCGCCCTGCGCCTGCGCCCACCCGCCACCTGACGATCCACACGGCCGGCAGCAGCCCGCGTCGATGTGAGGCTGAGATACCCTACGCCGCAATCATTCGGTATCTCAGCCTCACATCGCCGCATGCGATTTCCCAGGTATTGCAGCCCGCCGTACCGCATGCGTGCACGATGTCTCGATCATCACCCGCACCTGCTCGATGAAGATCGAAGACGGTGACCGACCTCGTCGAGCCCTGACCGTCGGTCAGCTGACGGCCTGCCAGGCGAGGCGGATGGCGAGCAGGCCGATGATGCCGTTGCCAACCAGCGCCGTCACCAGCCGGCCGCGTGGGCTGGCGAGCGTACGGCCGAGAAGCGCGCCACCGGATGCCAGCAGGACTTGCCAACTGGCCGAGGCAACGAACGCCGCTGCGACGAACACCGCCCCGACGAGTAGCAGGCTGCTGGTCGAATCTGCCGCTCCGCCCTGGTGGCCGACCACGAGCGCGGCGAAGTAGACGATCGTCATCGGGTTGAGCAGGGTCAGCCCGACGAAGGTGGCGTACGTCCGGATCAGGGACCTGGCCGGTGTCGACCGGGTCGCGTCGGCCGGCGCGCGGCTCGCCCGGACCGCGACGACGATGCCGCGTACGGCGATCGCGGCGAGCACCACGGCGGCGGCCGCCTGCAGGACGGCGATGGCCGGGCTGACCAGCCTGGCGACGGTCACGCCGCCGACGACCGCGGCGAGGGCGTACAGCCCGTCGGCGGTGGCGACGCCGAGCCCGGCCGCCGCGCCGTGGCGCAGCGACACCCGCGCGGCAAGGGTGACGATCAGGACCCCGATCGCGCCGACCGGGACCGCGATGCCGTAGCCGGCGAGCAGTCCGGAGGTCAGCGCGTCGATCACGGCAGGACTATGCCGACCCGCCGGATCCGGCGACAACCAGTTTTTTTGCGCCCTCGTCCGGTTGACGGCATCCATTGCATTGACTACCGTCACTCCCAGTCTGGAGATGTTAACGTTCGTCAATGTCTTGCGCGTAGGGGTGATCCTGACAATCGCTGAAGCCGCGGCAGTCGACGACCACCGTATGGAGGGCCGCTTGAAGCGCGTCGTCACCACCGCCACCGCCGTCGCTGCGGCGGCGGCCATGATCCTGACCGCCGGCTGTACGCCAGGTTCGGGCGGGTCCGGATCGTCCGATCCGAACACCTTCGAGTTCTGGTCGTTCACCGGGATCAACCAGCAGGCGTCCGTCGATGCGTACACCAGTGACCGACCGGACATCGACGTCAAGCTCACCGAGGTAGGCGACACCAGCGAGACGGCCCAGGCGCTCACGGCGGCACTGGCCGGCGGCAAGGTGCCCGACCTGGTGCTGATCCAGGGCGACAACATGCCGAAGTTCATGCAGGCCCCGGAGAACTTCGTCGACCTGACCACGCTCGGCGCCGACCAGATGACCGGTGACTACCTCGACTGGGTCATCTCCCAGTCGACGACCGAGGACGGCAGGGTCATCGGAATACCGACGGACGTCGGCGGCATGGCGATCGCGTACCGGACCGACCTGTTCGCCGCCGCCGGCCTGCCCACCGACCGGGACGAGGTCTCCGAGCTGTGGCCGACCTGGGACGCGTTCCTGGAGGTCGGCGAGCAGTACGTCGCGGCTACCGGCAAGCCGTTCCTGGACAACACCCCGACGAGCATCTTCTTCCAGGCGGTCAACCAGGGCGCGGAACGCTACTACGACGAGAACCGCGAACTGTCGTACGACAAGAATCCACAGGTCAAGGCGGCGTTCGACCTGACGTTGCGGATGTACGAGGCGGGCATCTCCGGTCGGATCGCCTCCTGGACGCCGGCGTGGACCGCCGGCATGAGCAAGGGCGACTTCGCGGTGATGTCGGCACCGTCCTGGATGCTCAACGCGATCAAGACCAATGCCCCGGACAGCGCCGGAAAATGGGACGTCGCCACCATTCCGGGTGGTTCCGGGAACTGGGGCGGCAGCTACCTCGCCATCCCGGCGCGGGCGCAGAACCCGGCGGCGGCCTGGGACTACATCGCCACGATGCAGTCGCCCGAGGGCCAGCTCGCGCACTTCCTGGAGCACGGGGCGCTGCCGACCACGCCGTCGGTCTACACCGACCCGCAGTTGCTCGCGAAGACCGACCCGTTCTTCTCCGACGCGCCGATCGGCCAGATCTACACCGAATCAGTGGTGAACATCGAGCCGTTCTACATCGGCCCCGACGACGCCACCATCGGCACCGAGCTGCTCAACACGCTCACCAGCGTGGAGCAGGGCCAGGTCGAGCCCGACGAAGCGTGGGACACCGCGTTGACCAACGTCAGGAACGCCCTCCGCGGCTGAGCAGACGACTGACCTGCGGCGGCCGCCGGAGCCTCCAGCCGGCCGCCGCACGTGCGGAAGGTGAGCGCTGTGACCACCATGCTCAGCCCGGCCACGGCCCGCAAGGACACCGGCCGGCCGACCCGGTCCCGTCAGATCCAGCAGGGCGTACGGGAACGACTGGCGCCCTACGCGTACATCGCGCCGTTCTTTCTGCTCTTTTTCATCTTCGGGCTGTTCCCGCTGCTGTTCACGTTCTACATCGCCCTGTTCGACTGGAATCCGATCGGCGAACGCAGCTACGTGGGGCTGAAGAACTTCTCCGATCTCGTCGACGACCCCCGGTTCTGGGGTGCGCTGCGCAACACGTTCAGCATCTGGGTGCTGTCGACGGTTCCCCAGCTGCTGATCGCGCTCGGCATGGCGCACGTGCTCAACCACGTACGGCTGCGGGCGGCCACCCTGTTCCGGATGTCGATGCTGGTTCCCTACGTGACCTCCGTGGCCGCGACGACCATCGTCTTCGCCCAGCTGTTCGACCGCGACTACGGCATGCTCAACTGGCTCCTCGGGCTGCTGGGATTCGAGCACATCGACTTCACCGCGTCGCTGTGGGGCAGCCACTTCATGATCGCGGTGATGGTCGCCTGGCGGTGGACCGGCTACAACACGCTGCTGTACCTCGCCTCACTGCAGGCGGTTCCCCGAGACCTGTACGAGGCCGCCGCCGTGGACGGTGCCAACGGCTGGAAGCAGTTCCGGCACATCACCGTTCCCTCGCTGCGGCCGATCATCGTGTTCACCGTCATCACCTCGACGATCGGCGGGCTGCAGATCTTCACCGAGCCGCTGCTGGCCAACCCGGTGGGTGGACTCACCTGCGGCGCGGCGCGGCAGTGTCAGACCCTCACCCTGTTCCTCTACGAGCAGGCCTTCGGCCGGTTCCACTTCGGCTACGGCGCGGCCATCGGTGTCGCGCTCTTCGTGCTGGTCGTGATCATCTCCGCGATCAACTACCTCCTGGTCACCCGGATCCGCTCGGAGCGCCCATGAATCCCGCACCGCACCGGCGACGCAGCGCCAACCGGATCCACCCGGCCGTGTACGTGGCGCTCGGCGGCATGGTGTTCTTCAGCGTGTTTCCGCTCTACTGGATGTTCGTGGTGGCCACCACCGATTCGGCCACCGCGTACAGCCTGCCGCCGCACGTGCTGCCCGGTGGCAACTTCTTCCACCTGGCCAGCCTGGTCTTCGAGATCGTGCCGTTCGTGCAGGCGCTGATGAACAGCCTGGTCGTGGCCACCTCGATCGGCGTCGGTCAGGCGTTCCTCTGCGCGCTGGCCGGGTTCGCCTTCGCCAAACTGTCCTTCCGGGGCCGCAACACGTTGTTCCTCATCGTCGTGCTGACGATGACGGTGCCGACCCAGCTCGCCGTCGTACCGCAGTACCTGATCATGTCCCGCTTCAACTGGGTGGACACCCTCCAGGCACTGATCGTCCCCGGGCTGGTGAGCGCGTTCGGCATCTTCTGGATGCGGCAGCACATCGGCAACGTGGTCAACGACGAGCTGATGAACGCCGCCCGGGTGGACGGCGCGACGACCTGGCAGATCTTCTGGCGGATCGCTTTCCCGGTGGTCCGCCCGGCGGCGTTGATCCTGGGCCTGTTCGGCTTCGTCAACGCCTGGAACGACTTCCTGTGGCCGTTCATCGTGCTGAAGTCCCCGGAGCGGTACACCGTCCAGATCGCCATCAAGGCACTGCAGAACAACCGGGACATCGACCTGGGCCTGGCCATGTCCGGCTCGTTCCTGGCCACCTTGCCCGTGCTGGTGTTGTTTGTCTTCGTCGGCCGGCGCCTGGTGCAGGGGATCATGGAAGGGGCGTTCAAGGGGTGACCAGATCCAGCGTCGCCCCTAACCCGGCTGTCCGATCCTGACGGTCGTCTGTGTACTACCGTGCTTCGGCTTAGTGTGCCCGGTGTCAACGGCTACGCCGGATAGTCAACTCTGTCGATGTTGTGACGTTTTCGGCGCACTGGGTCGGGGAGCATCTGGCGCACCCACCGGCGGTTCCCGGATGCCGCGCGACGTGCACGGCCCGACCGCCGCGACAAGCAAGAAGAGGGGCTGGTCGCCATGCTGATCATGGATCGACGACGACAGCGGCGGTGTCTGGCCGCCATCCTGGCCGGCGTACTGCTGACCGCCGGCCTGACGCCACCGGCCGCGACGGCCGCCCCGACGGCGGCATCGCAAGCGGTGTGGCAGGTGGATCCGCTCGGCTCACCGGTGCCGGACCCCACCTCGATCCGGCTCGTCGGGGCGGTGGCGGTGCGAGACGCGCCAAATGCCAAACAGCGGCCGTACGTGTTCAACGTCGTCGACGGTGAACTGTGGCTGAACTGGTGGAACGGTGGACAGTGGATCTGGACCGGGTTCGGTGGTGTGCCGTCGGGCAGCCCGATCGCCAAGGCCGTCGGGGCGATCACGGTCCAGGACAGGTCGAACGGGGCGGACTACCCGTACGCCTTCGTCAGCACCGCCGACGGGCACCTGTGGGTCAACCGGTGGACCGGCGACAGATGGCTCTGGCAGGACCTGGGCCTCCCGTTCGACGGTGTCCGGGTCGCCACGCCTGTCGGTGTCCTCGCGGTCCAGCAGACTCCGGACGGCCCGCAGGTGCCGCAGACCTTCGCGGTCGGCTCGGACGGCAACCTGTGGCTGCACAACTGGGTCAGCGGCACGGGCGACTGGCTCAACTACGGCACCCCGCGCACCGGCACGTTCGACAATTTCCGGGAGAGCCGGGTGGTCGGCGTCGCGAACCTGCGGACCACCGCCACCGGCCCGGACCGCGCCCAGGCGTTCCTGCTCGACCGGCAGGGCAACCTGTGGCGCGGCGCGGACACCGGCTATTCCTGGGCCTGGACCAACCACGGTCTGGCGCCGTTTCCGAACGCCGGCGCGACCAACGGCGTCGGGGCGACGACGGTTCTCGGTGCCCCCGGCGAGGGGACCTTCCCGCTCGCCGTCGTCGGCAACCTCAGCATCATGTACGCGCTGAGCTGGACCGGCAGCGAGTACAGGTGGACAGCTCAGGGTGGTCCCGGTTCCGTGGTCTATCTGCGGCGCACCGGTGCGGTCGCGGTCCGGGACACTCCACTGGTGCGGCAGCGGCCGTACGTGTTCACCGTCGATCTGGAGGGTGGCGTGATCGAGTGCAACTGGTTCACGCCGCAGCAGCAGTGGACCTGGTCGGCGCAGGCGGGTACGGACGCCCTCGGCATCGACCCGACCGCCGGGGTCGCCGTCGGTATCCAGGATGCCCCGCTGCTGCCGGAGCGGCCGTACGTCTTCTACTGGTCCCGGCAGGGTCCCACCCAGCTGATGGTCAACTTCCGGGGCCTGGCGCCCTGACCGGCTGGTCGGCGGCGGTGCCCGTGGTGGCCGCCGCCCAGCGGGCGAGGGCTTCGCCGACCCGGTGGAAGCCCTCGCCTGCGGCGCTGAAGGCGTACCTGCCGTCGGCGAGCCGCTGGATCAGCCCGCGCTGCTCCAGGTCGGCGAGGCGCTGGGTGAGGGTGACCTGGTTGACGCCGGTGTCGCGGGCCAGGTCGGTGAAGCGGCGCGGCCCGACCAGCAGTGCGCAGTGCAGCTCCAGCATCCAGCGTTCCTGCATCAGTGCCAGCAGGCCGTCGAGCTGGTGGTGGCGGGTGTCCGGGTCGCTGGTGTCGCCGGCCCAGGTCGCCATTTCGGCGAGCACCGGGCGCAGTCCGGTGCCGGTCGACGTCAGTGTGTAGCGGGTGCCCGGTGGGGTGGTGTCGATCACCGTACGGCTGACGACCCCGACGGCCTCCAGCTCGCCGAGCCGGCGGGCGAGAGTGCTCGGCCCGACCGCCGGGACCGCCCGGCGCAGGTCGTTGAAGCCGGCCGGTCCGTCGAGCAGCGCGTGCACGATGTGCAGCGTCCAGCGGCCCCGCAGCCGACCCACGGCGGCCAGCAGTACGCCCTGCTCGACCTGCACGTCGCCACTGTATCCAGCGGCACACTTGTTAAAGCTCAGTAGCTAGTACTATTTTCTTAGTCATGACTGAGTCAACGAAGCGGGCCCTGGTCACCGGTGGTACCGGCGGGATCGGCCTGGCCACCGCCCGTGCCCTGGCCGGCCACGGCTACGCCGTCACGATCGTCGGGCGCGACCAGCAGCGAGGCGACGCCGCCCGCGACCAGGTGAGCGCCGCCGGTCCGGTTCCCGCCCGGTTCATCCGGGCCGACCTCTCCGCACTGTCCGCCGTCCGCGCACTGGCCGACGACACCCGCGCCGCCGGCCCGCTCGACCTGCTGGTCAACAACGTCGGCGGGGTCTACCGCCAGCACTGGCACACCGTCGACGGCATCGAGGCGACCTTCGCCATGAGCCATCTCTCCGGCTATCTGCTCACCGAACTGCTGGTCGACGACATGGTCGCCGCCGGCCGGGGGCGGATCGTCAACCTCACCTCGGGCGCGATCCGGCTCGCCGACCGCACCCCGCTGGACCGGGTCGAGGTGGCCGGGCGCTACTACGGGTTCTCCGCGTACGGGCGGGCGAAGCTGGCCAACCTCGCGTACACGATGGGTCTGGCCGACCGGCTCGCCGGCACCGGCGTCACGGTGCTCGCCGCCGACCCGGGGGCCAGCGCCACCGAGATGGGCCGGTCGATGCGTGCGGACCTGTTCCCGATGCCGGCCCGGCTGGCCTTCCCGCTGATCTACCTCAACCTGTTCCGGACCAGCGCGACCGACGCCGCCCGCAGCTCCATCGCCGCCGCCACCGGCGACCTGCCATCCGGTACCGCCGCCTCCGGCGACCTGCCATCCGGTACGGTGCTCGGCCCGAAGGGCACACCGGTGCGCCCGGACGCGCGGGCCACCGACCCGACGGTCATCCAGACCGTCACCGCGCTCAGCCAGGCGACCTGCGCCTCCACCCGCACCGACAGCCGGTCAGCGACTGCGGGACAGGATGCGCTGCCCGAGTAGCGTCACATGGATCAGATCGGCGGTCTCGTCCGTACCGTCGCCGGTCTTCACCGCGAGCAGCAGCCCGGTGTCGGCGGCGGTGAACGCGGCAGTGACGCCGCCACGCTTGGCCACGCCGATGCCGACCGTTCCCGGGAAGGTCACCGAGCCGGCACCCAGCCCGGTCGCGCCGTCGCGGGTGGTGAGCTGGTCGATGTAGTCGGCCTGCAGGTTCTCCGGCGGCACCACACTCAACCGGACGAGCTGCCCGGCCGGGTCCTGCCACACGCATTCGCCGAAGCCCGCCCCGTAACCGGTGCCGGTTGGCTCCGGGACCTCGTCGAAGACGGTGGCCAGCTCCGGCCGGGTCAGCAGGGTGCACGGGTCACTGAAGTCCGGACCGTCGGCGGTGGTGCCTGCGGCGGGCGTCGCGGCCGCTGCGGAACCGGCCGATGCCGACGGCGCGTCCCCAACGGCGGGTCGGCCCGCCCCACCGGCTCCCGGGCCGGCCGGGTCGCCGCCGCAAGCCGCGAGCGCCGCGAGCATGGCCACGAGCAGGCCGGCACCGGACACGCGGTTCGAAGCCGTCGGAGTCATCGGTCACCTCCACTGACGAACCGGATGCGCCGCCGACGTACCCCGGCGAGCAGGGCCAGGCCGGCGGCGACCAGGACGACACCGCCGACCGCGTACGCGATGCCGGCCGCTCCGGTGACCGGTAGCTCGCCGCCTGCGCTCCCGCCACCGCCCGGTGTCGCAGCCACGGTCGGCGTGCCCGGCGTGGCTGGCAGGCTCGCCCCGGGCGTCGGGGTTGCCCCGGGCGTCTGGGGCGGACTCGACGCGTCGCAATCCGCCGGTGGGGCGTACGTCCCGGTCATCCAGGTCGGGGCGTCGAGCGCGAACGGCCCGGTGATCAACTGGTACGCGGTGCCGTCGGGCAGCGCGAAGGCAAGCTCGGTGGTGCCGGGCGGGACCGGCGCCAGGGTCTCCCCGGCCGGGAACGTGTCGGCCGTGACCAGCAGCAGACCGTCGACGGCCGTGGTGCCCCGGTTGGTCAGCGTCAACTCCAGCCCGGTGCAGCCGTTGTCGGCACTCACCTCGAGGACCGGGGTGCCGGTGCAGCCGTCCGGTGCCCGGAACGGCACCGGCGGGGTGTCCCGTTCGCCCGCGCGCCGGATCACGAACAGGTCGCCGTCGGCCGCACCGTACCGGTGGAATCCGCTGCCGACCATGGTGAACTCCTCCACCACGACGTCGTTGCGCAGCACCACGGTGCCGACCGGCTCCACGCTGTCGTCCAGCGGGTCGGAGGTCCACCGTACGTCCAGCGCGCCGCAGAGCATCTCCACCGCCAGGGTCGGTGGGGCGGCCGCTGCCGGTGCGCCGACTCCGAGCACGAGCCCGGCGGCGGCCACCGAGGCGGCGCCGACGACGCCGGGCAGCTGGCGGATCAGCTGGCGTACACGCATGACAGGACTACCTCTTCCAGGGAGCCACCGAGACAGCGGCCACGACGGCAGCCGGGGCGGCGATGTTGATCGAGCAGAGCGGGCACAGTCCAGCACGACACAGACCGATCCGGCGTGAGCGGTGGCCTACTCAATTTCGGCGCGCGGGACACTCAGCGTGGTACCCGGCACGGGCATCCGGTGCGCCGGTTCAGCGCGAGATCAACGCCGCCCGCAACTCGGCCCGACCGGCGACGCCCAGCTTGGTGTACGCACGGTGCAGGTGGTTCTCCACGGTCCTGGCCGACAGGTGCAGCCGGGCGGCAATCTCCCTGGTGGACTCGCCGTCGGCGGCCGCGAGCGCCACCTCCCGCTCCCGGCCGGTCAGCCCGGCGGCCGGTCGACGACCCCGCCGTAGGGCCGGCGTCGTCGGCTGTTCGCACCGGGCCAGCTCCCGGTCGGCGAGCAGCCGGGCCGTGGCCGCCGCCCGCCCGGCCCCGGCCCCGGCCCCGGCACCGGACGCGGCACCGGACGTGGTGGCGGCCGTCGCGAGCGTCGCCGCCTCCGCCGCGTGCAGTGGCATGCCGTACCCGGAAAAGTCCCGCGCGACCCGCAACAGACCTGCGGCGTCCCGGTCGGCGGCCGCAGTTGCGTAGTCGACCACGACCCGCCCCAGCGTCCACCGGTCCGGTGGCGGATGGTCGGTGAGGAGCCGGACGGCGACGGTGGCGCCGCCCAGCCGGATCAGGTCCAGGACCCCGAGGGTGCCGGCTCCGACGGCCCCGGTCGTCCCGTGCCGGACCACTTCCTGCTCCAGCAGGCGCAGCCCGTGGTCGGTGTCACCGGTCAGCGTGGCCAGCCAGGCCCGACCCCGGGCGACCTCGATGTCGAACAGTCGCACTCCGTCCGGCCCGCCGGGATGCCGGTCCAGGTCGGCGGCCGCCTGCCCAGCGGTGGTCAGATCGCCGAGCTGGGCGGCGGCCTGCAGCCGCAGCCCGGCCGCCCACCGGCGCACCCCACGCAGCTGGACGTCGTCGGCGACCAGGTACGCCTCGTTCGCCCAGCGAAGCGCGGTCGCCGGCCGGCCCCGCAGCAGCGCGACCTTGGCGAGGAAGAACGCGGCGAGCGCCTGGCCGACCCGGTCCGGCGGTTGCAGACTGGCCCGGTAAGTCGACTCGGCGGCGGCCAGCGCGCCCGCCACGTCCGGCAGATCGACCAACAGCGACGCGACGGCCGCCGGGAAGCCGTCCGACTGCACCTGGCCGGGCCCGATGTGCCGGTGCGCCACCGGGACCACGTCCGCCAGCAGCTTGTCGGCTTCGGTGAACCGCCCGGCGAGCAGCAGTCCGCAGCTGGCCGCGCCGGCTGCGGCCAACCGCAGGTCGACCGACCCGGCGGTGTGAAACAACGCCAGCGCCGGCGTCACGACGGAGCAGTCGAGCCGGTACGCCCGCAGGTACAGCCGGACCGCGTCGAGCTGTTCGCGACAACCCGGTTCGGTGGCCGCGACGGCGTCCAGAGTGGCGCGAGCGGCCGCCACGTCGTCGGCGCCGTGCACCAGGATCACCGCCAGTTGAATGGCGATCTGGGTCCGTTCGGCGTCACCGTGCCCCGGCCCGGTGACCGCCGACCTGCTCAGTTCGGCGCTACGGCGTACCGCCTCGTCGAGCCGGCCCTGCTGAAACAGCGCGCGTACCACCGCCAGCCCGGCGGTCACCGCACCACCGGCCTCGTACGCCCGTTGCCCGAGTCGCGCGGCCAGTTCGTACTCCCGCAGGTACGCCGCTTCCCGCGCGGCGGCCAACATCAGGTCGACGTCGATGTCACCACCGCCGTCGAGACGCCACAACGCGACCCGCATCACGTCTGCGCCATGCAATTGCCCGGCAGCTTCGAGCGTGTCGGCGAGTCGGCGGCTGTGCCGCAGCCGGGCCAGCTCCGGCGTGGCGGCCCGCAGCATCTCGGCGTACAGCGGGTGGCTGAGCTGGACAATCTGTTGCCCATCCACGGTGGCGACGGTGACCAGGCCGCGCCGCTCCAGCGCTTCCAGCGTCGCCGACCCGGCTACGGCGACTGCGGCCGGCAGCGGCAGGTGCTGACTGAGGGCGAGTAGTTCCAGGGCGTCGCGTTCGGCCGGGTCGGCGGCCGTCAGCCGGCTGCCCAACAGCTCGGTGAGGCGTGGTGCCGCATCCAGCGGCCCGGCCAGCCGCCAGATGCCGGCCGGTCGGTCGATCAGCCCGGCCTCCCGGGCCGAGGTGATCAACTCACGCAACAGCAGCGGGTTGCCGGCGGCCGCGTCCCTGAGCCGGCGCAGCGTCCGGCCCTCAACCGGCCCGCCCAGCACGGCCACCACCAGCGTCTCGGTCTGCGGCGGGCTCAGCGGCGCGAGATCGATTCGGTGTACGCCCGCGTCCTTCCACAGCGCTGTCACCGCGTCCGGTGCGGGCTCGTCGGTACGTACCGTGACGAGCACCGGCACCGTACCGTCGGCCACCAGCTGATGCACGACCGCGGCGGAGACCTCGTCGAGCAGGTGCGCGTCGTCGATGACCAGGACGTTGCGGGTCCCGCCGACCGCTGCCCGGAGCCCAGCCAGCGCGCGCTGCACCGGTGTGGACGGCGGCGGCGTGGTGGGTGTCAGCGGTCTGGTGGGTGTCAGCGGTGGGATCAGGCCGGCGAGCGCGGCCAGCGGCAGGCCGGTGCCCGAACCCGAGGCGTGGGCCCGCGACAGCCGCCAGCCGGCGGCGGCCAGACCGGCTGCGACCTCCTGCGCGAGCCGGGTCTTGCCGACGCCGGCCGACCCGGCGATCAGTACGCCGCGCCGGTGCGTCGGCGGGCCGCTCAGCGCGGCCCGTATTGCCCGCAACTCGTCCTGCCGGCCCACCATCGGCGGCTGGTCCACCGCCTCGCGACTCATGGGGTCAGGTTCGCAGGTGGCGTCCACTGCCGGCCATCGGACCGGCCGTCGAGTTCCCGACCCGGCGGCCGGCGGCGGGGCGTGCCGCGGCTAGCCGGCGACGGGGAACTCGACGCCGGTCAGCTTCTCGCTCTCCGTCCACAGCCGGCCAGCGGTGGCGGCGTTGTCGGCCGCCGGGCTGCGTCGCGCGGCGACCGGCGGGCCGACCGTCTCGAACCGTCGGCCCGGCCCCCAGTAGCTGCCACCGTCGACTGCCGGGTCGGTGGCGGCGCGCAGAGTCGGCAACGCCCCGTCGTGTGGCGTCATCGCGATCAGCCGGCCGACGGCGGTGACGAAGCCACCGGTGTGCCGGGCCAGGTCGGTGGCGGTCCACCCGGGATGGGCGGCGGTGGCCAGCACCGGCGACCCGGCCCCGGTCAGCCGGCGCTGCAGTTCCAGGGTGAACAGCAGGTTGGCGAGTTTGCTCTGCCCGTACGCGCCCCACCGACGGTAGCGACGCTGTTGCCAGTTGAGGTCGGCGAAGTCGATCCGGCCGGCGCGGTGGGCGTTGCTGGCGACGGTGACCACCCGGGCGCCGACGCCGGTGGACAGCAGCAGCGGCAGCAGCCGGCCGGTGAGCGCGAAGTGGCCGAGATGGTTGGTGCCGAACTGCAGCTCGAAGCCCTGCCGGGTGCGCCGCAACGGGGTCAGCATCACCCCGGCGTTGTTGATCAGCAGGTCGATCCGGCCGTGGTCGGCACGGTACGCCTCGGCGAACTCGGCCACCGAGTCGAGGTCGGCCAGGTCGAGCCGGGCGCAGCTCACCGTGCCAGTCGGCCGTTCGGCGCGGATCCGGTCGGCTGCGGTGCCGGCTCGTCCGTCGTCGCGGCAGGCGAGCACCACGTGGGCGCCCCGGGCGGCGAGCATCCGGGCGGTCTCGAAACCGATGCCGGAGTTCGCGCCGGTGACTACGGCGATCCGGCCGCTCTGGTCCGGCAGGTCGCCGAAGGTCCACGGTGTCATCGTCACTCCCGGGCCAGGTTCTCGCCGCCGGCGAACACGATCGTCACGGCGGTCCGCATTCCGTTTCGGTACTCGTCGACCGACGAGAGCTTGTGTTTCAACCCGAACGAGGCGGCGTGCAGATGCTCGGCCAGGTCCCGGGCGGACAGGCCGGCGGCCCGCCACCGGTCGGCGACCCCGCTGTCGGCGAGGACCTGCTCAACCCCGTCGACCAGCCCGCGCTCGATCCGCTCGGCCAGCGAGCAGCGCAGCGTGGCCGCGGTGGTCAGCAGCTCCTCGAAGTTGCCGTGCACCGCGGCCCCGACCGATGGGCCCTGGCACGCTTCGAACGCGGCGAGGATCCGCCCCGGCGGGTCGAGGTCGTCGCGGGCGAAGGCGGCCCCGGTCGCCGCGCACACGCCGGTCACCATCCGGTCCACGGCGGCGACGAACAGCTCGTCCTTGGTCTTGAAGTGCAGGTAGAGCCCTTGCCGGGAGATGTCGGCCGCGCGGGCCAGGTCGTCCATCGAGGTCTTCCGGAACCCGTACCGGATGAACACGTCGATCGCGGCGTCGGCGATGGTGTCCCGTCGGGTACTGCCCGACGTCACGCCGGGCGCTCCGTACGTCCCAGTGCCGAGAACGGGTACGCCACCCCGGTCAGCTGTTCGCTCTCGGACCACAGTCGGCTGGCCATGACGGTGTCCTTGGCCCGTGCGGAGCTGCGGGCCGGCGCGGGTGGCCCGGAGGTGCCGAACCGGCGGGCCGGACCCCAGTAGCTGCCGGCGGCGGCCTGCGGGTCGGTCGCGGCGCGCAGGCTGGGCAGCGCCCCGGCCGATGGTCGCATCCGAATCATCCGCTCGATCCGCGACCGGCTCTCGTCGGTGGACCGGCCCTGGTGGCGGCCGATCTCGGTCGAGGTCAGGCCGGGGTGGGCGGCGACGGCCCGCACGGTCGACCCGGCCTCGGTCAGCCGGCGCTGCAGTTCCAGGGTGAACAGCAGGTTGGCGAGTTTGCTCTGCCCGTACGCGGCCCACGGCCGGTAGCGGCGTTGCCGCCAGTTGAGGTCGTCGATGTCGATGCCGCCGGTCCAGTGGGCCAGGCTGGAGACGGTCACCACCCGGGCCGCCGGTGCCGCGTCGAGCAGCGGCAGCAGTTCGCCGGTGAGCGCGAAGTGCCCCAGATGGTTGGTGCCGAATTGCAGCTCGAAGCCCTGCCGGGTGCGTCCCAGCGGCGGTGCCATCACGCCGGCGTTGTTGATCAGCAGGTCGAGCCGGTCGTGGTCGGCGCGGTAGGCGTCGGCAAACGCGGTGACCGAGTCGAGGTCGGCCAGATCCAGCTCGGCCCCGGTCACCACGCCGGCCGGCTGACCGGCCCGAATCCGGTCCAGCGCCGCTTCGCCCTTGCCCTTGTCCCGGTACGTCAGCACCACGTGTGCGCCCTTGCCGGCGAGCATCCGGGCGGTCTCGAAGCCGATGCCGGTGTTCGCCCCGGTCACCACCGCGACCCGGCCGGTCTGGTCGGGAATGTCATCGAATGACCATGCAGCCACGCTGACGCCTCGCTTCTCCGTTGCCTACTTGACATCCGCGACAAGCTTTACTTGATGTGCTCAATCTGTCAAGTGTGCTGGTCCGGCGTTGGCTCGAAGAGCAGTCGGATCACCGGGCCGGCGAGCGCCGCCGGGTCGTCGTCCGCGTCGTGCGGCAGTGCTCCGGACAGCCACAGGGTGGCGAAGCCGTGCACGATCGACCAGGCAGCCAGGCGCGCGTTGTCCCGGTCACCGGCCGGTACCCGGGTGTCGTCCAGGCTGTCCCGTAGCGCCCGGCCGGCCCGCTGCCGGGCGGCGGTCAGCTCTGGCGCGTCGAAGTGCAGCAGGCTCGGTTGGAACATCACCTCGAAGTGCGCCCGGTGGGTCGCGGCGAACCGCACGTACGCCTGGCCGGCGGCGAGGATGTCGCCGCCGGCCGCCGCCAACTGGGTCGCCAGCAGGTCGAGGCCCTCGGCGGCGATCGCGGTGAGCAGGCCGGTCTTGTCGCCGAAGTGGTGTGTCGGGGCGGCGTGCGAGACCCCTACCCGTCGGGCCAGGTCGCGCAGGCTCAGTGCCGCCGCCCCGGATTCGGCGATCGCCTCGGTGGCGGCGGTCAGCAGGGCCCGCCGCAGGTCGCCGTGGTGGTACGGCTGTTGCCGCATCACGCCTCCCCTCATCTTGCCGTTGACAAGATGCTACCCGGAGCGGCTATCTTGTCGGTGACAAGATGCCGGGCGCGTGTGGCGCCGACCCCGAGGAGCACCTGATGAGTACGGCGGACCGATGGCTGACCGTGATTGCGCTGGTCAGCGTCCCGACGGTGATGTTCGGCGGCTACTCGTTGATGCGGCTGGCCGCCGCCCGAAGACTGACCGACTTCCAGCTGTCGCTGTTCCGGGCCGGCCACGCCCACGCCGGCGTGCTGCTGGTGCTGACTCTGACCGCACTGAGCATCGCCGCCCGCGCCGGACTGTCCGACCCGTACACCTGGGTGGTCGGCGCGCTGCTGGCCGCCGGCACGATCAGCCAGTCCGGCGGCTTCTTCCTGCACGCCGGGATCGGCCGCCCCGGACAGTGGTCGTTCGGCAACACCCTGACCGTGCTCGGCGCGGGGCAGCTCACCGTCGCGCTGCTGCTGCTCGCGTACGCCGTCGCAACCAGCTGACCTGCCGGTACGCCGACCGTAAGACTTTTGCAAGAGATCAACTACGGTCGGCCGGGCGCTGCCGCCGTAGGCTGATCCGCGTGTGGAAACGACTCCTTGCCAACCCGTTGAGCTGGCTGGTCGCCGTCGTCGTCGCCGCCGGACTCGCGTTCGGCGGCTACTGGTACCAGCCGTGGAAACTGTTCACCGACGACGTGGTCGACGAGGCGCTGCCGCAGGTGCAGATCGCGGCGACCGGCACCCCGGCAGCGGACCCCGCCGCGTCCGGGTCCGCATCGCCCGGGTCAGCATCGCCCAGCGCCGCACCGGCCAGCCCGTCACCGGCCGGCAACCAGCTGCTGGCCTCCGGCGAGTTCGTCACCCACGAGCACGAGACCAGCGGCACCGCCGAGGTCGTCCAGTTGGCCGACGGCCGCCGTCAACTCGTGTTCCGCGACTTCGCCACCTCCAACGGCCCGGACCTGCGGGTCTGGCTCTCCGACCAGCCGGTGCTGGACGGCCGCGACGGCTGGTTCGTCTTCGACGACGGGCAGTGGGCCGAGCTGGACCGGCTCAAGGGCAACCGGGGTGACCAGGTGTACGAGATCCCCGCCGACGTCGACCTGACCAGCCTGACCAGCGTCTCCATCTGGTGCAAACGCTTCTCGGTGTCGTTCGGGGCAGCCGAGTTGGCCGCCTGACAGCCATGGTCGCGCCCACCACCGGCGGACCGTCCCTACGGGTGCTCGTCGTCGACGACGATCCCACCGTGTCCGATGTGGTCCGCCGGTACCTGGAACGAGCCGGCTACCAGGTCACCCGCGCCGCCGACGGGGTCGCCGCGCTGGCCGCGGTCGACCAGTGCCGGCCCGACCTGGTGGTACTGGACCTGATGCTGCCCGGGTTGGACGGTCTGGAGGTGTGCCGGCGGCTGCAGCGGCAGGCCAGCGGCGTACCCGTGATCATGCTGACCGCACTCGGGGAGGAGTCCGACCGGGTGATCGGCCTGCAGCTCGGCGCCGACGACTACGTCACCAAGCCGTTCTCGCCCCGGGAGCTGGTGCTGCGGGTGCAGTCGGTGCTCCGCCGCTCCGGGCCGCCCCCCGGCCCGGTCGGCGGTGAACCTCCGGTGGTCCGCGACGGCGAGCTCGCGCTGGACACCAGCCGGCGGTCGGCCCGGCTCGGCGACACCGAGCTCGCGCTGACCACCCGTGAGTTCGACCTGCTGCTGCACCTGGTCCGCCACCCGGCGAAGGCGTTCCGCCGGGAGGAACTGCTTGCCCAGGTGTGGGGCTGGAACTTCGGTGACCAGTCCACCGTCACCGTCCACGTGCGACGGCTGCGGGAGAAGGTCGAACGGGATCCGGCCCGACCCCGACGGATCGTCACCGTCTGGGGCGTCGGCTACCGCTACGAACCGGCGGCCGGCAATGCCTGACCTGCCCACCGGCGACGTCCTCGCCGTGTTCGCCATCGGGCTGGGCGCATCGTTGCTGATCGGTGTGCCGGGCGCGGTCGCGCTGCGGCTGCTGCGCCGGCACAGCATCGTCGTGCACCTGACCGTCCTGCTCACCGTCACCGTACTGGCGGTCCTCGCCGGCGTCGTCGGCGCGGCCCAGGCGATGTTCCTGTCCGTCCACGACCGGGACGTGGTGCTGCTGGTGCTCGCCGCGTCCGGAGCGGTCAGCCTGGCTGTCGGCTGGTGGCTGGGTGCCCGGCTGGCCCGGCAGGCGGTCTGGGCCGACCAGCTGCGTCAGCGCGAACGCCAGGCCGAGGCGAACCGGCGGGAGCTGGTCGCCTGGGTGTCGCACGACCTGCGGACGCCGCTGGCGGGGCTGCGGGCCATGGCCGAGGCGCTGGAGGACGGCGTCGTCGCCGACCGGGCCACCGTCGCCGACTACCACCGGCGGATCCGGGCCGAGACCGACCGGATGACCCAACTCGTCGACGACCTGTTCGAACTGTCCCGGATCAACGCCGGCGCGTTGCGGCTGTCGCTGCGCCGGGTGCCCCTCGCCGAGGTGGTCTCCGACGCCCTGGCGTCGGCGGAGCCGCTGGCCCGGGCGCGGGGCATCCGGCTGGTCGCCGCCGAACGCGGCTGGCCGTCGGTCACCGCCAGCGAGCCGGAACTGGCCCGGATCATCGGCAACCTGCTTCGCAACGCGATCCGGTTCACCCCGTACGACGGGGTGGTGCAGGTCAGCGCGGGCCGCGACGGCGGTGCCGCCTGGCTGGCGGTGCACGACACCTGCGGCGGCATTCCCGAGGCGGACCTGCCGAGGGTGTTCGACGTGGCGTTCCGGGGCGAGACGGCGCGCAGCCCCGCTCCCGCCGGCCCGCCCCGAGCGGGGTCGCGGGTCGGGCCGGCGTACCTGCCCGGTTGGGCCGGACCGCCCCGTCCCGAGCCGCCGCCGGCCGGCGGCGGGCTCGGCCTGGCGATCGTGCGCGGCTTGGTCGAGGCGCACGGCGGTCGGGTCGAGGTGGCCAACGCCGGCCCTGGCTGCCGGTTTCTCGTCCACCTGCCCGCCGCCGGTTGACCCTCGCGCACGGTCAGCCGACCGGCAGGTCCCGCCGCCGCAGCCCGATCATGCCGGCGGCGGCGGAGCCGGCCGCCAGCAGTGCCAGGACGACCAGCGGTACGGCCGACACCTGCCCGCCCGGCAGGCTCGGCAGATGCGTGAACGGGGAGAGATCGCGCAGCGGCTGCGGCAGTTGCAGCAGCGCACCGAACAGGTCGAGTCCGACCGTCACCGCCAGCACCGCCCACCCGGCCATCGCCAGCCGGGGCACCAGCCCGACCAGGGCGAGCGCGACCGCCGCGAGCAGCCACACCGCCGGCAGCGTCGCGAACGCACCGACCAGCACCCGGGCCGTCGTCGGGCCGACGTCACCGCCGGACAGCCCGTACGCCGCACCCATCGTCGACCCGGCACCGGCCATCAGCACGACCGGGCCGACCAGGGCGAACAGCAGATGACTGGCCGCCCAGCGGGACCGGGACACCGGTGCGGCGAGCACCGGCTCGGCCCGACCACTGGTCTCCTCGACCCGCAGCCGGCCCACGGCGGCGATCGCGTACCCGGCCGCCCCGACAGCGAACAGGCCGAGCATCGCGGCCAGGAACAGGTCGACCAGGCCGGCGGCCCCGCCGAGCCGGGCGAACAGGTCACGCAGTGTGGGATTGTCGGTCAGCATGTCGCCGACCCCGCCGGCCACCGCGCCCAGCAGCGCACCGGTGAGGGCGAACCCGGCCGTCCAGCCGGCCAGCGGCCCCCGGTGCAGCCGCCAGGCCAGCGCGACCGGGCCGGCCAGCCGGGGCCCGCCGGTCGCCGGCCCGGTGCCGGCCGCCAGCAGCCCGGACCCCAGGTCCCGGCGGCCGTGCAGCCCGGCCGCGACGGCGACCAGCCCGGCGGTCGCGGCGGCGAGCGGGCCGAGCACCCACCAGGCGTCGTCGGCGTACGGACGTAGCCGCATCACCCAGCCGAACGGCGACACCCAGCTCAGCCAGCCCAGCGGCCCGCCGGTGTGGGCGCTGAGGTCACCGACGACCCGGCCGGCCACGGCGGCGCCGAGTACGCCGGCGGCGATCCCCCGGGCCGCTGCGGCGGTGGTGGCGAGCTGGGCGGCGACCGCCCCGACAGCGGCGAACAGCCAACCGGCCGCGGCGAACTGGGCACCGAGGGCGGCCGACCCGGCGACCGGCAGCCCCTGGCCGGCCAGCCCGGCGGCGACCGCCGCGGCGAGCAACAGGTTGGCGGCGAAGACGACGACGAGGGCGGCGGCCGGGCCGGCGTACCGGCCGATCGGGGCGGCGCCGAGCAGTTCCCGCCGGCCGGCCTCCTCCTCGGTACGGGTGTGCCGGACGACGGTGAGCAGGCTGATCAGCGCCACGATGACGGTGACGATGCTGATCCGCCAGGCGACCAGCCCGCCGAGGTCGGCGGTGTGCACCGGGCCGTACAACGCGACCAGCGCGGCGTTGGCGTTGCTGGTCTGCGCGAACGCCGACCGTTCGGCGGCGGTGGGGTAGAGGGCGGGGAAGGCGGCGGCGAAGTTCGCCGGCATCACCGACAGCCAGATGATCCACAGCGGCATGACCAGCCGGTCGCGGCGCAGGATCAGCCGGACCAGCTGCCCGGTGCCGGCCAGCGGGTTCACCGCCGTGCTCCGGTGCCGTGGTAGTGCCGCAGGAACAGTTCCTCCAGCGTCGGCGGCTGGCTGACCAGCCCGCGTACGCCGGCCTCGGCCAGCCGGCGCAGCACCTCGGGCAGCGCGGCCGGCTCGACCTCGCAGCGCAGCCGGGTCCCGTCGACCCTGAGCCCGTGCACCCCGGCCAGGTCGGCCACCTCGGGCAGGTCGGCCACCTCGGCCAGGTCGGCGACGATCGTGGTACGGGTCAGATGCCGCAGCTCGGCGAGGGTGCCACTTTCCACGGTCCGTCCGTCGCGGACGATGGTGACCCGGTCGCACAGCGCCTCGACCTCGGCGAGGATGTGGCTGGACAGCAGGACGGTCCGGCCCTGCCGGGCGGCGTCGGCGACCCGGTCGCGGAACACCGCCTCCATCAGCGGGTCCAGCCCGGAGGTGGGCTCGTCGAGCAGCAGCAGCTCCACGTCGGCGGCGAGGGCGGCGATCAGCGCCACCTTCTGTCGGTTGCCCTTGGAGTAGCTGCGGCACTTCTTCGTCGGGTCCAGCGCGAAGCGCTCCAGCAGGTCGGTGCGGCGGCGCCGGTCGAGGCCACCGCGCAGTCGACCGAGCAGGTCGATCACCTCACCGCCGGTCAGGTTCGGCCAGAGGCTGACGTCGCCCGGCACGTACGCGAGGCGACGGTGCAGGGCGACCCCGTCCCGCCACGGGTCGCCACCGAGCAGCGACACCTGCCCGCCATCGGGCCTCAGCAGGCCGAGCAGCACCCGGATGGTGCTGGTCTTGCCGGCACCGTTGGGGCCGAGGAAGCCGTGCACCTCGCCGGCCGCCACGCTCAGGTCGAGCCCGTCCAGCGCGGTGCTGCGGCCGTACCGCTTGGTCAGGCCCCGGACCTGGATCGTTGTTTCCATATCTAGAAAGCTACGTTGCGTTCGCAAGGTGGTCAATGAAAAGCCCGCCACCAGCGGGCATTACTGCGTTTAATCGGGCCTTGCGTTGCAATGGCGGTTGCGGTTAACGCAACGATCGGCCAGGATGTGTTGCAATGAATTGAGGCTGAACGCAGCGGAGGGCGGGGGCGGATGCCCGGCGGACGGTTGACCTATCAGGACCGGCAGCGCATCGAGCAGGCACTCGCCGACGGCGCCGGCTACGCCGAGATCGCCCGCCGACTCGACCGCCCGACCTCCACGATCAGCCGGGAGGTCGGGCGCAACGGCGGGCCGGGCGGCTACCGGGCCACCGCCGCGCACCGGGCCACCGCGCACCGGGCCCGCCGTACCGGACCGGTCACCCGGCCGCCGGCCGGCCAGAGCACCGGGTACGGCCGGGACGCGGCCGCCGTGCAGGCCTTCGAGCAGCAGTTCGCCGCCCTGATGATCCAGTCCGGTTTCCCTCGGATGACCGCCCGGGTGCTGGTCAGTCTCTTCGTCAGCGACGGCGGTGCACTCACCGCCGCCGAGCTGGTCGACCGGCTGCGGGTCAGCCCGGCGTCGATCTCGAAGTCGATCGCTTTCCTGGAGCGGATCGGCTTCGTCACCCGGCGACGCGAGCCGGGGCAGCGGCGCGACCGGTACGCCGTCGACGACGGACTGTGGTACCGGGCCTGGTCGCTGCGGGTGCACGTCTTCCGGACCTGGGCGGACGCGGCGACCCACGGCGCGGCCGTACTTGGGCCGGACACCCCCGCCGGGGACCGGCTGCAGTTGATGGGCGAGTTCTTCGGGCTGGTCTGCCGGGACGTCGAGCGGATCACCGCCGAGTGGCAGGCGTTCCTGTCCACCCGTGGTCTGCCGCCGCAGCCTGATGCGCCCACCGCCGTCGCGGAGCCGGTCCGGTGACCGGCGTGCCGGTCCGGCCCGGTGCCGGCCTCACCCGACGGGCGGTCGGCACCGGCCTGCTCGGCGGTATCGTGGCGCTGGTGACCACCGGCTGCACCGATTCGAGCGTCGAGTCGAGCACCGAGTCGAGCGTCGAGACCGGGTACCGGGTGCTGGTCTACAGCCGCACCACCGGGTACCGGCACGATTCCATCCCGGCCGGGGTCGCGACCGTCGGCGAACTCGGCGCGGAGCACGGCTTCACCGTCGACGCCACCGAGGACCCGGCCGTCTTCACCCCGGACAACCTGAGCCGGTACGCCGCCGTCGTCTTCCTCAACACCACCGGCGACGTGCTCGACGCCGCCGGCCGGGCCGCGTTCGAGGGCTACATCAACGGCGGCGGCGGATTCGTCGGGGTGCACGCGGCCGCCGACACCGAACACAACTGGCCGTTCTACGGCGAACTTGTCGGTGCGTACTTCGCCCAGCACCCGCCGGTGCAGCCGGCCACCGTCGAGGTCGTCGACCGGACCCACCCGGCCACCGCACACCTGCCGACCCGCTGGAAGCGCACCGACGAGTGGTACGACTACCGGACCCGGCCGACCGACGCCCGGATCCTCGCGGTGCTCGACGAGACCAGCTACACCGGCGGGCAGATGGGGCAGCCGCACCCGCACGCCTGGTGCCGGACGTACGCCGGCGGCCGCGCCTTCTACACCGGCGGCGGCCACACCATCGAGGCGTACGCCGAACCGGCGTTCCGCACCCACCTGCTCGGCGCGGTCCGCTGGGCCGCCGGCCGGTCGGCCGACGACGCCGACGGGGGCCGGTCGGCCGACGACGCCGACCGGGACGCCACAGGGTGACGGCCGGGCCCCGGGCTCATCCGGACGGTCAGCGCTGACCTCCGAAGGTCGGTAACTATCCAAGATCTGATTGAACACGGAGTGTGACGTAGCGCACGCTGCAGACCGGTCCGAGTCCGGCTGCAGCAGCCTCCGAGGAGGAGCGCGTGTCAGAGCCAGTCCGTGGAGATCTCCCCGTCGTCCGTACCGTCCTGACCAGTCTTGCCGCGTCGGCCGCTCAGCGCGCCGCAGCCGAACTGCCCCGCGACACCCGGCTGGTGCACCGCCGTGACGAACGCGAAGAACTCCTCGCCGGCCGGTTCGTCGACAGCCGCACCGGGCTGACCCCGGCCCGCAGGGTCGGCCCGTTCCGCACCCCCGGCGGAGTCGACGTCTGGTACGAAACGTTCGTCGCCGCCCGCCGGCTCCAGGTCCGCGAGGCCGGCGCCGCCGCGCCCGCGTTCGTGGTCACCCAGGCCCGGCCGCCGACCGTGCAACGTACCGGCACCGTCGTCGACATCGAAGCCGGTACCGTCTGGATTCGCGGCGACCTGTTCGGCGGGCTGCCCGCCGACGCGTACGCCGGGCTGCTCGTCACCGGTGGGACGCTGACACTGGGCACCGCGACGGTATCGGGCGACGTCGTCGAGGTGCCCGCGCCGCTGAGCGCCGTACTGCGACTCGACCCCGCACCCGACCCGCCGCCGGCCGGCGGCGTCGGCGGCTGCCACAGCGCCGGGACCGCCAGCACACTGCCCACCTCGGTGACCTTCCGCTTCAAGTCCGGCGTGGTCGAGATCGTCGGCGACCCCGGGGCGGCCAAGGCCTGGGGGCAACAGTTCCGGTTCGGCCCGGCCACCGGGGACTGGACGTTCGTCGAACAACTCTGGACGCTGGCGCTCGGCTACACCGCCGAACCGACCACGGTGGACGCAACCCCGGTCGGTGCCGACCCGGCCGGCGACCCGTTGATCGACTTCACCGGCATCGGCGCCGTCCGCGACGCCGGGCTCGGCCTGCCGGTCGTCGTCGTCACCGACCCGACGATTCTCGGCGAGGCGTCGACCGCGGCGACCTGGCTGCTGCGGGTCACCGGCCTGGCCGCCCGCTGGTACGCCCCGGACCTGCGGGAACACCCGCTGGAGAGCGCGTGGATGGTGATCGGTGCGTCCGCCGCGACGGTACTCGCCGACCCGGTCACCCCGCTGGCGTCGCCGGTCGCCCATGGCATCCAGTTATGGGCGATCGCCGGCGGGGGCGGGCACCGGCTGCCCTGGCGGCAGACCTACGACGAACCGTTCCGGCTGTACTACCGGTGCCACGCCGTCGACGGCGAGCACCTGATGGTCACCGGCCGCAGCGAGGTCGCCCTGGACCGGCCGGTGACCACCGCCGGGCAACCGGTGCCCACCCCGGGTGGTGCCGGCGCTCTGCTGCTGCACCGCCGCGACGGCGAGATCACCGTGCTGCTCGGCGCGGCGGTCCCGGTCGATGCCCGCAGCCACCACCAGTTCGCACTGCGCAACGCGCTGCTGTGGACCACCGTCCCGGCGTTCGTCTACGTCCGGGGCACCCTCGCCGGGTCGGCCGGGCCGACCGCCGACGGACCGCTGCCGGTCGACAACGGCACCGCCCAACTGGCGTTCGGGCTGCACGCCTGGGCACCGACGCTGCCCGATCCGTACGTGTCCAATGGCGCCCTCGACCGGCCCCGGATCGGCCGGGAACCGCCACCGGCGGCGCTGGTCTGCCGGATCGTCTGGACCGCGCCGGCCGACGTGCGGGTCGAGTTCGACGGCCAGCTCGGGCCGGCGGTGGCGGTCACCGGCCGTCCGGCGTCACCGGGCACACCGCAGCCGCCGCCGAAGTCGTCCGGACCCGACATCGGGTTCAGCCAGGTCGAGCAGGGCCGCATCGGGCTGGACAAGAAGACCGACGCGCAGTGGGACTCCGCCCGCCGGCTGGAGCTGGAACTGCGCGGCCAGCGGATTCAGGCCGCCGCCCGGTCCGACGCCACGTCCACCTCGATGGTCGACGGCTACCTGTCCGAGGTGGTCGGCCAGCCGCCGAACCTGCTGCTGCTGGACGTCTCCACCAACCAGGACCTGCTCGGCGTCGGGCTCGGCGTCGGCCCGAACCACCCGGACACCGAGTACGCCGTTGCCGGGCTGGCCACCCGGGCCGAGGTCGGCGCGCTGCGGGTGACTGCGCTGCCGCAGGTGCAGTGGGAACCGGTGCGCACCCTCGACACCGACCAGGACATCATCACCCTCGGCTGGTTTCCCACCCCGCTCGCCTCGGCCACCGATGGCGGCGCCACCTCACTCGGTGCCCGGTCCCAGCGGCTCGTCCCGGTGGTGCCCGCCGACGCCGTGGCCGGCACCCTCGACGCGTTCGGCGACGGCACCCCGGTCGGGATGCGCACCACGTTCCCGTTCGGCCTGATCGCGGCGGTACTGGTCCAGCCGTACGACGACGGACCGCGCCCGGCGGACCTGCTCGGACTGACCCGCCCCGAGTTCGGTGACGCCCGGGGCGGCATCCAGATCACCGCGCGGGCCGAAGGCGGCCGGCCCGACGACGGCGGCGTGTCGGCCACCTTCGCCGGCCGGATGCGGCAACTGATCAACGGGGTGGACCTGGCCAGCGGGGCCCCGCTCGGGCTGTCGGTGCTCGGCTCCACCGCCGACCCGAGCGGCAGTGTGGAGACCGTCTTCAACACCGACATGGCCACCGACCCCCGGGTGCCGGTCACCCGGATCGACCTGTCCGGCTACGGCGGCTCCAGCTTCAGCGACTGGAACAACCCGTTCGCCGCGTTCGCTGAGGCGGCCAAGGTGCAGTTCCGGGTGATGATCGGCCGGACCGCGCTGGAGGTCGTCAAGGTCAACAGCGTGCTGCACCCGTGGGGCATCCGGGTGACCCGCTCGGTCACCGTGGAACGCCGCCCCGGCGGCGGGGTGATCCGCCGCGACAGCGGCTGGCAGCCGTTCACCCCGGGCCTGTTCGACTACCGCTACCTTGACGCGGGATCGATCGCCGTCGCCCCGTACGTCTTCGATGCCGGGGTGTTCCGGGGCCTGTTCGACGTGCGCAACATCCGGCCGGCACCGGGTGCCGAGTTCGGCCACGGTGGCGCGCGGCTGGTGCCGTACCACTTCGACGCCGACCTCGCCCTCGACGGCGCCGCCGGGACGACACCGGCGACCGGGGTGCTCGGCTGGCTGCAGGTCGAGCCGAGCGGCGCGCCGGCCGCCCCGGCCGCGCTGCGGGCGTTGATCGAGGCGCAGGGGCCGGTCGGCGGGCCGATCGACACCGTCGTCGACGTCGGCGGCAGCGGCCTGCCGATGCGTGCCCAACGGATCGAGGTCGGCCTCGCCGACGACGCCGGCACCCCGGTGTTCGTGGCGACCGTCCGCGGCACCCCGCGACTGCCCCGTACCGGCTCCTGGTCCATGGTGGTCCGTCCGGTCGTCGGCGCACCGGCCGGTGGCGGCGAGGCGACCGCCGTCGCCGACACCCGTGGTACGCCGCTGATCCGCCGCTACCCGGTCGGCTACCCGGCCAACGAGCTGCCGATCGGCGAGCCGCCGCTGGCCGGCACACCGGGGGAGTACCGGTTCGCCGACGCCGCCGACCTGCTGCGGCCGACCGACCCGGCCACCGAGTACGCCTTCGTGCAGACCACCGCGACCCACGCGTTCCTGTTTCCCCGGCCGGTGGTGCCGGCACCCGGCGTGCCGCGTATCGAGTCGCGGCATCGGCCCGCGCTGGCCGACGTCCTGGCCCGGTCGACGTCCAAAGGGGCGTTCCCGCCGCCGCCGAACACCCTGGAGACCGCGCCCGGCGCGCTGCACCTGGACGTCGGGGCGGGCGGCACGCTGGCGTTCAGCGCCGCGGTGACGTTCACCAACCCGCCGACCGCGCTGCAGCTGGGCGGTGCCCCCGGGCACGGATCGGCACTGCGTTACGACACGGCGACGCTGCGCCTGGAGGTCACCGAGGACCGCTGGTCGGCCGACTTCGCCGGACTGCGGGTCTGGACCGACGTGGCCGGCCTGGCCGAGCTGACCGGGTCCGAGCTGCACATCGTCGGCGGCACCGACCAGCGGCCGCAGGTCGCCCAGCTGCGGTCGTTGCTGCTCGCCGAGATCGAGCAGATCCTGCAGTACCTGCCGTTCGTCGGCGACCGGGGGGTGCAGGGTCCGATCGACCTGGCGGCGGCGAACGCCAAGCACGAGCTGAAGTTCGAGACGAAGCTGAAGGTCGACCTGCCGGACACGGTCGTGCCGCTCGGCGACTACTTCAAGCTGAGCCTGGCGGTGGCGGTCAGCGCCGGGGTGAGCCTCACCGACGGCAAGGCCAAGGGAGGGGCAAGCCTCGGGATCGCCCTCGAAGGCAAGATCCCGGTGCTGTCGGTCGGCGTGGCGAAGGTCTTCGTCATCGTCTCCGGCAGCGTCACCTTCTCCATCGCCCTCGTCTCCGGCACGGTCACCAGCGAAAAACTGGAACTGGTCGCGTTCGCCGGCGTCGGGGTGCAGGGCCAGATCGGCCCGTTCAAGGCGTACGCGTTCCTGGGCATCGGTTTCGTGCTCGTCTACGACGCCATCGCCGGCCAGACCAAGTACGGCGGACTGGTCGCGCTGGAAGCCGGGGTGGACCTCAAGGTCGTCAAGGTCAAGATCCGGGCCGAGCTGAGAGGCCTGGTGTACGACGACGCCGGCACCACCAAGTGCGACTACTCCGGATCGGTGAAGATTCAGGTCGATCTCTTCCTGATCCTTTCGATCAGCGCGTCCTACCAGGTCACCGAGACCGCTGCCCTGTGACGACCCGGGCGGCGAAGAAGGCGGACAGATGGCAACCTCGCACAAACTCACCCTGGTGCCGTACCTGCAGCGGTGGGACCACACCGGGCGGACGCTGACCGTACGGCTGCTGGTCGCCCCGGCCACCGACCCGCTCGCGCCGCTGCTCGCCGCCCCGGCGGGCGTGCCGGCCTTCGCCGACGCACATCTCGCGTTCGCGGTGTCCCTCTCGGACACCGTTGGGGCGCTGCCGCAGCGCGACCGGGTCGACCAGACCATCGCGTTGCCCGCCGCCCCGGCGACACTGCACGCCCCACACGCCCGGAGCATCTTCACCGCGATCGGCGCGGCACTGGAGATCCCGCCCGGCCCGGCCGGCGACACGTTCGCCCCGCAACACCGCGACACCACCCGGCAACTGCGCAAGTACCTGCCGGGCAGCTACCGCCGGTCGTTCGGGTTCGTCCGCCCGCGTACCTCGCTCGCCGTCACCGACGCCAGCTACCACTGCCTGATGACCTGCCCACCGGACCCGGCACCAGCGGTGCCGCCGACGGTGATCGGCTGGGGCGAGGCGATCGCGTACGCGCTGCGCCGCCCCCGGCTCGCCGAAGCCCTCGGCCTGGTCGTCGCCCTCGACGTGCCGATCGACGCCGACCCACGACTGGCCGCCGGCGGCTGGCTATGGGCCGACCTGGCCGCCCACAGCGACTACGCCGACGCCGTCGGCGCCGACCCGGGGCTGATCCGTGCCTTCGCCACCCGGGTACCGCCGCTGCCCGCCGCCGACACCCGGCCGGTCTTCACGCCGGTGGCGTTCCCGGTCAGCGCCGACGCCACCGAGGCCGGTACCCTCGGCAACTACGACAAGGTCTTCGCCGAGACGCTGCGCTTCGACGACGGCTTCGCCAAGATCGTGCACGCCCGGCAGCCGGTCAGCGCCGACCTGCTCGACGAGACCGGCGACGGCGCGCCGATCGCCCGCGACGAAGGTGTCCAACTCGGCTGGGACGACGAGGACGTCCTCGAAGGGCAGAACCGGGCGCTCGGCGCCCCACCCGACGGTGCGGATCCGGTGCTCGCCCCCCGCGGCGTGCTCGGCTACCGGGTCGACGTCCGGCCGGCCGGCGGCACCGACTGGACCTCGCTGTCCCTGGTGGACGCCCCGCTGGCCGTCGGCGTCGACCTGGGTACGGCCCGCGAGGAACGGTGGACCGAGGTCGCCCCGGCCGAACACAGCGGCCAGCTCTGGCTACCCGCCTGGTTCGTCCGCTGGCGTGGCGGGTCACTCGTCGTCGACACCGACGACGAGCAACGGCTGATGGAGGTGCCGCCCGGCCCACCGGAGCAGGCGGTGCCGGTCGACGCCGACACTGTGCTGCCCCGCTACGGCCAGGCGTACGAGTTCCGGGTCCGGCTCGCCGACCCCACCGGTGGTGGCCCGCCGGTCGACGCCGCGCCGGGCCGGGTCGGCGAGGCACCGGTCGCGATGCTGCACCTGCGTCGGCACCGGCCGCCGGCCCGGGTCGGGCTGGACCCGTACACCGTGGAACCGGACGGCACCGTCGCGGCGCTGCGGGTGCACCGGCCGCGCCTGGGCTACCCGGAAGCGGTGTACGCCGCCGGCCCGGCCGCCCGCACCGACCTGCTCGCCCAGATCGCCGCCAACGACGCGGCGCCGCCGGAAGCGGTGACCGTGCCGGGCGTCGCCGACCCGGACGCCGTACTGCTGCAGGTCCGGGTGCTGCTGAAGGCCCCGGCGTTCGACCCGGCCGCCGACGCCGACGGGTACGTCGAGTGGTACACCACCACCCGGCTGTTTCCCGACGCCGCCACCGCCGCGCTCGACCTCGACCTGACCTGGGTCGACGCCGGTGACTACCGGTCGGTCGACGTCGCCGACCAGCTCGGCCCGGACGGGCTGGTGACCGGCCCGGTCACCGTGGTCACCGGGCGGGACCTGCGGCTGGAGGTCCGAGCGATGGGCCGCGACGACCTCGGCTACTTCGGCAGCGACGCCGCCCGGCGTGGCCCTGCCGAGCTCATCGACCTGCACGGGACGGCCGACCCGGCGAGCGAAGCCGACCTGCTGCGCCCACTGCCACCGGCCGACAGCCTTCGGTCGGTGTTCCTACGCCCGGACCCGGCCGGCACGCCGGCGGCCGTGGCGGCCGTCGCCGCCCAGACCGCACCCACCCCGGCGTTGCTCGGCCGGCTGGCCGGCGCGCTCGACCTGGTCGCCGACGGGCCGACCCTGCTCGGTCCGCCGGGGGAGCGGGTGGTGTTCGGCTGCGCCGGGCTCGGTCACCACCTCGCCCCGGACGGCGGCAGCGTCGAGTTCGCCGATCCGACCGAACTCGCCGGGCGGTGGCTGCACGCCGTACAGACGGTGGTGGACCGGGACTGGACGTGGCGCGGCGCCGGCTCACCGACGCTGACGGTGCGGCGCACCGTGCGACTGCCGGACGCCCCCAACGCGCCGCAGACCGTCACCGACGTCGGCGTGATCGAACTGGTCGACTCGGTCAACGTGCAGGCCACCACCGGTGACACCGACCGCGGCTTCGTCCGGATGGTCTTCCTCGACGCGGTGGCGGCACCGCTGGGTCCCGACGGGCTGCCGTACGAGCCACAGGTCGACTACGAACTGGAGTTCCGCCTCGAGACCGGCGACGTGGTGCGACAGGTGATCTCGTCGAGGCTGCCGATCGTCACTGCGCCGAGGCAGGTGCCCCGGGTGGTCGCCGCCGGCATCGCGCTCACCCCGTACGGCACTGACGCGTCGTACGCGGCGACCACGCCCCGGATCCGGCGACTCTGGCTGGAGTTCGCCGAACCGCTGGCCGACCCGCGTGACGCCTACTTCGTCCGGCCGTTGACCGTCACCCCGGACCCGATGCTGCTGCCCGGCACCGAACCGGTCGCGGACCCGGCCGCCGTGCCGACCCTGCCGCTGGACCCGGAACCGGTCCGGGTGATCACCCCGGGCCAGGTGCAGGACCTGGCCGGATACGCCACCATGCAGCGCCTCGAACCGGCGGCCGACAGCGACCGGCACTTCCTGGTGCCGCTGCCGCCGAACACCGACCCCGGCTCGCCGGAGCTGTTCTCGTTCTACACCTACGAGATCCGCGTCGGCCATGACCGTGGCCCGCTCGACGATCCGCTCTGGTCCACCGCCCAGGGCCGGTACGGCGAGCCACTGACGTTGGAAGGGGTGGCGCATCCGGCACCGGAGCTGGCCGCCACGGTGCTCGCCGAACCGGACGGTGCGGTGCGGGTCCGGGCCCCGTACGCCGTCGCGTACCTCGGGCTGCGCCGGGTGTCGCCGGACCCGCCGAACACCCAGCTGTGGGCGGTGCTCTACGCCCGGGTGATGCAGGCCGACGCGGGTACCCGGCGCAACGTGCAGGTCGGCCTACGTCCGTTGTGGATACCCCGACGACAGCACGGTCCGCGTTCGGTGCCGTTGCCGGTGGAGGGGGAGACGACCTGGTCGGGGGCGGAGGTGCGGGCGGCGCTGGAGACGGCCGGGTTGCCGTCCGGGCTACCGGTCAGCGTGCTTGTCGTCGAGGTGCTGCCGGAGCCGAACGGGAGCTTCGCCGACCCGCTCGGCGGCGACCTGGGCCAGGTCCGGATCCTGCGGACGTCGCCGCTGTCCGCCGTCGACCGCGACTGCTGCGTACCGTGACGCCGACCGTCCGCCAGGGCAGGCGGCGGGGTGGGCGGTGCCGGTCCGGTAGGAGCGGAGTCCCCGGGCCCGGGCAGCCGTCGGCGTCGACTGCCCGGGCCCAGGGACTCCGCTGGTTCGTGGTCAGCCCGCCGTGCAGGTGACGTTGCCGGGTAGCTGACTCGCACCGCTGGCCGATGTGATGAAGCCTGCGGTGGTCGAAGATCCGGCGGACAGCTGGCCGTTGTAGCTGGCGTTGGTCACCGTCACCTGGCTGCCCTGCTGGCTGAACGTTCCGCTCCAGCCCTGGGCGACGGTCTGCCCGGCGGGCAGGGTGAAGGTCACCCGCCAGCCGTCGATGGCGGTGGAGGTGCTGTTGGTGACCGTCAGCCGCCCCTCGTAGCCGCCCGGCCAGGACGCCGGTGCCGACACGGTTGCCGTGCAGGACGACCCAGGTGTGGTCGGCGGGGCGGTGGTCGGCGGCGCCGTTGTCGGTGGTGGCGTCGTCGGTGGTGGCGTCGTCGGTGGCGCCGTCGTGGGTGGCGGGCTGGTCGGCGGCGGGGCGGTGCCGGTGTTGAACTGCCACCAGTCGACGTTGAGCAGGTAGCCGCTGCCACCGGTGAACCGTAAGTACAGATCGTGGGTGCCGGAGGCTCCGGTGACCGGGCAGGAGACACTGGTCCAGCTCTGCCAGCCGCCGGTGCCGGGCACGTCGCAGGTGCCGACCCGGGTGCCGGTCGGGCCGCCGAGTCGCAGCTCGATGCTCCCGCCGCTGGAGTCAGCGGCCACCCGCGCCGTGAACGACGCCGCCCCGGCGCCGAAGGCAACGCCCTTCACCTTGATGTAGTCGCCGTTCTCGATCCAGCCGACGTTCATGGTGCCCTCGCTGGACCGCTCTGTTTCGATCCCGGCCGACCAGGCGACCGTCTCGGCCTCCTGACGGACGTACGGGTTCAGCGTGCCGATCTGCGGGGCGCCCGCCGTGGTCATGTTCATCGTCGGAATCGTGCCGTCGGCACGGTAGCTGAACTTCTCCACCGCGACGGAACGGGTGAATCCACCGCCGCCGGGCAGTGCGCCGTTGTGGTAGAAGAAGTACGAGCCACCGGCGAAGTCGATGACGCCGGGGTGGTTGGTGAAGCTGCCGCCCTGTCGCGGCATCACCGTACCCCGGTAGGTCCACGGGCCGGTCGGTCCGGGAGCCGTCGAGTAACCGATGAACTCGGAGCAGCATTCGGCGGCGAAGACGTTGTAGTAGATTCCGTTGCGCTTGTAGACCCAGGGCCCCTCTTCGTACAGCGTGGGCCGGTCCGGATCGCCGGTGCGGGTGCCGAACCCGGCGGTGGTCAGCGGGATCCGGGTCGGGCTCCCCGAGTACGAGATCATGTCGGGGTTGAGCCGGACATACCACAGGTTGGGGTTACCCCAGTACAGGTACGCCTGCCCGTCGTCGTCGATGAACGCGTGCGGGTCGATCTCGCCGTTGGCCACCAGCGGGTGGCCGAGCGCGTCGCGGAACGGGCCGGTCGGGCTGTCCGCCACCGCGACTCCGATCGCCATCGAGTTGGTCGCCCTGGCCTTCACTGGTACGTACCAGTAGAACCTGCCGTTGCGTTCGATGACGTGGCCGGCCCAGGCGTCGGCGCTGGCCCAGCTGAACGTGGTCAGGCTCAACGGTGACCCGTGGTGTGTCCAGTTGACCATGTCGGCGGAGGAGAACAGGTGCCAGTCGTTCATGGTGAAGTACGTCGAGCCGTCCTCGTCGTGGCTCGTGTACAGGTACACCCGGCCGTCGTGGACCATCGGTGCCGGGTCGGCGGTGTAGATGTGTTGCACGATCGGATTGTCGGCCCGGGCGGGGGTGGCGATGAGGAACGTCGCCACGCACAGCAGGCTCGCGACGAAACCGATGGCGCGGTTGCGTCTCGTTCTTGTCAAGGTGACTCCTCGCTGGAGCTCTGACGGGTGCGTGGAGATCGACCAGGCCGACTGCCGGCGGACGATGCCGGCAGTCGGGACAATCACCTGGTCATGATGCGAGGGTGCCCGGACGCCATGGAGCGATGCTGTCGACGCGTCCGTGCCACCTGCCGCGCATACGGTGCGGTACGGTGCGTCGAAGCGTGCCCTTCGCTCCCGCGACCGAGGATAGCTGTTATCGATAACATCAGCAATCCATCGATGGTCGCCGAGCGGTGCGGGTGCTCGCCGGCGTCCACAGAGGGTGGCCGGGCGATGGACGGGCTGACCTGGGTGAGGCAGATGTTTTCGCTAACAGGACTCTGCCGGTCGCCGCGAGTTGCGGTTCGGGCGCGCCCGAAGACGCCCACCACGGGGACGGGCGGGCGCTGGCCACCGGCCTCACCCGACTGGCAGCCGGGCCGCGGCGGGCGTACGGACCGTCGATAGTGTTTGTTGCTCGCTGACTGTCTTGTCGCCGACCCATCAGCATCGCCAACGCGGCCCCCGAACCGCGCTGGTGCGAATGATCACAATGACGAGAGGAAGGCTCTCCACCGTTCGTGATCGAATTGGAGACTGTGATCACGGGTCTTCGAGTCCCGGACGTGAACGCGGGTTTCGGTTCGGGCTACCTCGACACACTCTCCGCTACCGCTGCGACTGCTCTTGCGCCAACTGGGCGGTGGTGGTGACTGCGGCACGGGTCCTCCCCTCGTTCTGCGAAGACACACCCGCCGCCGTGCGGATCCGTTGGTCAGCGGGAGTCGCCTCGCCGATCTGAAAACCGCTCGACATCGAGCATCCCGAAGTATAGGCGGACGCATATGCGTCTTGCTGTCGCTCGCCTCGAAGCGGTGTCGACCGAGTTGGACATCGCGCTGCGGCACGCAGAGGCGTCGCAGGTTGCCACCGACTCGCCGACGGCCCGGTCAGTCCCAGGCCCGGCCGAGGGCGTGCAGTTGGTCGGCGTACTCGATGCGGTCCGGCCACGTCGTCGGCCAGGCCGCCGTTCCGTACGCCGCGCCGAGGAAGGCCCCGGCCAGACAGGCGATCGAGTCCGAGTCACCGGAGGTGGCCGCCCCGCGGGCCAACCCGTCCACCGGGTCGTCGGCGTGCCACAGCGCGCAGAGCAGCCCGGTGGCCAGGGCCTCCTCCGCGATCCAGCCTTCCCCGGTGACCCGGCAGGCGTCGCCGCCGTCGTCCCCGGCGGCCAACGCCGCGTCGAGCCGGTCCAGTACGTCGAGACACTCGTCCCAGCCCCGCGAGATGAACCCCGCCGGACTGTCCATTCCCGGCCGCTGCCACAGCGGGCCGAGCCAGTCGTCGCGGTACACCTCCCGCTGCCCGCGACAGTGCTCACGCAGCAGGCCCGGCAGCGCCGGCAGTGGCGTACCCGCGCGCAGCAGCCGGACCGCGATGGCGGTCAACTCGCTCGCGGCCAGCGCGGTCGGGTGTCCATGGGTCAGCCCGGCCTGCAGTTGCGCGACGCCGGCCACGGTGTCGTCGTCATAGGCGTCGACCAGGCCGACCGGGGCGACCCGCATGTTCGCCCCGCAGCCCTTCGACCCGGCGACGGTGGCCTGCTGCCAGGCCACCCCGGTGGCCAGTTCGCCGCAGGCCCGCAGGCAGGTCATCCCCGGGGCCCGGTTGTTGTCCGGGCTGGCCGCCCAGGCCAGGAACCGGGCCCGGAGCAGCGGCTCCAGCTCCTCCGGGGTGGCGGCCGGGGCGTCGTGCAGCGCCCAGCCGACCGCGAGGGTCATCTGGGTGTCGTCGGTGACCAGCGCCGGATCGCCGACCAGCTCACGTGGCCCGGCCAGGCCGTACCGGTGGTGGATCTCGGCGACCGTCAGGAACTCGGTCGGCTTGCCGAGGGCGTCACCGTACGCCAGCCCGAACAGGCACCCGGACGCCCGGTCACCACCCGCCGCCGTACCATCCACCGCGACCTCCCCGTCTCGTCCCGGTCGGCAGGCTAGCCGGGCCGGTCAACCGGCGCGCGTCCCACCCTCGGCACCCGGCACGACACCGGACGCCAGCAGGTGCGCGCTCGCGGCGAGCAGCGCCGGCTCCCGGCCGTAGACCCGGGCGATTCCGAGCGCGTGGTCGAGCACGACGTCCGCGTCCGGTGCGTCGGCCGCCGCCTCGGCCAGCGCGGTGACCCGGTCGTCGCGGTCCACCAGGTGGTAGAGCGGCCCGAGGAGCAGCGTCGCGTCGTACCCGTCGTCGGTCTCCGGCAACGCGCGTGCGTCGGCGACGTCGGCGTCGATCGCCGGCCGGCCGGACGGGCCCGCAGCCGGTCGGGCCGGTCCGGCCGTGCTCCGAAACACTTCCGGAAGCTCAGTGCGGTCGCCGGGTCGCCGGATGCGCCACGCGGCGGAGTAGGCGACGGCCATGCCGACCTGCTGATCGGCTACGCAGGACCGCTGGCCAGCTGGAACGCCCGTGCAGCCGCAGATGGGCCGGCCGGCACCGTGTTTCCGTAACGTTTCCGAAAGTTGTTGACAAGTAGTCGACTGCCTCATACCGTCGTCCCATCGACTTATCTCTATGATCGTCGATCCCCACCACCGCGCGGTACGGCGCCGATCCCCGGCGGCGGTCACCGTCCACGACAGGCTGTCGGGTCGTACCGCACCGCTGGCTCCCGCCAGCCTTCAAGAGGAGGAAACACCTACATGAAGGACACTGTCGTCAAGCCGAGAAGGCGCGGCCGCATGCGGCTGCTGATCGGCACCGCGTGCGCCGCTGCGCTGGTCGTCAGCGGCATGGTGATCGCCCCCAGCGCGCACGCCGAGGCCGACCGGTACCTCAGTTCGAACCAGACCGGTACGCACAACGGATACTTCTTCTCGTTCTGGAAGGACAGCGGCAACGCCAGCATGACGTTGCGCGAGAACGGCCGGTACTCCAGTTCGTGGGACCGCAGTACCAACAACTGGGTCGGTGGCAAGGGCTGGGCCACCGGTACCCGTCGGACGGTCAGCTACTCGGGCAGCTACAACCCGGGCAACAACAACACCTACCTCGCCCTGTACGGGTGGACGCGCAACCAGCTCATCGAGTACTACGTGGTCGAGAACTTCGGTAGCTACAACCCGAGCAGCGGCGCGCAGCGGATGGGCTCGGTCACCACCGACGGCGGTGTCTACGACATCCTGCGCAGCCAGCGGGTCAACGCGCCGTCGATCGACGGCACCCAGACGTTCTGGCAGTACTGGAGCGTCCGGCAGCAGAAGCGCACCGGCGGCACCATCACCACCGCCAACCACTTCGACGCCTGGGCGCGCGCCGGGATGCAGCTCGGCTCCAACCACAGCTACCAGGTGATGGCGACCGAGGGCTACCAGAGCCAGGGGAGCTCCGACATCAACGTCTGGGAGGGCGGCAGCGGCAACCCCGGACCGTCCCCGACCGGTAACCCCGGTAACCCCGGTAACCCCGGCAACCCGGGTGACCCGGGCCAGAGCAACTGCACCGCCGTGCTGTCGGCCGGCCAGCAGTTCGGCGACCGGTTCAACCTCAACGTCTCGGTGCAGAACGTCAGCAACTGGACGGTGACCCTCAGCCTGCACGGCGGACAGAGCCTGCAGAACAGCTGGAACGCCTCGGTCAGCGGCACGACCGGGAACATCACCGCCAGGCCGAACGGTAGCGGTAACAACTTCGGAGTGACGATCATGCATGGCGGCAACTGGACCTGGCCGACCGTCACCTGTCGAACATGACCCTGACCGACCGTCGATAGCAACCACTGTCGACAGGGCACGTCGTGGGCGGGTCGACCCTGCTGGGAGGGTCGACCCGCCCCGGTGCGCGCCCCGGTCGCCTGTCCGGTGGTCAACCCTTGACGCAGACCACCTGCCGCAGGTGCGCCACCACCTCGACCAGGTCGGCCTGCTCGGCGAGCACCTGGTCCAGGTCCTTGTACGCCGCCGGGATCTCGTCGACCACACCGGCGTCCTTGCGGCACTCCACCCCGGCGGTCTGCTCGGCCAGGTCGTCGACGGTGTAGGTCTTCTTCGCCTTCGACCGCGACATCCGTCGACCCGCGCCGTGCGACGCCGAGCAGTACGCCGCCTCGCTGCCCCGACCCCGCACGATGTAGGACCCGGTCCCCATCGACCCGGGGATGATGCCCAGCTCGCCCCGCCCGGCCCGGATCGCCCCCTTGCGGGTCACCAGCAGCGGCACCCCGTCGTAGACCTCCTCGGCCACGTAGTTGTGGTGGCAGGAGATCGGCTCGTCGAAGCGGACCGCCGGCACCGCCGTGCGCAGCACCCGGCAGAGCAGCGCCAGCATGACCGCCCGGTTGCGGGCCGCGTACTCCTGCGCCCAGGCCAGGTCCCGCCGGTACGCCGCCATCTCCGCCGTGTCGGCGAGGAACACCGCCAGGTCGCGGTCGGGCAGGTCGGCGTTGTGCGGCAGCTTCCGGGCCGCCGCGATGTGCCGCTCGGCCAGCTCCTTGCCGATGTTGCGGGAGCCGGAGTGCAGCATGAGCCAGACCCGGCCGGCGCCCGGACCGCCCTGCTCGACGCAGACCTCGATGAAGTGGTTGCCGCCGCCGAGCGTGCCGAGCTGACGCTGCGCCCGGGACTCCAGCGCGGCGACCCCGGGGTGCAGGTCGGCGAAGCCGGACCAGAACCGGTCCCAGCCGGCGGTGGGCAGGCCGTGCACCCGGCGCGGGTCGACGGGGGTCTCGCGGGCCTGGAAGCCGACCGGGACCGCGGCCTCGATCGCGGTACGCAGCGCGCCCAGGTCGTCCGGCAGCTGCGCGTCGATCAGGCTGGTCCGCACCGCGGACATGCCGCAGCCGATGTCGACGCCGACCGCCGCCGGGGCCAGCGCCTGGCGCATCGCGATCACCGAGCCGACGGTGGCGCCCTTGCCGTAGTGCACGTCGGGCATCACCGCGACGCCGTGCACCCACGGCAGCGTGCCGATGTTGCGCAACTGCTGGCTGGCCTGCGGCTCGATGGTCGCCGGATCGGTCCAGACCTTGACCGGGGCCCGGGTGCCGGGCAGCAGCGTATGACTCATGGAAACTCCTGGGCTCGGTACGGGGAGCGCGACGGTGACCCGGTGCCGGCTGCGGTACCGGCTGCGGTACCAGGAAAGGCCGGCGTGGATCGGCGAGGATCAGCGGGACAGCGGCGAGGATCAGCGGGACTGCTGGTGGGCGCGGCTCAGCCGCGTCGGGTGGTGGCGGGTTTCGCCAGCGCTCGCATCGGTGGCTCCTCGGTCGTCACGGTGCCGTTCACGCTAAAGGCCGCTGGCCGGTGGCGGCAATCGGATTGTCGTCGGTGCGGGCGCCCCGGGCGCGCCGGGAGGCGGCATAGGTGACCGTACGGAGCCGTTGGATCAGCCCGCCGGTGCGCAGCCGCAGCGGAGGGTGACCGGTCGGGTCGAAGGCGAGCGCGGCGTCGACAGCGGACGGCAGTGGCTCGCCGACGTCGATCCGACCGAACGTCCGCCAGCGGCCGGTGCCGGTGGCCGCCGCCAGCCGCAGCACGATCGGGCGACGGGCGGCGACATCGGCTAGCTGCTCGACCGCGCCGCCGAGGCGGCCCGGGGTGGCCGGCGACACGGCCAGGTAGATCCGGTGCCGACCGTGCCGCAACGACAGGATGCTGCCGTACGTGGTGGCGAAGTCGCGCCGGAGCAGTGGCAGGTGACGCAGTACCGGTGCTCGGCCGGCACTGGACACCAGCAGGTCGACCGGGCGGTCCGGGGCGTGGACGCGGACCGCAAGGCCCAGGATGTCCGGCCAGCCGGGCGGGGTCGGGGTGCCCCGGGAGAAGCGGATGACGGCCGGCCAGCGCCCCGCCGGCAGGAACCATTCGGCGAGCGGTCCCCAGAGCTGGACCGCGCCGGTGAACGAGCAGCCGCGCGGGTGCAGCAGCCGACCGCCTCGCACGTGCGCCAGCCAGGCTCCGAAGGTCACGGCGCAAGGCGTACCCAGGTTCGGGGTGATCTACCGCCGATGGTCGGCGTCGGTGCCGTTCTGCTGTGGTTCCGGGCGCTGTTCCCGGCGGCCCCGGACCAGCTCGGTGGCGAGGGCGTCGAGCCGCTGGGCCCAGAAGTGCCGGTAGCGGCCGATCCATTCGTCGACCTCCCGCAGCGGTGCGACATCCACGGCATACAGCCGTCGGGTGCCGGCGGCGCGTACGGTGGTGAATCCGTTGTCCCGCAGCACCCGCAGATGCTGCGACACCGCCGGCTGGGAGATGCCGAACTCGGCCTGGACGACCGCGCCGAGGTCACCGGCGGAGCGCTCGCCGTCGGCGAGCAGCTCCAGGATCCGGCGACGGACCGGGTCGCCGAGGACGTCGAACGCGTGCACCGGTCGAATCTATCCGTGGTGACTTATATAAGCAAAGGTGCCGGGTCAGCCCAGGCCGCCGGTGGCCGCTAGCTGCGGCGCTCACCGGCCGGCCGGGTCCATCGCCGGGTCCGGCCGCGTCGGATCGGCGACCAGCAGGCATGCTGGAGCCTGTTGATCGTGCGGCGTAGCCGACGTGGGTGTCCGGTACGGGCCCTGCCCGGAGGCCACCGAGGCGGGTGTCCGGGTCACCGCCGACCCGGGCACCAGCCAGATCGAGATCGTGCTCAGCGCGTAAGGAGAATCCCGACATGCCCGTATCATCACCGTCCGGCCCGGTCTTCCCCGGCAACTTCCTCTGGGGTACGGCGACCGCGTCGTACCAGGTCGAGGGGGCCGCCGCGGTGGACGGCCGGACGCCCTCCATCTGGGACACCTTCGCGCACACCCCCGGTCTGGTCACCAACGGCGACACCGGTGACGTGGCCTGTGACCACTACCACCGGCTGGAGGAGGACCTGGACATCCTCGCCGAGCTCGGCGTCGGCGCGTACCGGTTCTCGATCTCCTGGTCCCGGGTGCTGCCGGGCGGCGGCAGCCAGCTCAACCAGCGGGGCGTGGACTTCTACTCGGCGCTGGTCGACGGGCTGCGGGCCCGGGGGATCGCACCGGTCGCCACCCTCTACCACTGGGACCTGCCGCAGGAGCTGGAGGACGCCGGCGGCTGGCCGCACCGGGACACCGCCGAGCGGTTCGCCGAGTATGCCGGCCGGATGGGCGAGGTGTTCGGCGACCGGGTGCACACCTGGATCACCCTCAACGAGCCGTGGTGCTCGGCGTACCTGGGCTACGGCTCCGGGGTGCACGCCCCGGCGCGTACCGAGCCGGCCGCCGCGCTCGCCGCGGTGCACCACCTCAACCTCGGGCACGGTCTGGCGGTACGCGCGCTGCGGGCGAGCATCGACCCGGCGGCCCGGGTGAGCGTGACGTTGAACCTGCACCACGTGCGGGGCGAGTCGCCCGGCGACGCCGAGGCGGTCCGCCGGATCGACGCGCTGGCCAACCGGGCTTTCCTCGGGCCGATGCTGGACGGGGCGTACCCACGGGACCTGATCGACGACACCGCCGCGGTGACCGACTGGTCGTTCGTGCGCGACGGCGACGAGGCGGCCGCGCACGCCCCGCTGGACCTGCTCGGGGTGAACTACTACAACCCGGTGCTGGTCCGCCAGTGGGACGGGGTGTCGCCGCGGTCGACCGCCGACGGGCACGCCGACGGGGCGGCCTCGCCGTGGATCGGTGTCACCGACGTCGAGTTCGTCACCCAGCCCGGCCCGTACACCCAGATGGGCTGGAACATCGACGAGACCGGGCTGACCGAGCTGCTGCTGCGGCTGCACCGCGACTACCCGGGGCTGCCGATGATGATCACCGAGAACGGGGCGGCGTTCGACGACGTGCTCGACGACGACGGCCGGGTCCGTGACCCGCGCCGGGTCGACTACCTGCACCGGCACCTGACCGCAGTGGCCGAGGCGATCGACGGCGGCGCCGACGTGCGCGGGTACTTCGTGTGGTCGCTGATGGACAACTTCGAGTGGGCGCACGGGTACGGCAAGACGTTCGGCATCGTGCACGTCGACCGGCAGACGATGCGGCGTACCTGGAAGGAGAGCGCGCACTGGTACCGGCGGGTGGTGGCCGCGAACGCGCTGCCGGCCGCCCGCTGACCGGGCCGGTCGCCCCGGCGCTGCCGGCCGGCCGCTGACCGCGAACTGCCCGGATTCGGTTCACCTATCGACCTGATAATTCCGATCGACATGCTAGACATTGCTGGTCCGGTCCGGCACCCTCGACAGGGTGGACTGGGTATTGGTGCTGGCCGGTTGCGGCATCGGGATCATCGTCGGGCTGACCGGCATGGGCGGCGGGGCGCTGATGACCCCGATGCTGGTGATCTTCTTCGGCGTACCGCCGCTCGCCGCCGTCTCCAGCGACCTGGTGGTCAGCGCGGTGATGAAACCGGTCGGCGGGCTGGTGCACATCCGGCGGCGGACCGTGCACTGGTCGCTGGTCGGCTGGCTCTGCCTGGGCAGCGTGCCGAGCGCGTTCGCCGGCGTCCTGCTACTGCGCTCACTCGGCGACGGCGAGCGACTGCAGCAGGGCATCAAGGTGGCGCTCGGGGTGGCGCTGGTGCTGGCCGCCGCCGGCCTGGTCTTCCGCACCTACACCCGGATGGCCGAGCACGCCGCCCGCCGCCGGACCGGCACCGCCGGCCTGCCCGGCAGCGACACCGCGCCGGCCGAGCCGCCGCTGCGGGCCCGGCCGCTGCCGACCGTGCTGATCGGTGCCGTCGGCGGTCTGATCGTCGGGATGACCAGCGTCGGCTCCGGTTCGCTGATCATCATCGCGTTGCTGATGCTCTACCCGCTGCTGCGGCCCGCCTTCCTGGTCGGCACCGACCTGGTGCAGGCGGTGCCGCTGGTGATCGCCGCCGCCGTCGGGCACCTGCTGTTCGGCGACTTCCGCCTCGACCTGACCACCTCGCTGCTGCTCGGGGCGGTGCCCGGGGCGTGGCTCGGCGCACAGCTGTCGTCGCGGGCACCCGGCGGCCTGGTCCGTCGGGCGTTGACCCTGGTACTGCTGGCCAGTGCCATGAAACTGCTGGGTGTGCCGGACATCCCGCTGCTGGTGGCGCTCGCCGCCGTCGTGGTCGCCGGGTCATTCGGCTGGATGGCGGCCCGCCGCCGGCACGGCCTGCCCGCGCTGGCCCGTACCGAGCTGCGCGAGCCGGACCGGCCGGCCGACCGGGCCGAACCGCTGCGGGTCGGCGGCCGGTGACGGTCGGGATCCCGTGACGGTCGGGACACCGTGACGGTCAGGAAGGCTGCCACGGGCCGCTGACGAACCGGCCGTCCTCGTCGAACGGGTACGGGTTCGGCCGGCAGCCGCCCAGATCGGTGGTCTGCAGGCCCATCACCGGGGCCAACCGGCCCTGCCCGGCGCAGCCCATGTGGTCGAAGCCCAGGTAGTGGCCGATCTCGTGGTTGATCACGCTGGTCTGGTACTCGTCGATGGTCACCGGGTAGCCGTCCGCGCCCTGCAGCCAGCGGCGCAGGTTGATCATGATGGTGGTGCCGAACCGGCAGGAGAAGACGCCGGCCGTGGTCAGCCCGACCTGACCGCACAGCCGGTCGACGGTCTGCGGGGTGGCCAGCCGAATCCGTACGTCGTAGCTGTTCCCGCCGACCCGCCGGAATGACCACGACGCCCGGTTCAACCCGACGCTGCGGTCGGTCACCGGGTGGAACCCCGACTCGGTCCAGCCACGGGAGGCGGCCAGGATGCCGTCCACCCGGTCGGCGAACCGCCGTACCGTCCACGGCTCCAGGCCGCCCCAGTCGATGCCCTGTTCGACCTCGACGCGGTAGGTGACGATCCGGGCACCGATGCCGATCCGGCCCGCCGCCCCGTCGGCGGCGGCGAAGCTGCCACTGGCCGAGCCGGGGATCGCCGAATCCGGCGGCACGGTCGGTGTCGGGCTCGGCGTCGGGCTCGGGCTGGCGCTCGGCGTCGGACTGGACCCGGCGGCGTCCGCCGTCGCGCTCGGGCCGGTCGGATCGGCCGTCGCCGGCCGCCCGCCGGCCGCACCCGGTGCCGGCAGCCACTGTGGTTGAGCCGGGGCGGTGCCACAACCGACCAGTACGCCGGCAGCCAGCACCGCTGTCAGCAGCGCCGCCGGGACCGGATATCGCCCGATACGCACCCTCAGTCAACTCCCCTCGGCGACGTCACGTCACCCAACCACAGCGACGGCGTCCGGCCCACCCCAGGTGACCTGCGGTGATCCGGATCGCACGCGGCCGGACAACCGCCGCGCGGTCACCGCGTGACCGCCGTCCGCCGAGGACGTTGGCTAAGGTCGATCCGATGCACCGGATCGACGACACGGCGCCCGCGGCGCGCTGGGAAGACGCCTTCCTCACCGGCAACGGCGAGTACGGGCTGATGGTGCACGGCGACCCGACCGCCGAACGGATCGTGGTCGACCACCACCGGTTCGTGCTGCCCAACGGCACCCGCGACCTGCGGCCACCGGAGCTGGCCGGGGTCATCGAGCAGGTCCGGGACCTGATCCTGGCCGGCCGACGGGCCGAGGCCGGCCGGCTGCTGGCCGGTGGCCGGCAGCTGGAGTGGACCCAGTCGTTCCACCCCGGCTACGCGCTGACCGTCGACGAACCGACCATCGCCGGCCGGCATGTCGAGCCGGCGCCACTGCCCGCCGACTACCTGCGTACCACGGATTTCACCACCGGTGAGATCACCGTGCGGTGGGCCGGCGGCCGCACCCGGCGAGCCTTCGTCTCCCGCGCGGACCGGGTCGCCGTGGTCCGGCTCGCCGCCGGCGAATGCCTGCTCGGCGCGACCGGCGAGCTGCCCGGCCGGCCGGCCGGCGTCACCTACGACATCACCGCCTACCGGCGGAACGGGTACGCGTTCCTGCGGGTCCGGGGCAGCTATCCGGCCGGCCTCGGGGCGTACGGCTTCGAAGGGCTGACCCTGGTGACCGGCGACACCGAGATCGTCGGCGACCGGATCCTGATCGGCGGGGACGCGTCCGCGCTGACCGTGCTCGACCGCTACGAAGCGCCGGGCTGGGGCACCGAGGCGTTGCACGCCCGACTCGCCGGGCTGGCCGACGCCGACTACCAGCGGCTGCTGGCCCGGCACGTCGCCCTGCACCGGCCGATGTACCAGCGGGTCGAGCTGCGGTTGCGGGTCGACGAGGCCGACCGGCGCCGTCCGGTCGGTGAGCTGCTCGACGCCCAGCGCGCCGATGGCGAGCGGCTGCTCCCCCCGCTGCTGGAACGGCTGTTCCACGCCGGCCGGTACCTGCTGATCAGCTCCAGCGGGGTGCTGCCGCCCCGGCTGACCGGGCTCTGGCTCGGCTCCTGGGACGCCGCCTGGGCCGGCGACTTCACCACCGACGCCAATCTGAACCTGCAGCTGGCCGGGGCGAACATCGGCGCGTTGCCGGAGGTGACGGCGGCGCACCGACGGTTGATCGCCGGCCAGGTCGACGACTGGCGGCGCAACGCGCGGGCGGTGTACGGCGGCCGTGGCCTGCTCGCGCCGGGGCGCACCGACGGCGAGCACGGGCACCTGTTCCACTTCTGCGACGAGTGGCCCTGGCCGGCCTGGCTGCCCGGCGCCCACTGGCTGCTGTACCCGCTGTGGGAGCACCACCTGGTCACCGGGGAGCCGTTGGGGGAGGCAGCCGGTTGGCTGGTCGAGGCGGCCGAGTTCTTCGAGGACTTCCTCACCCGGGTCGGCGACGACGGCCGGTACGTGATCGTGCCGTCGTTCTCCGCCGAGACCGGGCCGCTCGACGAGCACGACGAGCCGGTCTACCCGGCGGTGAACGCCACCACGGACATCGCCGCCGCCCGGCACGCGATGCGGGTCGCGGGCGGGCTGACCGGTGCGTCCCGGTGGGCCGACCTGGCCGCGCGGCTGCCCGGGTACCTGGTGGACGAGCGGGGCGCGCTGGCCGAGTGGGCCTGGCCCGGCTACCGCGCCGACGACGACCACCGGCACGTCAGCCACCTCTACCCGGTCTGGCCGCTGCACGAGATCACCCCGGACGGCACCCCGGAGCTGGCCCGCGCGGCCCACCGGGCCCTGGCGGTACGTGGCGACGAGAACCTGTCCGCGCACGGCAGCCTGCACCGGGCGCTGGTCGCCGCCCGGCTGCGCGACGCCGACCTGGCCGCCGCCAACCTGCGGAAGATCCTCTGCACGGACATGTTCTTCCGGTCGTTGATGAGCGCCCACAATCCGGGTCTGCAGACCTACAACGCCGACGCCGTGCACGCGCTGCCCGGCGTCCTGATCGAGATGCTGGTCGATTCGCGCCCCGGGTCGGTGCACCTGCTGCCGGCCTGGCCGGTCGAGCTGCCCGGCGGCACCCTGCGCGGGGTGACCTGCCGGGGCCGGATCACCGTCGAGGAGCTGACCTGGGACGCCACGACGCTGCGGGTCCGGCTCCGCTCGGCGCTCACCCAACAGGTGACGGTACGCAGCCCGTACGGTGCGAGGGCGGTGGACCTGCCCGCCGATGAGCCGGTGGAGCTTTCCCTGCATACTTAGGCGATGCTTACCTCACTCCGGGCCGGTCGGGGTGAGCGCGCCGGACAAGGCGTGACCCAAAGTGGTGGATGGGTGACTGTTGGTCGGCGGCTTGGTGGGCTGCTGGTCGCCGTACTGCTGCTGGCCCTGACCGTCTTCGCCAGCCTCGCCCTCGGATCCCGGGACATCGCGCTGCCGGTGGTGGTCGAGGCGCTGGTCGACCGCGACCCGGCGGTCAACGACCACGTCGTCATCTGGGACCTGCGGCTGCCCCGGACCGTGATCGGGCTGCTCGCAGGTCTCGCGCTCGGCCTGTCCGGCGGGCTCATGCAGGGACTGACCCGAAACCCGATCGCCGACCCCGGCCTGCTCGGCATCAATGCTGGCGCGTCACTTGCCGTTGTCGTCGCGATCACCTGGCTCGGCATCGGCACCACCGCCGGCTACATCTGGTTCGCGTTCGGCGGGGCGACCCTCGCCGCGCTGCTCGTCTACGGCATCGGGTCGATGGGCGGCGACGGCGCGACCCCGGTGAAACTCGCCATCGCCGGCTCGGCGCTCACCGCCGTGCTCACCTCGCTGATCACCCTGGTGCTGCTGACCAACCTGCAGACCCTGGAACGCTACCGGTTCTGGCAGGTCGGCTCGCTGGTCGGGCGGGACCTCGACACCGCCCGTACGGTGCTGCTGTTCATCGCCGTCGGCACCCTGCTGGCGCTGGTCTCCGGTCGGGTGCTAAACGCGCTCAGCCTCGGCGACGACGTCGCCCACGGGCTCGGCCAGCACGTGGTACGGGACCGGGCGGTCATCATGACCGCGACCGTGCTGCTCTGCGGCTCGGCGACGGCGCTCACCGGGCCGATCGTCTTCGTCGGGCTGGTCGTGCCGCACGCCGCCCGCTGGGTGACCGGGCCGGACTACCGGTGGATCCTCGGGTACAGCGCGGTGCTCGGTGCCGCCCTGCTGGTCGCGGCCGACGTGCTCGGTCGGCTGATCGCGCCGCCCGGCGAGGTCGAGGCCGGCCTGGTCGTGGCGTTCCTCGGCGCACCGGTGCTGATCGCCCTGGTCCGCCGCTCCCGATTGGCCAGCGTGTGACCGGCACCGACACCCGCGATCCCGACCGGAGCGACGCCGACCGGTACGCCGCCGACCGTACCGCTGGTCTCGGGCTTCCCGCGCTGGGCCGGTTGCGGCGTCGCCGACGCCGCCGGGCCACCGTGGTGCTGGCCGGGTTGGCCGGGGTCGTCGCGATCTTCGCCCTGCTCAGCCTCAGTCTCGGCGCCTACCAGATCTCGTTGGACGGGGTGCTCCGCACGCTGATCGGGCAGGGTAGCGGCCGCGACGACTTCATCATCCTCAGTCTGCGGCTGCCCCGACTGGTCGCCGGGATTCTGGCCGGTGCCGCGTTCGGCCTGGCCGGTGGCATCTTCCAGACCCTGCTGCGCAACCCGCTGGCCAGCCCGGACATCATCGGCGTCACCGGCGGGGCCAGCGCCGCCGCGGTGTTCGCGCTGATCACGCTCGGTGCCGGCAGCCTCGGCGTGTCGGTCGCCGCGTTCGTCGGTGCGGCCGGTACGGCGACCGCCGTGTACCTGCTCTCCTGGCGGGGCGGGCTGACCGGGTACCGGTTCGTGCTGGTCGGCATCGCCGCCGCGTTCATGGCGCACGGTGTCCTCGGCTACCTGCTGACCAGGGGAGAGGTACGCGAGGCGCAGACGGCGTTGTCGTGGATGGTCGGCAGCCTGGGCAGCGCCCGCTGGCCGGAGATCGCCGTCCTGGCGACGCTGCTCGGCGTGTTGACCCCGGTGCTGCTGGCGTTGCGTCCGGCGCTCGGGCTGCTGCAGTTCGGCGACGACACCGCGACCGGCCTGGGGGTGCGGCTGGAACGCAGCCGGATCAGTCTGCTGGCGATCGCGGTGGCCCTCGCCGCGGTGGCGACCGCGGTGACCGGGCCGATCGCGTTCGTGGCGTTCGTCGCCATGCCGATCGCCCGGCGGATGATGCGCTCCGGCGCCCCGGTGCTGCTGCCCGCCGCTCTGGTCGGAGTGGTGGTGGTGACCGGGGCGGACCTGGTCGCCCAGCACCTGCTACCCGGCAACATCAAGACCCCGGTCGGCATCGTCACCGCGGTGATCGGCGGGCCGTACCTGCTGTGGTTGCTCGCCACCGCCGGCCGGAATCACGGCTCGGTAACCAGGATTACATAGGCTAGCCAAACCTAACTTGGCCGTGGTTGCATGTGCTGACCTTCGCGGACGACCCCGCGCTCGTAGGAGAGACAGTGATCAGCAGAAAACTCAGCCGCGTCCTTTTCGCCGCCCCGCTTGCCCTCACCATCGGCCTGACCGCATGCGGTTCCGGTGACGATTCCAGCACCGATGACCCCGCGACCGGTGGCAGCTCGGCCGGTTTCCCGGTGACCATCGAGCACGCTCTCGGTGAGACCACTATCGAGGACACTCCGACCCGGGTGGTCGCCTGGGGCTGGGGCAGCGCCGACGCCGCTATCGCGCTCGACGTGGTGCCGGTGGCCATCCCGTTCCAGAGCTACGGCGGTGACGCCAACGGCGTACTGCCGTGGATCGCCGAGAAGCTCGACGAGACCGGCGCCGAGGTGCCCACCGTACTGCCGGACGCCCAGGAACCGCCGTTCGACGAGATCGCCGCCGCCGACCCGGACCTGATCCTCGCCGTCTACTCCGGCATCGACCAGGAACAGTACGACCTGCTCAGCCAGATCGCGCCGACGGTCGCCTACCCGGGTGAGGCGTGGGCCACCCCGTGGCGTGACCTGATCACCACCGTCGGCACCGCGCTCGGCAAGAGCGACGAGGCGCAGACGCTGCTGGACGACATCGACGCGCAGATCGCCACCAAGGCCGAGGAGAACCCGCAGCTGGCCGGCAAGAGCGTCGCCATGGTCTGGGACTCCGCCGGCACCTTCTACGTCTACAAGGAGGCCGACCCGCGGGTCGAGTTCGCCCTCGACCTCGGGATGACCGGCGCGCCCAGCGTCAACGACCTCGGCACCGACGAGTCGACGTTCTACTTCACCATGAGTTACGAGCAGCTCGACCAGCTCACCTCGGATGTGCTGGTGTCGTTCGCCACCACTCAGGAGGAACAGGACGCGTTCCTGTCCTCGCAGGCCGCGCAGACCATGCCGCAGATCCAGTCCGGGGCGGTCGCCTCGCTGGTCGGTGCCGAGTTCATCGCTTCGGTGTCGCCGCCCACCGCGTTGTCGGTCACCTGGGGCCTCGACGAGTACGTCGCCGCACTCGCCGAAGCCGCCGACAAGGTCGACGCCGCTTCCTGAACGACCATCCGGCCCGGCCCGGCCTGGGTAGGTTCGCCCGGGTCGGGTCGGGTCAGAGCTCGTAGTGCCAGATGCTGATCGCGTCGGCGCCGTGTCGGCAGACGATCGTGCTGCGGTCGCCGACACAGCCGCCTACCGGTCCGGGGACGCTACCGACCATGCGTACCGTCTCCGGACCGGCCGGCGCCAGCACCGCGAGCCCGGCCGGCCCGGTCTCGGTCGGCTGCCGGTAGCCGACGAACGTCGCGTCGCCGCGCCCCTCCAACTCCGTCTCCCACGCGCTCAACGGCAGCAGGGTCCGCCCGGTCCCCGGGTCGACGATCCGCCCGCTGCCCGAACCCGCCTCGGCGCTGGTATCCGCCACCGCCACCGACGCGGGATACCCGCGACCGTCGCCGTCCGCCGCGGCACCGGACCTGCCGTCGGCCGAGACGCTGTACGCCACCAGGTAGCTGTCGAAGTCGACCACCAGGTCGGCCGGCACCCGCCAGACCGTCCGGCCGGTCAACGGGTCGACCGCCTCGATCCGGGTGTCGTCCGGGAAGCAGATCAGCTCGCCGCACCCGGTGATCCGGCCCGGTCCGTACCGCACCGGCCGGTGCCACAGCTGCCGCAACGTCGCCGGGTCGTAGCCGGTGACCCCCAGCTCACCGCCGCGCCGCTGGCGCAGCAGCAGCGTGCCGGCCATGCTGTCCGGCCGGGACACCTCACCCAGATCGGCGGTACGCAGCACCGTGCCGTCACGCCCGTCGCGTACCTGCGCCCGGCCGTCGGTGCCGACCAGCAGCGCCTGCCCGGCGGACCCGGCCAGCACCTCGGTCGGCACGGCCAGGTCGGCCCGCCACAGCTCGTCGCCGGTCGCCACGTCGACCGCACGCAGCGTCGACGAGGTGGCGCCGGCGTCGTCCGGCTCGTCGATCAGCGCGGTACGCCCGTCGTCGGTCAGCACCAGCCCGTCGGGTGCCACCCACCGGGTCTGCCCGGTCTGCGCGTCCAGGATCACCGTCGAGCCGGTGCCCGGACCGGACCTCGGGTCGACCAGCACCACGTCACCGGTCCGGCGTACCTGCCGCAGCCGCCAACTCGCCGCGTCGAACGGCACCGTCCACCGCAGCTCGCCGTCCAGTACGTCGTACGCGGACAGCTGCCAGGTGGTCGCCGCGCCCTGCGCGGCGGCCGAGGTGACCAGCAGCCGGTCCCCGGCGAGCACGATGTCCCGGGCCTTCACCTGATGGCTGGCGAGGTGGACGAGCAGCGGGCCGCTGGGCGGGGCCGCGCCGGACAGGCCGGCCAGCAGCGCCAGGCCGGCGACGGCGGCGAGCGGCCGGGCCCGGCCGGCGGCCAGCCGTACCCGCCGCGGTGACCGCCACCACCGTCCGGCTGGCGGCGACGGCGGTGCCTCGGGGTGGCCGGCCAGACCCAGCTCGATGACCATGTGCTCCACACTCTTTCCTGTCGCGGCCGGTGTCCAGCGGCCGGGCGCGAGGTGCCCGTCGACCATAATTACGGTATGGACGACGCCCTGGCTCATCCGTCCCGTCGAACCCGGTGGCTGCGCCGCAAGCTGGCCGTCTGCGCCGCGGCGGCGGTCGCGGTCGCGCTGCTGGTCACCGGCAGCGGCTACTGGGTGCGGGCCTCGGCGGCCGAGCACGTCTACGAGCTGGCCAGCGTGCCGGCCGCGCCGGTCGCCCTGGTCCTCGGTGCGCAGGTCCGGCCGGACGGTACGCCGTCGGAGTTCCTGGCCGGTCGGCTGGAGGTGGCCCGGCGGCTGGTCGAAGCCGACCTGGTCCGGGCGGTGCTGGTCTCCGGCGACCACCGGGAGTGGGACTACGACGAGCCGGGCGCGATGCGGCGCTGGCTGATCGACCGGGGCGTGCCGGCGGACCGGATCGTGCAGGACCACGCCGGTCTGGACACCTACGACTCGTGCCTGCGGGCGCGCCGCGTCTTCGGTGTGGACCAGGCGATCGTGGTGACCCAGAGCTTCCACATCGAGCGGGCGGTCACGGTCTGCCGGCGGGTCGGCGTGGACGCGGTCGGCGTCGGCGACGACTCGGTACGCCGCTTCGAGCGGGCCTGGCGCTGGGGCGCGTTCCGGGAGCGGTTCGCTGCGGTCAAGGCCGCGTACGACGTGCTGGTGGGCCGGGACCCGGCGCTACCCGGCCCACCCGAGACCAGCCTCGACGACGCCCTGCGCGAGTGAGTCTGCGGCATCAGGGGCATTTTGTCCGGTAAAAACCTTGGTTGTCGCGGCTGGTTATGCGCGCCGCGCATCAGCTATGCGCAATGCGTATATGCTGACCGCCAAGCGTGTAGAGCTGTCGTATAGGGAGCTGAATGTCGGAAGTAGGGGCAGCGCCGGATCCGGCTGATTGGATAGCGCGGTTAAGGGGATGCAAGTTGAGGTCAACGAGTTCTTCGCCTATCCGCTTCTCCGGCTGGCCGAGGAATTCTTGCTGCGGTTTCCTGGTGGGCCGGCAAATATTTCGATGACGAGGTGGATGTTGGAGCAGGGAGCAGGAGCGGCTAGGTGCTCCGCTCGGGCTTGGCGAACTTCAGGTGCTTACCGAGTTGGTGCGGGAGCGACAGGCTTCAACACATGACCTCGCCAATCTCGTCCAGCGTACGGAGAGCGAGGCACGGAATCTGCTGGCTCGGATGGTCGAGCGAGGCTGGGTCGAGGCGCGTGGCAGCGGAAAGGGACGTACCTGGCACCTATCTGCCGTAGTATATCGCGTTTTGGGTGTTCCGTCAGGTTACGTTCGAATGAAAGGATTCGAGTCGCTTCAGCAGGAGCAGATGGTTTTGCAGTACGTGTCGGCTCATGGCCGGATTACCCGGGCACAAGCAGCAGATCTCTGCTCTCTCGCACCCGATCAGGCAAGTCGTTTGCTGCGGAGGCTTGCGAGGGAAGGCAAGCTCCTGCAGCAGGGGGAAAGGCGGTGGGCCAGTTACGTTCGGCCGGACGGCTGACCCGTCTTGACTCCCTGTGGTCATGCCTGCCGTTCGGCGCAGCGTGCCGTCCGTTCGTCGCCGGGGTTCCGGTCCGTGCCGGACTGGTCCTCCGATGGGCATCTAGATTGACCTCTGTAGATGCTTATTGGAGGGAGTTTTCCATGACCTCGACCGTCCGTCGATGTACGGCGGCGCTGGCGGCCGCGCTGCTGGTCGCCGTCGCGCTCGCGATCGGCAACGGCGCCAACGCCCAGGCGTCCGCCGTGCGGATCATGCCGCTCGGCGACTCGATCACCGACGGCTTCAACGTGCCCGGCGGCTACCGCATCGACCTGTGGCAGAAGTTCCAGGCCGGTGGGTACACCGTGGACTTCGTCGGATCCCAGTCCAACGGGCCGGCCAGCCTGCCCGACCGGAACCACCAGGGCCACTCGGGCTGGCGGATCGACCAGATCGACGCCAACATCGTCAACTGGCTGAACGCCTCCGACCCGCAGACGATCCTGCTGCACATCGGCACCAACGACATCACCCAGAACCGGGACCTGCCGAACGCGCCGAACCGGCTCGCCGCGCTGATCGACAAGATCACCAACACCGCGCCGGACGCCCACCTGTTCGTTGCCACGATCATCCCGGCCAGCTTCAGCGACGCTCAGTTCCGCGCGTACAACTCGGCGATCCCGCAGATCGTGCAGAGCCGGGCGAACGCCGGCCGCCGGGTGCACCTCGTCGACATGTACTCGGCGCTGACCACCGCCGACCTGGCCGACGGCGTGCATCCGAACGCCACCGGGTACAGCAAGATGGCCACCAAGTGGTACGACGCGCTGCTGTCCGTACCCGGAAGTCTGAACCCCGGCGGCGGACCGAGCCCGAGCCCGACCACCACGCCGGACACGTCACCGACGCCGACCACGCCGCCACCGGCCACCACCCCACCGCCCGCGACCACCCCGCCACCGGGCGGTGGCTGCACCGCCACCGTATCGCTCAACCAGTGGCCCGGCGGGTTCGTGGCGACCGTCCGGGTCACCGCCGGCTCGGCCGGACTCACCGGCTGGACCGTCGGGATGACCCTGCCCGGCGGTGCCACCGTCACCAACGCCTGGAACGCCGACCGCAGTGGCAACAGCGGCCCGGTGCAGTTCCGCAACGTCAGCTACAACGGCCGGGTCGGTGCCGGACAGTCGACCGAGTTCGGCTTCCAGGGCACCGGCAGCGGTTCCGGCATGACCCCGTCCTGCACCGCGAGCTGAGCTACCCGTAGCGGTCCCTTGCTCCCGGAGCGACCGGCGGGTGCCACGGCCGACGTCGGCCGTGGCACCCGCCGGGTCCGGGTCAGTTGGCGAGGTAACCGAGCGGCATCTCGATGATCTGTCCCTCGCAGTCGTCGGTGATGGAGTCGAAGTGGTCCAGACCGTTGTTCGTCCAGCACCGGCGCAACGCCGAATACGAGCCGGCCGGTGGCGAAGTGTAGGCGTACCCGATCAGGCCGACGAATTGCTGTCCTTCGCAGTTCGCGTCGAGCGACGTCATGTAGTCCCAGTTGCCGACCAGACACTGGTAGAGCGGGTGGGTGCCGGGCTCCGGGGTGGTCCGCACCGACCCGGGGGAGTATTCCCGCTGGTAGCCGGGGATCGAGCTGGCGGTGCTGCTGATGTGGTCGGGACCGTTCCAGAACCGGTAGAGGACGGCGGACGGCAGAGGGAAATCCTGAGCGACGAAGAGCAGTCGGTTCGGTGAGCCCGTACCCGGGTTGGTGATCTTGTTCGGCGTCGAGTCGTCGAACATCGTCGTGGCGACCTGTGCCGGGGTCATGTGGGGGCTGGCGGCGAGGATCAGCGCCGCTGTCCCGGCCACGTGCGGGGCGGCCGTGGAGGTTCCGCTGATCGTGTTCGTCGCGGTGTCGCTGGTGTTCCACGCCGAGGTGATGCCCTCGCCAGGAGCGAAGATGTCGGTGCAGGCGCCCCAGTTGGAGAAGGACGCCCGGGCGTCGGTGCGGGTGCTCGCGTTGACGGTGATCGCTTCGGCGACCCGGGCCGGGGTGAAGTCGCAGGCGTCGGCGTCGCTGCTGCCGGAGGCGATCGCGTAGACCACGCCGTCGGCGATCGAGTTGCGGACGGCGTTCTCGACGGTGGCGTTCGGTCCGGCTCCGCCGAGGCTCATGGTGGCCACCGCCGGCACGCCGGTGGCGTGGTGACCGGTCACCCAGTCGACGCCAGCGGCCACCCCGGCGAAGCTGCCCGAGCCGGTGCAGGTGAGCACCTTGACGGCGATCAACGACACGCCCTTGGCGACGCCGTACTGCGATCCGCCGATCGTGCCGGCGACATGTGTCCCGTGGCCGTTGCAGTCGGTGTCGTTGCCGTCCCCGGTGGTGTTGGTGCCCCAGCTGGCGCGGCCGCCGAACGTCGTGTGCGTGACACGGACGCCGGTGTCGATGACGTAGGCGCGGACCCTGGACGCCGTCGTCGGATAGGTGTAGCTGCTGTCCAGCGGCAGGTTGCGTTGATCGATCCGGTCGAGGCCCCAGGACGGCGGGTTGACCTGAGTGGCCTGGGCGCGGACCACCCCGTCCTGCTCGACGTAGGCCACGTCGGGCCGGGCGGCGAGCCGCCGCGCCGCCGATTCGCTCATCGTCGCGGCGAAGCCGGTCAGGGCGTGCGAGTAGACGTGGCGCACCTTCGCGCCGTACCGCGCCGCCAGATCGGTGGTCCGGGCCTGGCTGCTCGCGGTGGCACCGTCGGAGAAGACGACGATGTAGCTGCCCGGGATGGCGTCCGGGCTGTCGGCACCGAGGATCTCGCCGGTGGTGGTGGCGGCGGATGCGGTCGCCGACAGCAGCAGGGCTGCGGCAGCGGCTGCGGCAGCGGCCAGCGTGCCGCGGGAGGCCGTCCTGCGGAACCAGGACGATCCGGGTCCACTCATCTCCGATCCCTTCTGGGTCGTCTGTCCGCGGGCGAACCGCAGGCACGCGGCCGCGACCGCTGGCTCGGGTTCGTGCACCGGACGACCTAGACATTAACCGACGTTAATGTCAGTTGTCCAGTGTCGACGAAGTAGCGGAGGTGCGGGGGGAACTGTTGGTTCGGGCCGGTAACGGGTCAGTGGAATAGTTCGTGCAGCCAGCGCAACTGTCGGCGGACCTGCTCCGCCTCGCCGCCTTCGTGGCCGTTGAACGGATACGGGTGAATTTCCCGAGCCGGTGGCTCCGGGCGTCCATTTCCGGCACCGTACTGGTTGTACGCGGCGAATACCGTGCTCGGTGGGCAGGTGGTGTCGCGCAGCCCGATACCGAAATGCGCCGGAGCCACCGCGGTGCGGGCGAACGACACCCCGTCGAAGTAGGACAGGGTGCGGCGTACCGCCGGCTCGGCGTCGCGGTGCACGGCGAGGTACCGGGCCACATCGCCGTACGGCTCGTTGTCGGTGATCTCGATCGCCCGCTGCCAGTGGCAGCCGAACGGTGCGGTGCAGATCAGCGCGGCCAGGTCGTCGACCAGGCCGGCGACAGCCAGAGCGAGCCCGCCGCCCTGGCTGTTGCCGGCCGCGACCACCCGGGCCGGGTCGACGCCGGGCAGCGCGCGCACCGCGGCCACCGCGCGGACCGCGTCGGTGATCAGCCGGCGGTAGTAGTAGTCGGCCGGGTCGAGAATCCCGCGGGTCACCGGCCCGGGGCCACCGGCGGCGGTGGGGTGCGGATCGGGGGTGTCCCCGCCGTTGCCGTACTGGTCGCCCTGGCCGCGGGCGTCCATCAGCAGGTGCGCGTAGCCGGCGACCGGCCAGGTCAGCCGCTCGTGTGGCAGGCCCCGGCCCCGCCCGTAGCCGAGGTACTCGACGACCGCCGGCAGCGGCGTGTCGACCCCGGCCGGGCGGGTGTACCAGGCGTTGACCGGGTCGCCGCCGAACCCGCGCAACGTCACCTGCCAGGTGTCCAGTAGGCGCAGGTCCGTTGGCTCCGGACGGACGTCGATCAGCACCTCACGGCTGGCGGCATCGTCCAGGGTCGACTTCCAAAATGTCGCAAAGTCAGCTGGTTCGACCACAGATGGGCTGTACGTCGTAAGTTGCGGCAACGGCAGATCAAACGAGGGCACTGAATCTCCCAGGTGAACAAGTGCACGGTGGACATTCGCTCAGGCGGGCGGTGGCGGGGCGGTGCTCTCCCGGATCACCAACTCGGTGACCAGGTCGATGCGGCTGGTCGACAACTCGGCACCGCGGGCCAGGTCCAGCAACATCTGCGCGGCGGTGCCGGCCATGTCGCGCAGCGGTTGGTTGACGGTGGTCAGCGCGGGCACCGTCCAGGCGGCGACCGGCACGTTGTCGTACCCGATCACCGACAGGTCGTGCGGGACGTCCAGGCCGAGTTGGCGGGCGGCCCGGAGTACGCCCAGTGCCTGCATGTCGGATCCGGCGAAGATCGCGGTCGGCCGGTCCGGGCGGTCCAGCAGCGCCATCCCGTGCGCGAAGCCGGCATCGACGTAGAAATCCCCGTGCCGGACGAGGTCGGCCGCGACCGACAGGCCGGCCTCGTCGTGTGCCGACCGGAATCCGGCGGTGCGGGCCTGAGCGCACAGCACGTCCCGTGGCCCGGAGATGATGGCGATCCGCCGATGCCCGAGTTGCAGCAGGTGCCGGGTGGCGATCAGCCCGCCGTTCCAGTTGTTGGATCCGACGGTCGGCACCGACGCCGACGTGGCGCTGTCGGTGTCGATCACCACGAACGGGATGAGCTGGCGGGCGAGTAGTTCCTGTTGTCGTTCGGTGAGGTGACACAGGACGAAGAGCACGCCGAGCGGGCGGCGGGCCACCGTGCCGTCGAGCCAGTCCTCCGGCGGGCTGTGCCGGCCGCCGAGCTGGGTCAGGTTGAGACCGATACCGGCGGCGCTGGCGATGGTCTCCACCCCGTGGATGATCTCCATCGCCCAGAGTGAGTCGAACTCGTGGAAGACCAGATCGATCTGGTCGTGGCGGATCGGCGGGCGCCGGGCCCGCCGACGGTACTGGTGCCGGGCCAGGCTGGCCTCCACCCGGGCCCGGGTCTGCGGCGCCACGTCTGCCTTACCATTGAGAACCTTGGATACGGTGGTGATCGAGACGCCGACCTCGTCGGCGATGGTGGCGATGGTTGTCGGAGACGGTGGGTCGGTGCTCGGGACGGATGTGGGAGTCGGCGGTGCGGTGGGACGCGCTGGGGGCAGTGGCGGCGCTTCTGTCATGTGTACCTCACGTAAGGTAACCGAAACTTCCGGAGCTAAACCTGCTGGTAAGCCCGGGTCAGCGTGTGTCAGGGGTGGCGGTGAGTAGGGGATTGGTGACGTTTGAGCGACCTCAAGCGCACTCTATGCAGTTGAAGGTCCGGTTCGGTGACCCTTGACACACCATGCCGGGGAGTTTAGGTTCCCCGCAAGGTAACGCACATATTTCCGAAAGTTTCGAGGGATGTGTCCCGCGAGGCGTTCCCTGCTGCCGGCAGGGGGCCGGTGGCGGGCCGGACGTGAGGGGCGGCAACTGGGATGAGTACCCCCAGCACGGTCGATGCGTCGCCGCAGGCGCAGGTGCCCTTGCCGCCGGTCGACGAGCTACCGCGACGCGGCCGGAGCCGGCCCCGCTCACGTACCTGGCGGCGGGCGCTGCGCCGCGACTGGCAGCTCTACTCGCTGGTCATCCTGCCGCTGGTGTTCTTCCTGATCTTCCGCTACCTGCCGATGCTGGGAAACGTCATCGCGTTCCGTCGGTTCCAGCCCGGTGGCAGCGTCTTCGGCGAATACTGGGTTGGCCTGCGCTACGTCCGGATGTTCCTCGCCGACCCGACGTTCTGGCAGGTCTTCACCAACACCCTGATTCTCGGCACGCTGACTCTGGTTGTGGTGTTCCCGCTGCCGATCGTGCTCGCCCTACTGCTCAACGAGGTCCGTGCCCGCCGGATGAAGCGGTTCGTCCAATCGGTGTCCTACCTGCCGCACTTCCTGTCGATCGTGATCGTCGCGGCGATGGTGATGCAGATCCTCTCCGTCGACGGCACGGTCAACTCGATCATCCGGGCGCTCGGCGGTGACGCGATTCCGTTCCTGCAGCAGCCGGGCTGGTTCCGCACCATCTACGTCTCCTCCGAGGTGTGGCAGACCGTCGGCTGGGGGACGATCCTCTACCTCGCGGCCCTCACGACGATCGACGAGGACCTCTACGAGGCGGCCCGGATCGACGGGGCGAACCGGTGGCGGCAGACCTGGCACGTGACGCTGCCGGGCATCCGGCCCACCATGATCACCCTGCTGATCCTCAACATCGGCACCTTCATGGCGGTCGGCTTCGAGAAGATCCTGCTGCTGTACAACCCGCTGACCTACCCCACCGCCGACGTGATATCGACGTACCTCTACCGGATGGGTGTCGTCTCCAGCAACTTCAGCTACGCCGCCGCCATCGGCCTGTTCGAGGCGCTGATCGGGCTGACCCTGGTGTTGTCCGCCAACCTGATCGCCCGTCGCACGGTGGGGACGAGCCTGTGGTGACCGTCGACGCCTCCCGCAAGCTGTTCCAGCCGACCCGACGCCGGCCCCGCCGGCCCGACGACACCCGCGGCTACCGGATCTTCCGGGCGGTCAACGGCATCATCCTGACTGGCGTCGTGATCGTCACGCTCTACCCGTTCGCCAACATCATCGCCCGCTCGCTCAGCGACGAGGGCTACATCCGGTCCGGCCAGGTCAACATCATCCCGCGCGGGTTCAACCTGGACACCTACCGGCTGGTGATGTCCGACTCGATGTTCTGGACCAACTACCGCAACACCATCGTCTACACGGTCACCGCCACCGTCATCTCGATCGTGCTCACCACCTGCTACGCCTACGTCCTGTCTAAAAAGGATCTCAAGGGTCGGAGCGCGCTGGTCGGTATCGCCGTCTTCACCATGTTCTTCTCCGGTGGCCTGATCCCCAACTACGTGCTGATCACCAGCCTCGGGCTGAAGAACAGCATCTGGGCGATCGTGCTGCCGAACGCGATCAACGTGTTCAACCTGCTGGTCATGAAGGCCTTCTTCGAAAGCCTGCCGACCGAGCTGGAGGAAGCCGCCGCCGTCGACGGGCTCAACACGTACGGCATCCTCTGGCGCATCGTCATCCCGCTGTCGAAGGCGATCATCGCCACGATGGTGCTCTTCTACGCGGTCTCGTTCTGGAACTCGTGGTTCACCGCATTCCTCTACATGGACCGCTCCGAACTCTTCCCGGTGACCGTCTACCTGCGCAACCTGATCGCCGGGGCGACCACTGCGACCTCCACCGGAAGTAGCAGCGACAGCCTTGCCCAGGCGGCCGCGAACATTCAGGCCGTCACGATCATCCTGACCGTACTGCCGATCATCATGGTCTATCCATTCATTCAGCGCTACTTCGTGTCGGGCATCATGCTCGGCGCGGTCAAGGGGTAGCGCTGCGGACAGGTCCGCCCCATTCAATCGAATGCCTTCCGCACACGAAAGGAAGCCCGATGTTCCAACGATCCCGGCACCGCCACGCAGCGGTCGCCGCTGGTGTCCTTGCCCTCACACTCGGTATCGCCGCCTGTGGCAGCGACGGCGAAACCGAGGCGGAGGACCTGGACGGCAACAGGGTCGGTGCCATGGAGAGCTACGGCGTCGGTGACCAGTTCACCGCCACCGAGGCGCTGAGCTTCTCCCTGCTCTACAACAACCATCCCAACTATCAGATCGACAAGGAGTGGATGTTCTGGGAGGAGCTGACCGAGCGCACCAACGTGTCGCTCGAAACGGTCGAGGTGCCGTTGAGCGACTACGAGCAGAAGCGTGGTCTGCTGATCGGTGCCGGCGACGCGCCGTTCATCATCCCGAAGACCTATCCCGGCCAGGAATCGGCGTACGTCTCCAGCGGCGCGATCCTGCCGATCAGCGACTACGTCGACCTGATGCCGCACTTCCAGGACAAGGTCGCCAAGTGGAACCTGCAGGGTGACATCGACTCGCTGCGCCAGCAGGACGGCAAGTACTACCTGCTGCCCGGTCTGCACGAGGACGTCTGGACCGACTACACCATCGCCGTACGCACCGACATCCTCGCCGAGCTCGGCCTTGAGGAGCCGGCCACCTGGGACGAGTTCCGGGACATGCTACGGGCGATGAAGGCCGCGTACCCGGACGTCTACCCGATGTCGGACCGGTGGAGCATCCCCACCCCGCTGGGCGCGCTGCAGAACATCATCGGCCCGTCGTACGGCTACGACACGATGGGCGGCTGGGGCTACCAGAACGCCACGTTCGACCGGGAGGCCCAGGAGTTCGTCTTCACCGGCACCATGCCGGAGTACAAGGAGATGGTGGAGTTCCTGCACTCGCTGGTCGCCGAAGGTCTCTTCGACCCGGAAAGCGTGACCCAGGACGACGACACCGCGATCCAGAAGCTCGCCACCGGCAAGTCGTTCGTCATCAGCACCAATGCGCAGACCCTGGTCAACGACTACCGGCCGGCGCTGGCGCAGAACAACCCGAACGCCACCATCGCCAAGATCACCCGGCCGGACAGCCCGGTCGGCTCGGTCAAGGCCGGCTCCCGCCTGGAGAACGGCATCATGATCTCCAGCAAGGCGCGGGAGAGCGAGAACTTCGTCGCGATGATGCAGTTCATCGACTGGCTCTGGTACTCCGACGAAGGCCAGGAGTTCGCCAAGTGGGGAGTCGAAGGTGTCACCTACACCAAGGACGCCGACGGCACGTGGATCCTCGACTCCGACATCGACTTCATCGGAATCAACCCCGACGCCAGCAAGCACCTGCAGAAGGACTTCGGGTTCAGCAACGGGGTGTTCGCCTACGGCGGCACCACCGAACTGCTGCAGTCGACCTTCTCCGAAGAGGAGCTGAGGTTCCAGGAGGCGATGGGGCAGAAGGAGACCCTGCCGGTCTCGCCGCCCAAGCCGTTCAGCGAGGAGGAGCGCGAGCAGGCCACGCTCTGGGAGACCCCGCTGAAGGACTACGTCCAGCAGCAGACCCTGCAGTTCATCCTCGGCCAGCGTGACCTGTCCGAATGGGACGCCTACGTCGCCGAGGTCGAGGGCAAGAACGCCCAGCAGTACATCGACCTGGTCAACGGGGCGTACCAGCGATACCAGGAAGAGCACGGCTGACCACCTGGGGGGTGCCGGTCGCGTCCGTGGCAGGGACGCGACCGGCACAGCCGGCACCATCATGAGGAGCGGAGCAGAGTTGACCCGGATCGTCGTACCGCAGCAGGGCACCGGCACCCTGCCGGACGCCTGGCGGGCCTGCGTCGGCACCGGCCGGCTCGACCTCGCGCTGCGCAGCGACTACCGGGAGTCCCTCGCCCTCGTCCAGCAGGAGATCGGCTTCCGCTACATCCGGGGGCACGGGCTGCTCAGCGACGGCGTCGGCATCCACCGGCCGTACGAACACGCCGGCCGACGCGGTGTGCACCACTCGTTCACCTACGCCGACCAGATCGTCGACGCCTACCTCGACCTCGGCATCGCCCCGTTCATCGAGCTCGGCTTCATGCCCGAAGCACTCGCCTCCGGCGACCAGACCGTCTTCTGGTGGCGCGGCAACGTCACCCCGCCCCGCTCCGAAACCGAGTGGGCCGACCTGGTCCGCGCCGCCATCGGCAACCTCGTCGACCGGTACGGCCTGGCGCAGGTCCGCGGCTGGCCGATCGAGGTGTGGAACGAGCCCAACCTGGACATCTTCTGGCAAGGCGCCGACCAGGCCGCCTACCACCGGCTGTACGAGGTGACCGCGCACGCCGTCAAGGAGGTCGACGCCGACCTGCAGGTCGGCGGGCCGGCCATCTCACCCGGTGCCGACGAGTGGCTGGTGCCGTTCGCCGAGTACGTCACCGACCGCGGCGTGCCGGTCGACTTCGTCAGCCGGCACGCGTACACCTCGGGGCCGGCCCAGCACGTGCCGTTCGGCACCTACCAGACCCTGATGCCCGCCGACCACCTGCTGGAACAGTTCGCCAGCCCGCGCAAGCACCTGGCCGGCACCGCCCTGGCCGACCTGCCGGTGCACATCACCGAGTTCAACTCCTCCTACCGGCCGGACAATCCGATCCACGACACCGCGTTCCACGCCGCGTACCTGGCCCCGGTCGTCGCGGCCGGCGGTGACCTGGTCGACTCGTTCTCCTACTGGACGTTCAGCGACGTCTTCGAGGAGGTCGGCATCCCGGCCGCGATCTTCCACGGCGGCTTCGGTCTGCTCACCCACCGGCAGATCAGAAAACCCACCTACCATCTGTACGCGTTCATGGCCCGGATGGGCCGTCAGGCGCTCGCCCGGGGCACCGACCACCTGGTCACCCGCGACGACGACACCGGCCGGGTCACCGTGCTGGCCTGGGCGCCGGTCGACGTCACCGACGTCACGGCCTCCCCGGACCGGCACGTCGTCTCGCTGTCGGTCCCGGTCACCGCCCCGGCCGGCTCGGCGTTCCTGCTGCGCTCGTCGGTCAGCGACGACGCCGGCAACGCCTGGCGGGCCTGGTGCGAGCTCGGCCGCCCCCGGTCACCCCGGCCGGCGCAGCTCGACGCGCTGCGTACCGCCGCCGAACCGGCCCGCAGCCACCGCGCGCTGCCGGCCGTCGACGGCCGGGTCGACGTCGACCTGACCCTGGCCCGGCACGAGGTCACCCTGGTCGAGATCACCCCGGTGGTCGACGAGACGCCACCGTGGACCGACGACCGGCGGCTGCTCGGGCAGGGCGGCCGTGATGAGTGACCTCGCCGCCGCGCAGCGGCAGTTCGGCACCGGCCCACTGTCGCGGGTCGCGGCGATCGTCTACCGGCTGACCGTCGTCGAGCTGCTGCTGCTCGCCGGCGTACTGCCCGGCCTGGTGCCGGCGCTGCTACTGGCCCGCGACCCCAGCAACATCCCGATCTACGCCGCCTGCGCCATCCCGGTCGGCCCGGCGCTGTCCGCCGCCCTGTACGCCATCGCCCGGCACCGTCCCGACATCACCGACCTGACCCCGGCCGTCGACTTCCGGCGCGGCTACCGGGCCAACCTCGGTGGGGTGCTGCGGATCTGGCTGCCGCTGCTGGCCGGGCTGACCGTCGTCGCGGTCAACCTGGCCTACTTCGACGCGGCCGGGGTGCCGCGCTGGTGGGCGGCGCTGCTGGTCCTCGTCGCGGTCGCGGCGACCGTCTGGGGCGGCACCGCGCTGGTGATCACCTCGCTGTTCGCGTTCCGCGCCCGCGACGTGGCCCGGCTCGCCGCGCACTTCCTGACCCGTACGCCCGGCACCTCCCTCGGTGTGCTGGCGCTCGGGGTCGTGGCGACCGGGATCACCGCGTACACCTCGGAGGCGGTGCTGGCGCTGGCCGGCTCGGTGCTGGCGTTGCTGCTGCTGCGCACCAGCCGACCGATGATCACAGCGATCGAGAAGGAGTTCACCAGGTGACGCTGCCCGACGTCGCGAAGATCCCGTACGGCGGGGACTACAACCCGGAGCAGTGGCCCGAGGACGTCTGGAAGGACGACTACCGGCTGTTCGACGCGGCGCGGATCGACACCGTCACCGTCGGCGTCTTCACCTGGGGCCTGACCCAGCCCGGTCCCGGCGTCTACGACTTCTCCACCCTGGACCGCATCGTCGAGCGGGCAGTCGTCGAGGGCCGGCAGATCTGCCTGGCCACCGGTACCGGCGCGCATCCGGCCTGGATGGCCCGCGCCCACCCCGACGTGACCCGCGTCGACTTCTCCGGCCGCCGGCACCGGTTCGGCCAACGGCACAACTCCTGCCCCAACTCGCCGACGTACCGCCGACTCGCCACGGAGCTGGCCCGGCGCGTCGCGCAACGCTACGCACGCACCCCCGGCCTGGTCGCCTGGCACGTCAACAACGAGTACGGCGGCGCCTGCTACTGCGAGCTGTGCGCCGCCAACTTCCGGCTCTGGCTGCGCGAGCGGTACGGCAGCCTCGACGCGCTCAACGCCGCCTGGTACACCACCTTCTGGTCGCACACCTTCACCGAGTGGGGGCAGATCGAGCCGCCGTCGGCGTTGACCGAACACTGGCGCGGGCCCGACCACACCGCGTTCCAGGGCATCACCCTGGACTACCTGCGGTTCATGTCGGACGCGATGCTGGCCAACTTCGTCGACGAGAAGGCAGCGATCCGCGAGTCCAGCCCGGACACCCCGGTGACCACCAACTTCATGGGCATGTACCGGCCGATCGACTACCACCGCTGGGCCGAGCATCTCGACTTCGCCTCCTGGGACAACTACCCACCCGACGACCGGTCGGCGGCCCGGATGGCGCTCACCCACGACCTGATCCGCGGGTTGAAGGGCGGCCAGCCGTTCTGGCTGATGGAGCAGACCCCGAGCGTCACCGCCTGCCGCGACGTCAACCCGCTTAAACGGCCCGGCGTCCTGCGGCTGTGGAGCTGGCAGGCGGTGGCGCACGGCGCCGACGCGGTGCTGTTCTTCCAGATGCGCGCCGGTCGGGGAGCCAGCGAGAAGTACCACGGGGCGGTCATCGGCCATGCCGGCCGCTCCGACACTCGGGTCTTCACCGAGGTCGCCGAGCTGGGTGCGGAGCTGGCGCGGCTCGGCGGCGTCACGCTCGGTGCCCGCACCCCGGCCCGAGTGGCGGTGCTGTTCGACTGGGACAGCTGGTGGGCGCTGGAGATCTCCGACGGCCCGTCCCGGCTGGTCCGTTACCAGCAGGTGGTGCTCGCCTATCACCGGGCACTGTGGGACGCCGGGATCGACGTCGACGTCGTCCCGGTCACCGCCGACCTGACCGGCTACGACGTGGTGCTCGCGCCGGCTCTGCACATGGTCAAGGACGACCTCGCGGCCCGCCTGGCGGAGGTGGCCCAGCAGGGTGGCACCGTGCTGGGAACCTACCTGTCCGGGCGGGTCGACGAGAACGATCAGGCGTTCCTGGCCGATGTGCCGGGGCCGCTGGCCCCGCTGATGGGGATCCGGATCGACGAATGGGACGCCCGGGAAGCCGACGTGGTCAACCCGGTCACCCTGGCGGCGGACGGTGCCCGGTCGGTCGTCTCCGCCGCCACGCTGCTGTTCGAGCTGGTCATCCCGCAGGGCGCCGAGGTGATCGGCACCTACCAGGCCGACTTCTACGCCGGCACCCCGGCGGTGACCCGCAACCGGTTCGGCGCCGGTGAAGGGTGGTACGTCGCCGCCGGGCTCGACCAGGCGGGCGTGAACTGGGTGGTACGCCGGATCCTGGACCGGCACGGACTGCTCGGCCCGTACGCGCACGTGCCGGACCTGGAGTCGGCGGTACGGGTCGCGCCGGACGGCACCCGGATCCGGTTCCTGCTCAACCACGGTGAGGAGCCGGTCGAGCTGCCGGCCTGCGCCGCCGGGATCGACCTGCTGACCGGGGAACGGGTCACCGCCGGTGCGCCGCTGCGCCTGGACCGGTACGGCGTACTCGTGCTCCGCGAGGACGCCTGACGCCGCGCCGCCGTCCGTCGGGGCGTCGCGTCCGTCGGGACGTCGTGTCTCGCGGCGGGTCGAAGGTGGTGCACCCTATCGCGCCAGCTAGGGTGCACCACCCTCCACCCGCCGCGCCGACACGATGATCCAGAACGCTCTGTCGAACCGACACGCCCGGGCCGGTCAGCTGAAGCGCTGTGGATCATGAGAGCGGCTATGACCGGTGTACGCCGGACGGGTGACGTGTGCCTGAGGGACCTGAGTGGCCCCTGACCGGTGGCAGGGTCGGTGCGGTGGCCGGGGCGGAACCGACCGGCTGATCCGGACGGTGCCAGCGGGGGAGCACGGACGATGGTGAGCAGACGTACGGCGTTGCGGGCAGGCGCGGTCGCCGGGCTGGTCCCGGCGGTCGGACTGATCGGGCGACCAGCCACGGCCGTACCGTCGCCGGCCGACGAGCCGACCCGGACCCCGGCCGAGCAGCCGGCCCAGGTCAGGCCGCAGAACCCGGACATCGGACCGGGCACCGGCCGGGACGCCGACCCGTGGCGGGACCTGCCGGACCGGCAGTGGGCGGAGCTGCAGCGGCGGCTGTCGGCGCAGGCCACCCTCTACCGGCGCGGCGGGGCGAGCTACGAGGCACTCAGCATCCCGTTCAACCACCGGTACGCCAACGTACAACCGGCGGCGATCCTGGCCGCCGGGACATCCGAGGACGTCGCGGTGGCGGTCAGCTGGGCGCGGGACGTCGGCATGCCGCTGGTGCCCCGGTCGAGCCTCGGCCACAACTACGCCGGCTACTCGACCACCCACGGACTGTTGGTGGTGATGAGCCGGCTGCGCGGCAGCGTCGTCGCACCGGCCCCGGTGTCCCGGCCGCCGCAGCGGTACGGCCCGGTCGAGGTCACCCCGGACGCCGGCCTGCTCACCGTGGCAGCCGGCGTGGTCAACGCCGACCTGCGGCCACTGCTGCGGCAGCAGGGAATCCTGGTGCCGGCCGGCCGCTGCCCGACGGTCGGGGTGGCCGGGCTGGTCCTCGGCGGCGGCATCGGGTTCAACGACAAGATGTTCGGGCTCACCTGCGACCGGCTGACCGCGACCGAGGTGGTGCTGGCCGACGGCACGACGACCACCTGCGACGAGACCACCGACCCGGACCTGTTCTGGGCCTGCCGGGGCGGGGCCGGCAACAACTTCGGCGTCAACACCTCGTTCACCTTCCGGTACGCGCGGCTGCGCGGCGAGGTGACCTACTTCCAGCTGCGCTGGGGTGCCGACAGCATGGTGCCGGCGCTGTCCGCGATGCAGCAGATCGCCGCCGCGCAGCAGGCCGACCGACGCTTCGACTGCCGGATCGGCGCCGGCACCACCGTCGGTGACGGCGGACAGCATCAGGTGTACGCCGACGCGCTCGGCCAGTTCTACGGGTACGCCGACGAACTCGTCGGCATCCTCGGGCCGGCGCTGGCGGTCGGCACCCGCGCCGAGCGGCAGACCAACCGGGACAGCATCCGTCAGGTGACCCCGGCCGAGGCGGCGCAGCTGCTGTCCTCGACCACCCCGGCGCAGCAGTTCGCGGTCAAGTCGGCGGTGCTGCGGTCCCCGCTGGACGAGGCGCAGCTGCAGACGGTGGCCGCCGGGCTGCGACGGTGGCCGGGCAGTCGCAACCCGGACGGTGCCGGGGTGGCGCTGTTCTGCATGGGCGGGCAGATCAACGACGTACCGCCGGGCGCCACCGCCTTCGTGCACCGCGACGCCCTGTTCGTGCTGGCCGCCGAGGCGAGCTGGGCCGACGACGACCCACCCGAGGTGGGTCTGGCGAACGGCACCTGGTTGACCGGCCTGTACGACGAACTGCTCGGCGGACGGCCGCCGGTCGGGGCGTACCAGAACTTCCCGGATCCGCACCTGGCCGACTGGCGGCGGGCCTACTACGGCGACAACTACCAGCGGCTGGTCGAGGTGAAACGCAAGTACGACCCGACGGACTTTTTCACCTACCCGCAGGGTATCGGTTCCTGCGGCTCCGTTGACGGCTACGCCAACCAGTGGTGTCCCCGCTGACCCGGATACCCGGGTCAGCGGGGCAACAGCCGTCGAACCTGTCGGAAGCCGTCGAACCTTCGATCAGGACAGGTCGAACCGGTCCAGCTCCATGACCTTGACCCAGGCCGCGACGAAGTCGGTGACGAACTTCTCGCCGGCGTCGCTGCTGGCGTACACCTCGGAGAGGGCACGCAGCTGCGAGTTCGAGCCGAAGATCAGGTCGACCGCGGTCGCGGTCCACTTCACCTCGTCGGTGGCCAGGTCACGGATCTCGTACACGTGCTCGCCGGACTCCGCCGCCTTCCACCGGGTGCCGGGGGAGAGCAGGTTGGTGAAAAAGTCGTTGGTGAGCACGCCGGGCCGGTCGGTGAGCACGCCGTGCGGCGTACCGCCGACGTTCGCCCCGAGCGCCCGCAGACCGCCGACGAGCACGGTCATCTCCGGGGCGGACAGGTCGAGCATGTAGGCCCGGTCGACCAGGAGGACCTCCGGCTGGGTCTTTTCGCCCGGCCGCAGGTAGTTACGGAACCCGTCGGCCCGCGGCTCCATCACCGCGAACGACTCGACGTCGGTCTGCTCCTGGCTGGCGTCGGTGCGGCCCGGGTGGAACGGCACGGTCACCTTGACCCCGGCGTCGTGCGCCGCCTTCTCGACGGCGGCCGAGCCGGCCAGCACGATCAGGTCGGCGAGCGAGATCTTCGCGCCGCCGGCCGCGTTGAACTCCTGCTGGATACCCTCCAGGGTGCTCAGCACCGTGGCCAGCTGCTCCGGCTGGTTGACCTCCCAGCTGCGCTGCGGCTCGAGCCGTACCCGGGCCCCGTTGGCGCCGCCACGCTTGTCGGTGGAGCGGAAGCTTGCCGCCGACGCCCAGGCGGTGCTGACCAGCTGCGCGGTGCTCAGCCCGGAGTCGAGGACCTTCGCCTTGAGCGCGGCCACGTCGGCGTCGCTGACCAGTTCGTGGTCGACGGCCGGCACCGGGTCCTGCCACAGCTGGGCCTCGGGAACCCACGGGCCGAGGAACCGGCTGACCGGGCCCATGTCGCGGTGCAGCAGCTTGTACCAGGCCTTGGCGAAGGCCAGCGCGAACTCGTCCGGGTTGGCCAGGAACCGGCGGGAGATCTGCTCGTACGTCGGGTCGAAGCGCAGCGACAGGTCGGTGGTGAGCATCGTCGGCTTGTGCTTCTTCGCCGGGTCGTGCGCGTCCGGAATGATCGCCTCGGCGTCCTTTGCCACCCACTGCTTGGCCCCACCGGGGCTGGTGGTCAGCTCCCACTCGTACCCGAAGAGGATCTCGAAGAAGCGGTTGCTCCACTGCGTCGGCTTGTCGGTCCAGGTGACCTCCAGGCCGCTGGTGATGGCGTCGCCGCCCTTACCGCTGCCGTACGTGCTCAGCCAGCCCAGGCCCTGTGCCTCGATCGGCGCGCCCTCCGGCTCCGGGCCGACGTGGGCGTCGGCGTCGCCGGCACCGTGGGTCTTGCCGAAGGTGTGGCCACCGGCGATGAGAGCGACGGTCTCCTCGTCGTTCATCGCCATCCGGGCGAACGTCTCCCGGATGAAGTGGGCCGCCGCGAGGGGGTCGGCGTTGCCGCGCGGGCCCTCCGGGTTGACGTAGATCAGGCCCATTTCGGTCGCGCCGACCCCGCTGGCCATCTCCTTCTCGGAGAGGTACCGCGCGTCACCGAGCCAGGTGTCCTCCGGACCCCAGAAGATCTCCTCCGGCTCCCAGACGTCCTCCCGGCCGAAGGCGAAGCCGAAGGTCTTGAAGCCCATCGATTCCAGGGCGACGTTGCCGGCCAGCACCAGCAGGTCGGCCCAGGAGATCTTCTGGCCGTACTTTGCCTTGACCGGCCACAGCAGTCGCCGGGCCTTGTCCAGGTTGGCGTTGTCCGGCCAGCTGTTCAGCGGGGCGAAGCGCTGCCCGCCGTCGCCGGCGCCGCCCCGGCCGTCCTCGATCCGGTACGTGCCGGCGGCGTGCCAGCTCAGCCGGATCATCAGCCCGCCGTAGTGGCCGAAGTCGGCCGGCCACCAGTCCTGCGAGGTGGTGAGAACCTTGGTGATGTCCTGCTTGAGGGCCTCGACGTCGAGCTTGGCGAACTCCTTGGCGTAGCTGAAGTCCGCGCCCAGCGGGTTGCCCTTGGGCGAGTGGGCGTGCAGCACCGACAGGTCGAGCTGGTTGGGCCACCAGTCCCGGTTGGTACGCGGCCGTCCACCCGTTTTGGGAGTTGGTGAGTCGATCGCCGGGTTCTCGCTCTCGCTGCCGTGCGCGGTCACCGAGTCGTGGGCGACCGGGCAGCCGGACGCCGCCATCTTGTCCACACCCTGTGCGCTGGTGGGACCGTTGTTCTGGATGTCGCTCATCAGTTCCCTTCCGGATTGGCCGATAACGAAGTGGCGTTGTCGGTCGCACAGCCGGGACAGGTGCCCCAGTAGACGACCTCCGCCTCGTCGACCGTGAAACCGTGGTCGTCGGAGGCGGTGAGACAGGGGGCGGATCCGGTGGCGCAGTCGACGTCGGCGATCACGCCGCAGGAGCGGCAGACGACGTGGTGGTGGTTGTCCCCGACCCGCCGCTCGTAGCGGGCGGTCGCGCCGGCCGGCTGGATGCGCCGCACCAGCCCGGCGTCGGTGAGAACCCGCAGCACATCGTAGACCGCCTGGTGGGACACCGTGGGGTGGTCGGCGCGCACCAGGTCGAGCACCGTGTCGGTGTCGACGTGCGGGCGGTCGCGTAGCGCCGCGAGGACTGCCAGCCTCGGCCGGGTCACCCGCAACGAGGCCGCCCTCAACTGCGCCTCGAGGTCGGATGTCACCGGGCCACGATAGGCCGTTTTCTGGAATCATTCAAGTTTCTGCGCTGTGGGCCGTGCGGGTGTCACGAAGGGCGGAAACCTGCAGGTCAGGCCGGGGGTGGCGGATCTGTCAGGCTGGGGATGACGGACCAGCCGGCGCTATCGGCACGGCGGTGCAGCGGCACGGCGGTGCAGCGACGCGGCGGACCGTGGATCGCTCGATGGCGATCCGCGGTCCGCCGCGTTCAGTGCCGACCTGCTATCCGGCCGTACAGGATCTGATCTGGGGCCGGGCCCAGGAGTTGCCGTTGAACATGGTGGTGAAGCCGAAGGTGTTGCCGTTGCCGTTGGCGCGGATGGTCATCACGTTTCCACTGGAGTCCCAGGTGGGGTTGCCGTTCCAGGTGGCCGAGATGCGCTGTGGCGGGGTGATCGCCACCACGACGGTCCAGTTGCTGGTCCCGGTGACCGTCACGGAGGTGTTGTAGCGGTCGCCCCAGACCTGACCGGTCGACATCGTCGCGGTGCAGGTCCCCGGGCCCGGCGTCGTCGGGTCGGGGGTGGGCGTCGTCGGGCTGGGCGTCGGGGTGGGAGGTGGCGTCGGCTGATCCGGCAGCAGGGGACAGCTGTTGCGGTACCCGGCGATGCCGCTGGAGTCCATCAACGGGCACAGGAACTGGGTGTACCGGGAGTCGCTGTCGACGAAGGTCTTCAGCCAGGGGATCAGGATCCGCATTTCGAGGTTGTTGGGCCGGGTCGGGAAGAGGTGGTCGGCACCGACGAACTCCATGTAGGCGCGCTCCGTCGAGGACGGCAGAGCGTTGTACAGGTCGGTGACGTACGACGGGGCGACCACGGTGTCGTTGGTGCCGGCGATGAGCAACGTCGGCACCTGGTTGTTGGCCGGGGTTCCCGACGGCATGAACGGGGTGAGCCCGATCGCGGCCTTGAGGGAGGACCGCGTACCGGCCGCGTGGAGTGCCCCACCGCCGCCCATCGAGTGGCCGATCACCGATTGACGACTGGCGTCGATCCGGTCTCGGACCGGACTACTGTTGGTGAGCCAGTCCAGAGCGGCGAGCAACTGGGTGCCCCGGGCGGTGTCGAAGTCGTTGGTGCTGTTGGTCTCGACGCCGATGACGACGAAGCCGAAGGACGCCAACCAGTGGCCCATCCAGGCTTCTTCGTCGGCGAACCGCGCGGTGTAGCCGGGCACGATCGCAACCGCACCGAAGGTGCCCTGGCTGGTGTCGGTGGGGTAGTAGATCGATCCGCCGTTGAATCCGTTGCCGGGGGACACGCTCATCTCGGCGGTGGCGAAGGTGCCTCGGTTGGCGGCCACGCTGTCGCGGGTGGGGTCCGGGCCGCGCTGGTACGGGTTGCCGCCCGGCGGTGGGCTGGGTGACGGGCTGGTGGTGGGCGACGGGCCGCTGGTCGGCGAGACCGACGGGGACGGGCTGACCGGGGTGCCGCCGGCGTTGAGTGCGGACAGGGTCGCGTCGTACGCCTGCTTCTTGTTGCCGTTGTTGTCGAACAGTAGTGGGGTGCCGTAGCTGCGCCAGGAGTCGCTGTCGCGGATGCCCCAGACGGTGATGCCGGTGCAGCGGGCGATGGCGAGGCAGTCGTTGACGACGCCGCGGAAGGCGTTGGCCTGGCTGCTGCCGGAGCCTTCGATGTCGAGTTCGGTGATCTGTACGTCGACGCCGAGGGCGGCGAAGCTGGACAGGGTGGTGCGGTAGTTCGAGGGGTAGGGGGACTGGGAGTTGAAGTGTGACTGCAGGCCGACGCAGTCGATGGGTACGCCGCGTTGTTTGAAGTCGCGGACGAGGTTGTAGGCGGCCTGGGTCTTGGCCCAGGACCAGTTGTCGATGTTGTAGTCGTTGTAGCAGAGTTTGGCGCCGGGGTCGGCGGCGCGGGCGGCGCGGAAGGCGGCTTCGATCCAGTCGTTGCCGGTGCGTTGGAGGTTGGAGTTGCGGCGGGCGCCGGAGTTGCCGTCTTCGAAGGCTTCGTTGACGACGTCCCAGGAGTGGATTTTGCCTCGGTAGTAGGAGGCGACGCGGGTGACGTGGTTGAGCATGGCCTGGCGGAGGGCGTTGCCTTCCATCTGTTGCATCCAGCCGGGTTGCTGGGAGTGCCAGGCGAGGGTGTGGCCGCGGACGGCCATGCCGCGGGAGAGGGCGTGGTTGACGATGCGGTCGCCGTTGGTGAAGTTGAACTGGTTCTGTTGTGGTTCGGTGGCGTCGAGTTTCATCTCGTTTTCGGCGGTGACGCTGTTGAACTCCCGGTTGAGGATGTTCACGTAGGTCGAGTCGCCGAGTTTGTTGGCGGCGACGGCGGTGCCGAAGTAGCGGCCGGACTGGGCAGCGGCCGCCCCCAGGGTGGCCTCGTCGGCGTGTGCCGGCGTGGTCGCAGTCAATGCGGCCACGGCCGCGACGAGCACGGCCGCGGCGGCCGACAGCCCGAACGCCAGACGGCGTCCGACGGGTCTTGCCATGGGATACATGACCTTCCCTTCTGACAGAAGTAAGGCCACGCCTGTCGAGGCGTGGTTCAGGGCCGTGCACGTGGTCCGGTCGTCGTTGGACAGGCAGCGTCGAACCGAGCCGCGGCCCGGGATGGACGGAGGCTGCGTCGAACGCCACGCGGGTGAGCGTTAGCGCGCGCGTGGGTGGCGTGGCGGTGGGTGCCCGGCTCCTGGTGGACGACCAGGTTGCAGGGGTGCCTGCCCTCCCTGCATCCATAGACTGTGAGCGATAACACCTCCGGCGTCAATAAGTTCCGGCAAACTTCCGGAAGAAGTTCAGTGCCGTGCCTCGATGTCGTCTGTGGGATGATGCGCAGGAAGGCCGGTCCGCCCGAGTCGAAGAGGTCGTCGCTGCCCGGGCAGGCGACGACAGTGAGTCAGAGCAGCCGATGTGGACTGATCGTTCGTTTCCGGAAGAGTTTCGGTACCAGATTCGATGAGGAGCATGGGCAGCCGGTGGGACGCCCGCCGGATCTGAGCCGGCCCGAGCGCCGAGGAGGGGGCAGGTGCCCCGTCGCGGTAGTCTCGTCGTCAGTGCGACTGGCGGCACGGGATGGTGGACCATCGGGGAGCCGGCCACGGGAGTCGACCGCCTGGGCTCCCGTCCGAAGGGACTCCCATGCCTGCGGATGCTCGACTGCTGCCCGGCGCGCCGGTAGCCGAAGCCGTACTCGCCGATGTCACCCGGCGGGTGGCCGCCCTGCGTGCACGCGGTGTCACGCCCAGCCTCGCCACCATCCTGGTCGGCGACGACGACGCCAGCGCCGGCTACATCCGCCTCAAACAGCGACAGGCCGCCGAGTTGGGCTTCGACTCGCCGCACCGGCATCTGCCCGCCGACGCCACCCAGGACGACCTGCTCAAGGTGATCGCCGGGTTCAACGCCGACCGCCGGGTGCACGCCGTCCTGATCCAGTACCCGATCCCGGGCCACCTCGACTACGACGCCGCCCTGCAGAGCCTCGACCCGGACAAGGACGTCGACGGGATGCACCCGCTCAACATGGGTCGCCTCGCCGTCGGCCTGCCGGGACCTGTGCCGTGTACTCCGGCCGGGATCGAGGCGCTGCTGGACCATCACCGGGTCCCAATCGCCGGCCGGGAGGTGGTCATCCTCGGCCGTGGCGCCACCCTCGGCCGACCGTTGGCGATGCTGCTGGCCCAGAAACGTCCCACCGCCAACGCCGCAGTGACCGTGGTCCACACCGGAGTCGCCGACTGGCCCCGCTACACCCGGCGCGCCGAGATCCTGATCGCGGCGGCCGGCGTACCCGGCATCATTCAGCCCGAGCACGTCCGGCCCGGAGCGGTGGTGATCGGCGCCGGTGTCCGCTACGCCGGCCGCCGCCTCCTGCCCGACGTCGACGAAGCCTGCGCCGAGGTGGCAGCGGCGATCACCCCGCGCGTCGGCGGCGTCGGACCGACCACCGTCGCCATGCTGTTCCGCAACGCCGTACACAGCGCCGAACGCGCGACCAGGTAGCAGCCGACCCGGCCGGCCGACCGGGCTGCTCGCTGGCTTCTGCTCCGGCGTGACGGACGTGCCTCGACCATGGCCGTGGAGCTGTGCCGGTGCTACCGGGTCGGGCGTACGTCGTCGGGGAGCGGCTCACGGCGGGCCAACCACTGCGCCGGGACTCCACCCGGTCCGGAGCCGGTGTACGCGGCCACGATGCCGCCGACGATCGCCGCGGTGGTGTCGACGTCACCGCCGGCCTCGACACAGGCGTGAATCGCCGCCGGGTAGTCGTCGAGTCGGGTCGCGGCGACCCACAGTGCGAACGGGACGGTGTCGAAGGCCAGCACCTGCGCGCCGTTGCCCAACTCGTACGCCGCTTCGGCGACGCCGACCCCCAGCAACCGCCTGGCCCGGACGATGCCGGACATCAGTCGGCCGTCGATCAGGTGGGCCAGCACCACGTCGAGCAGTTCGGCCGGCTCGGGCCGGGACCGGGTCAGCCGGGACCAGCCGGCTTCCGCCGCCGCGACGGCGACGGCGACCGCACCCAGGATCGCCTCGGGGTGGGCGTGGGTGACCTCCGCCGAACGCCAGGCCTGCCGGGCGGCGGTACGGTTGTCGCCCGCGTGGAACGCGCCGAGCGGGGCGACCCGCATCGCGGCGCCGTTGCCCATCGACCCCTGGCCGTCGAACGCCGCACCGGCCGCGTCCCGCCAGGCGACGCCCTGCCGGACCTGGCGCAGCAGGACCACCGCACCGGCACCGTAGCCACGGTACGGCTCGAAGCGCTCGGCGAACCGGGCTGCCAGGCTGTCCTGGTTGATGCCGTCGCGCTCGCGCAATTCGGCGACGATCGAGCAGGCCATCTCGGTGTCGTCGGTCCACGGCCACGGCCCGGCCGGCGGGTCCCCGTCGAGCAACGCGGCAAGGCTGGTGCCGGGGACGAGGAACTGGGCGCCGAGAGCATCACCGACGGAAAGCCCGTCAAGACTGTCGTAGCAGAGGTCGAGCATCGTCATGTCGGGACATGACTCTGCCAGTTGCGGCGGCGGTCGGGAAGGCCGGAACCACTGCGGGCCGGTCAACTCCGCAGCTGTGTGTTGAGCCGGGCGGCCTGTCGCGTGAGGTGGTCGCGCTCGGGCAGGTTGGGCGCTGACCGGGCGGCCTGCGCGTAGAGCCGGGCCGCGGTCACCGGATCACCGTCGCGCTCGTGCAGGTGCGCCGCGACGGCGGCGTACCGAGGCAGGGCCGGGTCGAGGTCTGCCAGGGCAGCCAGACCAGCTCGCGCACCGTCTGCCTCGCCGAGCGCGACGGCCCGGTTGAGTCGGGCCACCGGGCTGTCGGTGCGGCGCACCAGTTCGTCGTACCACTCGACGATCTGCACCCAGTCGGTCTCCTCGACGGTCCGGGCGTCGGCGTGCAGCGCGGCGATGGCCGCCTGGGCCTGAAACTCGCCCAGCCGGTCGCGGGTGAGCGCGGTCTGGAGCACGTCGATGCCCTCGGCGATGAGTACGGTGTCCCACCGGCTGCGGTCCTGCTCGGCGAGCGGCACGAGCCGGCCGTCGGGGCCGGTCCGTGCCGGACGCCGGGCGTGGTGCAGCAGCATGAGCGCCAGCAGGCCGGCGACCTCCTCGTGGTCGATCATGGTCGCCAGCTGGCGGGTGAGCCGAATCGCCTCGGCGGCTAAGTCGACGTCGCCGGAGTAGCCCTCGTTGAAGACCAGGTAGAGCACGCGAAGCACGGTGGCGACGTCACCGGGCTGGTCGAACCGGACGCCGGCGACGGTCCGTTTGGCCCTGCTGATCCGCTGGGCCATGGTCGCCTCCGGCACCAGGTATGCCTGCGCGATCTGCCGCGTGGTCAGGCCGCCGACCGCCCGCAGTGTGAGCGCGACCGCCGAGGCCGAGGTCAGGGCCGGATGCGCGCACAGGAAGTACAGCGCCAGCGTGTCGTCCACTGCGGTGCCCTGCCCGGGCATCGGTTCGGCTTCGACCAGCTCCTCCCGCCGCCGCCGGGAGGTGTCGGCCCGTAGCGCGTCGAGGAACCTGCGCCAGGCCACCGTTACCAGCCAGCCCTTGGGGTCGCGTGGTGGGTCGTCCGACCATCCGCGTACCGCCTCGACCAGGGCGTCCTGCACGGCGTCCTCGGCCGCCGCGAAGTCGGCTCCGCGACGGACGAGAACACCGATCACCGCGGGCACCAGCTCCCGCAGCAGTGACTCGTTCACTCGGTGGCCGTGGGCTGCTCGCCGTAGGCCGGACGCACCTCGAGCCATTCGTGGATCGGCTTGCCACCCGCACCGGGAGCCGCGGACAGCTCACCGGCGAGCTCGATCGCGCGCTCGTAGGTCTCGACGTCGATCACCATCCATCCAGCGACCAGGTCCTTGGTCTCGGCGAACGGCCCGTCGGTGACCGGCGGCCGCCCCTCACCGTCGTACCGGACGAACGTGCCCTCCGGGGAGAGCGCCTGCTCGCCGACGTACTCGCCGGTGCCCTCCAGCCGGGTGGCGAAGTCACGCATGTACTGGATGTGGGCCGTGACCTCCTCCGGCGTCCATTGATCCATCGGTGCGTCGTTGACCGCCGCCGGCGCGCCCCGGTAGTGCTTGAGCAGCAGGTACTTGGCCATCTTGGTCTCCTTGGTGAGGTACGGCCCCATTGTGGCCGTGTTCGCACCTGGGACGGAGCCGCTCCTAGGTTCTCGACATGCCGTCGCGAGATTTCTCAGATTCAACATCGACGACCTCCGCGTGCCGGTCACCCCAGGTTCCTTTCCCGTACGGCGATGAGCAGCCGGTCGGCGGTGGCCCGATCGGGTTGGTCCGGCCGTGCGGGCTGAGACGTCGAGCAGGGCACTGTTGGCGGGCCGTCCGATCGGCGGCAGGTCACCGACCTGGGCGGGCAGATGGCGAGTGCTCATCCGCCTACGGTGGTCCGCTGCCTCATGGCAGTTAGCCGAATGCCGCCGGGACGAGCGTGGCCGGATCGATACTTATGGGTCGACCAGTGGGCGAGCCGGCGGCGTCCGCCGGCAGCGGAGCACGCTCGGCCGCCCACGACGGCACGTCGGCAGTCACGCTAGTTCGGCTCCGCGTCGGGCAGCCCGCGTCCCGTAGGCGTTCCTGCAGATCGCTGGTGCGGCCTGGCAGGGACATCATCGGCCGGCAGGGTCACCGTCACCACCAGGCCGCCCCCGTCGTGCGGCTGGGCTGAGACCGTACCGCCGTGCGCACCGGCAACCGCCCGTACGATCGACAGTCCGAGGCCGAACCCGCGCCCGTCGACGCGGTCCCGGCGCAGCCGCCGGAACGGCTGGAAGATCGTCTCCGTCTCGTACGGCGCCACCACCGGCCCGGTGTTCGTCACCTCCAGCTCCACCTGCCCCCCTGCCCGCCCGGTACGCACCGACAACCAGCCGCCGGCCGGGAGATTGTGCCGCACCGCGTTCTCCACCAGGTTCTGCGTCAGCCGTTCCAGCAGCACCGGGTCGCCAGCGGTCGGTGCCGGGGCCAACTCCCGGTGCACCGCGACCGAGGGGCCCTCGGTCGACAGGTCCAGCACGTGCGCGGCGATCTTCGCCAGGTCTACCGGGATGCGTTCGGTGACCGCGTTCTCCGAATCGGCCAGGGTGAGCAGCCCGTCGATCAACCGTTCATGCCGCTCGTTCACGACCAGCAGGCTTTCGCCCAGCTGCCGCAGCTCGGGCGTAGCGTCCGACCGGGTCACCGCCAGCTCCAGCAGGGCACGGTTCACCGCCAGTGGAGTGCGCAGCTCGTGCGAGGCGTTCGCCACGAACCGGCGCTGCCCGTCGAACGAGCGGTCCAACCGCTCCAGCATCAGGTCGAAGGTGTCGGCCAGCTCCCGGACCTCGTCGGCCGGCCCCTGCAGGGCGATTCGCTCGTGCAGGCCACGACCGGCTCCGTCCGCCCCGGCGATCCGGCTGGCGGTCGCGGTGATCCGGTGCAGCGGCTGGAGCGCCCGCCCGGCGATCAGCCAGCCGGCCGTCACCGCCACCACCGACACCAGCAGCAGCGCCACCCCACCCTGGGTGAGCAGCGACTCCATCGCATTTGCCCGGACCTCCTGTTGCACGTCCAGAACGAGGGCCTGCAGCTGGACCGAGTCCGCTGGGACGACCCGATCCGCGCCGGTCGCGCCGGTCGCGCCGGTCGCGCCGGACGCGCTGGACGCGCTGGACGCGCTGGAGAACGGCCCGGACTGGGTCGCCTCCACGGGTTGCGGCATCCGCTGGTCTACCAGCACATAGGTGACGGCCAGCAGGATCATCCCGGCAAGCAGCAACAAACCGCCGTAGACCACGGTCAGCCGGGCTCGCAGCGTCAGCCGGTTGCGAAGGGGCGGCCAGCCGCGCCCCGGCGGCCGCGTCCGGTTCACCCTGCCGTTCACGGGATCTGGTATCCCACGCCGGGCACCGTCAGGATCAACGGCGGATCGCCGAGCTTGCGCCGCAGCTTCATCATCGTCACCCGCACCACGTTGGTGAACGGGTCGATGTGCTCGTCCCAGGCCCGCTCCAGCAGATCCTCGGCGGAGAGCACCGCCCCGTCCGCCCGCAACAGCTCGGCCAGCACGGCGAACTCCTTGCGGGACAGCGGCACGTACCGGTCGTCGCGGTACACCTCGCGCCGGGCCGGATCCAGCACGATTCCTGCCCGGGCGAGCTTCGGCGGCAGCGGATGCGGTCGCCGTACCAGCGCCTGGACCCGCGCGGACAGCTCCACCATCGCGAACGGTTTGACCAGGTAGTCGTCGGCGCCGAGCTGGAGCCCGGCGACCCGGTCGCGCACCGCCGACGCCGCGGTCAGCATCAGCACCCGCGTCCCACTGCCGCTGTCCACCACCGCCCGGCACACGTCGTCGCCGTGCACCACCGGCAGGTCCCGGTCCAGCACCAGCACGTCATAGGCGTTGACGCCGAGCCGTTCCAGCGCCGCGTCTCCGTCGTAGGCCACGTCGACGGCCAACGCCTCCCGCCGCAGCCACTCGGCGATCGCGTCCGCCAGCAGGGTCTCGTCCTCGGCCACCAGCACTCGCACCGGTCCATGGTGCCGCACGCTCGCGTAACGAACGCGTAACCGGCTTCGGTTACGCCCGGGATACGCCCCGGACGGTGCACTCGTCCCCGTTAGCCGGCGACCCGCGCCGGTGGACGAAGGGAGCGACGACAATGCGACGACACCGGACCGGCCTGCTACTGGCCGTACCGATCAGTCTCGCCCTGGCCCTGGCGGTATCCAGCTGCGCCGGTGCCGCCGACGGCGACCAGGTGGCCACCGCGGACGGCGCGGGACCGACGGCCTCCGCCGGTGCCGGGGACGGGGACGGGGACGGCGTCGACGGGCTCACCGAGGAGGAGCGACAGCTGCGGTTCGCCCGGTGCATGCGGGAGAACGGCGTGGACATGCCGGACCCCGAACCGGGCGAAGGCGGCGCGATGCAGGGTTTTGGGACGGACAGCGACATGGAGAAGGTCGAGGCGGCGATTGAGCAGTGCCGCGAATTCCTGCCGGGCGGCGGCGAGACCGGGCAGTCGGACCCCGAGCAGATCGAACGGGTACGCGAGATAGCCAAGTGCATGCGGGAGAACGGGGTGACGGACTTCCCCGACCCGGACGTCGACGGGCGGATGAACCTCGACCTGAGCATGAGCCCGGACGATCCCACCTTCCAGGCCGCCATGGAGAAATGCGGCCAGGGCATGGCACCGCCCGCCGGAGGTAGCCGGTGACCAGCCAGGAGCAGCCCGCTCCGGCCCCACCGGACCAGGAGCGGATCTCACCGGAGCGGCGGACCAACCGGCCTCGCTGGCGCCGACGGGTGGCCCTGCCCGCCGTCGGCCTGGCCGCCGCCACGGTCCTCGCGGCCGGCGTGGCCGTGGCGGCGGCCGTCGGCTTCGGCAGCGGCCAGACAGATACAGCCACCGCGAGCACCCTTCCTCCCGCGACCGCCACCGTTGCCCGGCAGACCCTCACCGACAGCAAGGCCGTCAGCGGGGAACTGGGGTACGGGCCGAGCCGTACCGTCGTGGCTCGGGCGGCAGGCACTCTTACCGCGCTCACGCCGGTCGGCACCACCGTCAGCCAAGGTCAGGCGCTCTACGCGGTGGACAACGAGAAGATCGTCCTGCTCTACGGCAACCTGCCCGCGTACCGGACTCTGGAATTGGGCCTGACCGGCGCGGACGTCAAACAGTTCGAACAGAACCTGAGCAAGCTCGGCTACACCGGCTTCACGGTCGATGACGAGTACACCTGGGCGACCGCCGAGGTGGTCCGGAAGTGGCAGGCCGACCTCGGCCTGCCGAAGACCGGCCGGGTCGAGCCGGAGCAGATCAGCTACGCCCCCGGGAAGGTACGGGTCGACAGCCACCGGGCCGAGATCGGCGACCTGCTGCAGTCCGGCGGACCGGTGCTGACCACCACCGGCACCGACCGGCTGGTCACCGTCGAACTGGACATCACCGACCTGCGCCTGGCGGAGGTGGACAGTGAGGTCGCCGTCGCTCTGCCGGACCGCACCACCGTACCGGGCACGATCATTGCCAGCGAGTTGGTGATCAGCGGCGGCGACGGGCAGCAGGACGATCCGGAAACCACCGTCGAGGTGACGGTCGCGGTGGACGACCCCGCCGCCATCGAGGAGTACGACCGGGCCTCCGTCGAGGTGTCGTTCACCACCGACCGACGCGAGGACGTGCTCACCGTGCCGGTCGCCGCGCTGCTCGCCCTCGCCGAGGGCGGGTACGGCGTCGAGGTCGTGGACGGGCCGGACACCCGGATCGTGGCCGTGGAGACCGGCCTGTTCGCCGGCGGCCAGGTCGAGATCTCCGGTGACGGCCTGACCGCCGGCCTGACCGTGGGGGTGCCGTCGTGATCGCGCCAGCCGCCGCCGGCGACGTGCCGGTCGTCTGCCTCGACGCCGTCAGCAAGGAGTACGGCGGCGGTGTCCGGGCGCTCGACGATGTCAGCCTCACCATCACCGCCGGTGAGCTGCTCACCATCGTCGGCCCGTCGGGCTCCGGCAAGTCGACCATGCTGAACCTGATCGGCACCCTGGACCGGCCGAGCAGCGGCCGGGTCAGCATCGACGGGTACGACGTGGCCACGCTGACCGACCGGGAACTCTCCGCTCTGCGGGCCAGCCGGATCGGCTTCGTCTTCCAGCAGTTCCACCTGCCGGCTGGTGCGCCCGTCGCGGATGCGGTCGCCGACGGGCTGCTCTACTCCGGCGTACCGCTGGCCACCCGGCGGCGGCGGGCGGCGGCCGCCCTGCGGCGCGTCGGGCTCGGACATCGGCTGGACCACCGGCCTAACGAACTCTCCGGTGGGGAACGGCAACGGGTCGCCATCGCCCGAGCCGTCCTCGGCGAGCCGGCGCTGCTGCTCGCCGACGAGCCGACGGGGAACCTCGACACCGCCTCCGGTGAGTCGGTGCTGACCCTGCTGCACGAACTGCACACCGCCGGGACCACCGTCGTGATCATCACCCACGATCGGGAGCTGGCCGAGCGGATGCCCCGCCGGGTGCGGATGCGCGACGGCCGGATCGTCGAGGACAGCCGTACGCCGGTCGCGGTCGCCGGAGTCTCCCGGTGACCCGGCCCCGCCCCAGCCCGGCCCGGATGCGCCTCGGCGACATCCTGCGGGTAGGCGGCGTCGGGCTGCGTACCCGCCCGATGCGGGCGTTCCTCTCCGCGCTGGGCATCGCGATCGGCATCGCCGCGATGGTCTCCGTCGTCGGCATCTCCGCCTCGTCCCGGGCCGAGATCGACCGTACCCTTGCGGCGCTCGGCACCAACCTGCTCACGGTGGCTCCCGGCAACACCTTGTTCGGTGCTGACGCGAAACTGCCGGCCGATTCGGTGGCCATGATCGGCCGGGTCGGACCGGTCCAGCAGGTCGCCGCCACCGGCCTCGTCCCCGACACGTCGGTCTACCGCAATGACCGGATCCCCAGCGCCGAGACCGGTGGGATCGGCGTACGCGCGGCCGAGCTGGACCTGCTCGACACGGTCGGTGCGACGTTGGCCGGGGGAACCTGGCTCAACGCGGCCACCGAGCAGTACCCGGCGGTGGTGCTCGGTGCCGACGCCGCCGAGCGCCTCGGGATCGGCTCGGCCGGAGTAGACGTGCAGGTCCTTCTCGGCGGCAGGTGGTTCACCGTGGTCGGCGTTCTGGACCCGGTGCGGCTCGCCCCGGAGATCGACTCCTCGGCGCTGGTCGGCTGGCCGGCCGCGCAAACGTACCTCGGTTTCGACGGCCACCCGACCACGGTCTACGCCCGCAGCGCGGACTCGGCCGTGGAGTCGGTCCGGTCGGTGCTGGCCGCCACCGCCAACCCGGCGGCACCGCACGAGGTGAAGGTCTCCCGCCCGTCCGACGCGCTCGCCGCGCAGCAGGCCGCCGACGCGTCCTTCACCGGGTTGCTGCTCGGTATCGGCGCGGTGGCGCTGCTGGTCGGCGGGGTCGGGGTCGCCAACACCATGGTGATCTCGGTGCTGGAGCGGCGCGCCGAGATCGGGTTACGCCGCTCGCTCGGCGCCACCCGGGGCCAGGTGCGCACCCAGTTTCTCGCCGAGTCGCTGCTGCTGTCGGCGCTCGGCGGCACCGCCGGGGTGCTGCTGGGCATCGTGGTCACCACCGGGTACGCCCTCACTCAGGCCTGGCCGGCGGTGGTGCCGGCCTGGGTGAGCGGCGGCGGGATCGCGGCGACACTGCTGATCGGGGCGGTCGCCGGGCTCTACCCGGCGGTACGGGCCGCCCGCCTCGCCCCCACCGAGGCGCTGGCCGCCACCTGACGCGTCCTGGTGTCTCTGGTTGCTGACGCGTCCTGGGGTCTCTGGTTGCGCGCCGGGCGCCGGGTATCTCATCGGGGGACCCGGCGCCCGGCGCGTACTCCGGGCGGCGCAGCGCGTGGGCGATGTCGACCGCCCACGGCGGCACGTCGACGGTCACCCCAGGTTCCGTTCCCGTACGGCGATGAGCAGTCGGTCGACGGCGGCCCGGTCAGGCTGTTCCGGCAGCGTAGTGCGCGCCGCCGCGTCTTCGAGCTCGGCCAGCAGATTCGCCGCCCAGCGGGTGACCGCCGGCCACGGCAGCTCGCCCCGCCGGACCGCGAGCAGCCGGTCCCGCAACGGTCCCATGTCGACTAGGACCTCACCGGCACGCAGCACGTGTGCACCGGCGGTCAGCAGCCGGATCATGTGCATCGCCTGCTTGTGGTTGGTTTCACCGGTGCGTTCCCGGCGGGCCGCCACCCGGTCGAGCTGGTCGCGGGCATAACCGCCGTAGGTCTGGGCCAGCCGGGTCGACAGGAACGCCTGCCGGGCGGCCAGCAACTGCTCGCCGTCTTCGCGCAGCGTCTCGACCAGCGGTGACCAGAGCACCTCCAGGACGGTCGGATTACCTTGCAGGGCCAGGGTGCAGAAGCGTTCGAACTCCCAGGAGAACTGCTCCGGTGCCGGCCCGTCGAGATGGGTGGGCGGCTTGTCCAGCTGCCAGAACGCCCTGGTCGGAGCCACGTACACGCCGCGCCGGTCGTAGTCGGAGTCCGGCTCGTGCAGCCCGTACGCCCGGGATCCGACGACGACGGCGAGGACGGTGTGCCGCTCGACGAGCTCGTTCACGCCGGGCAGGGTACCGCTGTGCAGCCGAGCTGCAGGTAGATATAGCGGGTGCCGACCGGGCCGGGGCGGCTGTGGCCATCGGCCCGCCAGCCACGGGCGGCGTAGAACCGCTGGGCTCGAACGTTACGTCCCCACGCCTCCAGCACCCCGCCGGATCGACCGGTCCGCCGCAGGTACGTGACGAATGCGTCGTGCAGCAGCCCGCCGATCCCTCGACCCCAGCAGTCGGGGAGTACGTGGATCTGGTGCAGTTGGCCGATGTGGGCCGCGTCGACGTGACCGGCGGCGGTACGCGGCTCGCCATGATCACTTGACGTTCTGCTGGGCGACACGCCGACATTCTCCCAGCAGAGCATCAAGTGATCATGGGAGTGCGGGACGCCGGCACCGTCAGGCGAGGTCATCCGGCGTCTCCTCTGGTCAGTTGGCGAAGCTGAGGCCGCGTTCGGCCAGTGCGGTGGCGAGAATGCCGACGGCCTTCGGCCCGACTCCGTGCATGGCCAGCAGGTCGTCCCGACGGTAGGTGGCGACCTGGGCGAGGGTGGTGACGCCGGCTGCCAGCAGGGCACTGTTGGCCGGCCGCCCGATCGGCGGCAGGTCACCGATCTGAGCGGGCAGATCGCGGGTACTCATCAGCCCACCGTAATCCACTATCTCATTGCAGTTCGTCGAATGCTGCTGCGATGAGCGTGGCCGGGTCGATGCTGGCGGGCCGGTCGCTGACCTGTCCGTCGCCCACCTCGATGACTCGCCATTCGCCGTCGGCGCGCAGCGTCAGATCAGCCGTCACGAACGGCAGGCGCAGCGCGTCGATCAGTGGGGCGAGCCAGTCGAGGTCGATCCCGTCCGGCGGTTGATCGTGTGGGGTGTCCGGATGTGGTCCGACCAATGCACATCGACCGTGCACCCACCAGGTACGTACCTCCGCAGTGGTGAACTGCTCGAACTCGCGCAGCACGAATCCGCCGACGAAGTCGTCGTCCCGTAGCTGCTGGAAGCGGCTCGCGACCCTCCATGCGGCGTCACCGTCCTCGACGCTCGGGACGAAGGCTGCCTCGCTCCAGTAGTGCTTCATCGACTTCACGTAGTCGCGGATGACGGCAGGGCCGTCGCCGAGAGCGAGTCGGGCCTTGTCGAAGTCTGTTCGGGCCGCGCCCACGGTCCAGGCTGACTGCGGGGTCACCGTCGCCAGCGTGGGGTACCAACCAGGGAACTCGTGGGCCTGTCGGTACTGCTCGGCGGTGGTACGTAGCGTCACGCCCCGCGCGGCGAGCGCGTCGACGAACCGCGCGTATCGGTGAGCCTCCAGCATCCAGCCTCGGTAGATGGCCGTGCCGTCGCGAGGCACCGATGCCACTGCCCGTACGGCGTCTTTGCCCCTGGCCAGCTCGTCGTGGTCGACTACCGCGACGGCATAGCCGGCTTCCCGGGCGGCTCGGGCCTCCGGCGCGAAGTGCTCGTCCGGGCGGGTCGGCCGCAGCGGGTCGCCGGGCACGAGGAGCATCATGCGTCCGATGCTGCCCGACTCGACCGTGTCGCCTCCAGCGGTTATCGGCCACCGCGCGCCGTCGGCATGAGCGTCTCGGGGCGGCTGGAGCGCTTCGCCGATGTGAGGCTCAGATACCTTACGACGCGGTCGTAGCGTATCTCAGCCTCACATCGGCGTGGCTTTGCCGCCGTCGACTGCGAGCCACTGGCGGAGGGTGGAGAAGTCGGCGTCGGTGAGGCCGAGACGTGGGTCGACGCGGTGCAGCAGCGCCTTGCCTGGGTGGTGCGTGGAGACCCACTGCCGGTCCCGGTCGGTGATCTCGTCGTCGAGCCAGACGAAGGTGCGTCCGGCCGCCCACGTGGTGAGGAACGGCGTCTTCCAGTGCACGCCGCGCGAGGGCTCGTCGTCGGAGTCCGGCCACGGGACGACCGGCAGCTCCGGCAGGCCGAGCAGCGGCGCGACGACGTCGTTCGCCTCGGCCATCCACGTGGTCGCCCAGACGAGCTGGCAGTCGAGCGACAGCAGTCGGCGTCCGTCCTCTGGATCGAGTCGCTCCAGCAGCGGATTACCGATGGCCTCACCGTCAGCCGCAACGTGGGGCGAAGGTGAGCGGCCGGTGGCACGGGCGGCGAAGGGAATCAGTACTCCGTCGACGTCGAGGAAGACGTACGGGCGGCCGGCAGGCGCGGGCGTCTGTCGTCGGAGAGGTAGGCCGGTGGGGTCAGCGGCTGGACACAGTGGTGAGGAACGCCGTCCAAGCTCCGGTGGGGAAGAGCAGCGCCGGGCCGTGCGGGTCCTTGGAGTCCCGTACGCCGATCGTGCCGCCGGCCAGCGTGGCCACCTCGACGCAGGAGCCGCCGTTGTCGCCGCTGCGGCTGCTCTTGCGCCACCGGACGTGCGGCAGGTCCGTGGCGTGCTCGACGTGGCTCATGTCAGCTCCTTCACCAGCTCGGCGATCGTCTTGTGTCGACTGTGCCGGGTCTCGTGCCTCTGCTCGTAGGTAGTCGAACTTCAGCGTATAGTCCCGGATCTCCTCCGGCTTCTCCAGGTACAGGGCGCCGGTCAGGCTCTCGACGAAGATGCAGAGGCGTGGAACTTCAACGAGCCGTTGTTCTGCGGCGTACGCGGCCCGGACGGTGAGGTGTGCGCGGAGGTCCGCTACCACCCGGGGTTCCACCGGGCGGCCGGGCTGGGCGGGTTGTGCTGGGGCGACGGCGACGGCGACGCCGACAACGCCGGCACCGGCGACGCTGACGGCACACTGACGTGACCGGCACCCCGGTCACACCGCCGTACCCGAGGGTTGCGCCGTGCCGGCACTGCTGCCGGCCGGTGTTGCGCGACAACGACGGCGTCTGGATTCACGCCGACCTATCGTACGTCTGCCGCGACCGCTGGGGCGGGATCACCGCCACCACCGCCGCACCCGAACCGCCCGCCTGGTACATCGAGCAGCATGGGACCGTGCGGCGGTCAGAGTAGCCAGCCCGGGGTGGACCAGGCCGGCCACGTACGCGACGAGGATCAACTGGCGGCAGCCTTGGATCGAGCAGACTCCCAACACGCCGATGCGATCGGTGATCCTGCTCCGGGCACGGTTGTTGGTAGTGTCGGCGGCATGGCCATGAGCATCTCGATCACCCTTGACGACGATCTCGGCGAGGAGCTTGTCGCCGCCGTCGCTGGTGGCAACAGGTCGGCTCTGGTCGCTCAGGCGATCCGCGAATACCTCGATCGCCGTGCCGTCGACGCCGCTGCTGCCTGGCACGCCTCCCTCACCGGCGAGGATGCTGCGGCGTTCGCGGAATTCAACGCCGCGTGGTAGCCACAGCAGGCGTGCCCGTACGGGGTGACGTGGTCGACTACACCCTTGGTAGCCGACGGATCCGAGTGCTGGTGGTGAGCGCCGACGTCTATACCCGTAGGTACCCAGTGATCGTGTTGATCCACGATCGCGCTGACGGAGACGTGCCCGGCATCCTCCTACCGCTGCCCAACGACCTGGCCGGTGGCGGCACGATCGATCTGTCCCGGGTCCGATTCGCCGACCCCGAAGCGATCGGTCACCGGCATGGCCGGATCACTCCCGCGCTCGCTGCCAAGGTCGATCAGGGGCTTCGTCGCCTTCTTGGCTTGTAACGGGCGCGCTCTGGTCAGCAGCGCGGCGGGTCAGAAGCGCGGCGGGTCAGGGTAGCCAGCCGGGGCGGACCAGACCGGCCTCGTACGCGAACACGACCAGCTGGGCGCGGTCCCGGGCACCGAGCTTCACCATCGCCCGCGACACGTGGGTTTTCGCCGTCGCTGGGCTGACCACCAGCCGGGCGGCGATCTCGTCGTTGGACAGTCCGGTGCCGACCAGCGCCACCACCTCCCGCTCCCGCTCGGTCAGCTCGGCCAACCGCCGGGGCGCGGCCGGAGTGGCCGTCCGGGCGGCGAACTGCTCGATCACCCGCCTGGTCACGCTCGGCGACAGCAGCCCGTCCCCGGCGGCCACCACCCGTACCCCCTGGATCAGCTCGGCCGGCTGCGTGTTCTTCACCAGGAACCCGGCCGCCCCGGCGCGCAGCGCCTCGCCGACGTACTCGTCCAGCTCGAACGTGGTCAGCACGATGATCCGTACCTGGGACAGCCGCGGGTCGGCGGCGATCTGCCGGGTCGCGGTCAGCCCGTCCACCCCGGGCATCCGGATGTCCATCAGGACCACGTCCGGCCGGGTCTGCCCGGCCAGCCGGACCGCCTGCGCGCCGTCGCCGGCCTCACCGACGACCTCGATGTCCGGCTCGGCGGCCAGCAGCGCCCGGAACCCGGCCCGGACCAGCACCTGATCGTCGACCAGCAGCACCCGGATCACGTCGCCGTCTCCTCAGCCTGCGACTCGGTGGGCAGCGGCAGGCGGGCCCGTACCCGCCAACCGCCGCCACCGTCCGGTGCCGGACCGGCGGTCAACTCGCCGCCCAGCGCGGCGGCCCGCTCCCGCATCCCGGTGATGCCGTTGCCGGCCGGAGCAGGCGCCACCAGCGCAGCCGGTCCCGGCGCACCAGCGCCGTCGTCGTCGATCCGCAGCACCACCGCATCCTGCCGGTAGCCGATGGTGACGGTGGCGGCGGCACCCGGCCCGGCATGCCGCCGCACGTTGGTCAACGCCTCCTGCACGATCCGGTACGCCGCCCGGTCCACGGCGGCAGGCAACGGCCGGGCCGTACCGTCGATCACCGTCCGGGTCGCCACCGCCGCGTCGTCGGTCAGCTCGCCGAGCCGGTCCAACCCCGGTGCCGGGGCGCGCGGCGCGGCCTCACCGCGCGGGTAGAGCGTGTCGAGCACGGTCCGGACCTCACGCAACGCCTCCGCGCTGGACTGCGCGATCGCCTCCAGCGCCGCGCGGGCCTGTTCCGGGTCGCGGTCCATCAGGTGCAGACCGACCCCGGCACGTACGTTGATCAGCGACAGGTGATGCCCGAGTACGTCGTGCAGTTCGGCGGCGATCCGCAGCCGTTGCTCGCTGGCCCGGCGGCGCTGTCGCTCCTCGGAGAGCCGGCGCTGCTCCGCGACGCCCTCGCGGACCCGGTCGGCGACCAGGGTGCCGATCTCGGTGACCAGCCCGGCGGCGACGATCAGCCCCAACGCCAGCACCGCCTGCCGCAGCGTCGCCCCGGTGACCAGCGCCCAGATGCCGTACGCGGTCGTCGTCGCCGCCCCGACCAGCCAGCGGTGCCCGGCGGCCCGCGCCGCCGACGCGGCGATCATCGGCGCCAGCAGGGTCACCCCGGCCGGCTGGTCGAGCAGGTGGTACGCCAGGGTCGCGGCGACCACGATCAGGAAGTTGCGCCGAGGCGACCGGTGCCGGTCGGCCAGCGCCAGCCCGCTGAACACCAGCAGCGCGTACCCGATGATCCCGACGTTGCCCGACTGCCAGCTGGCGGCGATCGCGGTGCCGACCGGCTGCCCGATCGCGGTCAGCACCGCCAGACCGGGCCCGCGTCGCGACCCCGTCGGGCCGGCATTCACTGCCGCCGACTGCCCGTCCGGCGCGGCCGGGCCAGGGTCGGTGTCGGGCTGCGACCGGCTCATGCCCGCACTGTAAGCCGGCCCGCGGCGACTGCGGCAGCCCCGACGGCGGCAGGCCGGCGTACGCCCGGGGGAGTAGGCCGGCCATCGCGCTACCGCGTCGGGCGCAGTAGCGGTGCCGACGCCGCGCCGACGCGCTGCCCCGGCCTTCGCCGACAAGCTGTGGGCACCAGGTAATCCAGTGAGGAGAATCAGCGATGAAGGCGATCCTGCAGCACCGGTACGGCGCACCCGACGTCCTGCGGTTGCGCGACGTCGACACCCCGACCCCCGGCGACGACGAGGTGCTGGTCCGGGTGCACGCCAGCTCGGTCAACGCCTACGACTGGCACGCGATGCGCGGTGACCCGTACCTGGCCCGGTTGTCGTTCGGGCTGCGGCGGCCCCGCGCGGCCGTGCGCGGACAGGACTTCGCCGGCCGGGTCGAGGCGGTGGGCGCGGCGGTGACCCGGTTCGGCCCCGGTGACGAGGTGTACGGCGAGGCCGGCCCTGACGGTGGCGCGTTCGCCGAGTACCTGTGCGTGGCCGAGAACCTGGTCGAGGCGAAACCGGCGAACCTGAGTTTCGCGCAGGCGGCGGCGATCCCGCTGGCCGCCACCACCGCCCTGGTCTGCCTGCGCGATGCCGCCGCTCTGCGGGCCGGGCAGCACGTCCTGATCAACGGGGCGTCCGGCGGGGTCGGCACCTTCGCGGTGCAGCTGGCCAAGGAGTACGGCGCGCTGGTGACCGCAGTGTGCCGGACCCGCAACGTCGCTCTGGTCCGGTCACTCGGTGCCGACCACGTCGTCGACTACACCCGGGAGGACTTCGCGCGTACCGATGCCGTCCGGGCCGGCCGTCGCTACGACGTGCTGCTCGACCTGGTCGGCAACCGCTCGTTGGCCGACTGCCGGCGGGTCCTGACTCGGGACGGGACGCTGCTGCTGTCCGGCGGCGGCGTGTCCACCGGCGGCAGCGTCTTCGGCCCGATGGGTCTGCTGCTGCGAGGGCCGCTGGTGGGGCGGTTCGTCCGGCAGCGCATCGTCGCGCCGTCGGCGACGGCGGGCCGTGGGCACCTGGCGGCGCTGCGGGAGCTGGTCGAGGCGGGCAAGTTGACCCCGGTCGTCGACCGGACGTTCCGGTTGAGCGAGGTGCCGGACGCGATCCGGTACGTCGAGACCGAGCACGCCCGAGCCAAGGTGGTGATCACCGTTTGACGGTGGAGGGGCCAGCGACGATCGACGGTCCGGTCTATCCTCGGTGGATGGTGACGGGGGCGGGTGATGACTAGTCGGATGAGTGAGCTGCTGGCCGAGGCCGAGCGGGCCGGGCAGGTCGACGGGCTGCACGCGGTCGTGGTGGTCCGTCGTGGCCAGGTGCTGTGGGAGCACTACGGCACCGGCGAGGACTTCTCCTGGGAGCACTCCCTGGGGCAGGTCGTCTTCGGCCCGGCGACGCTGCACGACCTACGCTCGGTCACCAAGAGCGTGACCGCCCTGCTGTACGGCATCGCCCTCGGCGACGGGCTCGTCCCGGACCCGGCGCAGCCGCTGCTGCGGCAGTTTCCCGAATATCCCGACCTGGTGGCCGACCCACAGCGGGCCCGGCTGACCGTCGGGCACGCGCTGACCATGTCGCTGGGGCTGGATTGGCGCGAGGACGTCCCGTACGACAGCCCGGACAACGCTGAGATCGCCATGGATCTGGCCCCGGACCGCTACCGGTACGTCCTGGAGCGGCCGATCGTTGAGCCACCCGGCGAGCGTTGGTCCTACTGCGGTGGTGCCACCGCGCTGCTCGGCAAGCTGATCGCCGACGGCACCGGGCAGGCGTTGGAGGCGTACGGCTGGGCGAAGCTGTTCGCGCCGCTCGGCGTCGAGCAGTTCCGCTGGATGGTCGGCGACGACGGGGTGGTCTCGCCCGCGTCCGGGCTGCGGCTCACCCCGCGTGACCTGGCCCGCATCGGCGAGCTGGTGCTGGCCGGCGGGGTCTGGGCCGGCCGTCAGCTGGTGCCGGCCAGCTGGATCAGCGAGATGCTCGAGCCGCGCCTGCCGACCGGGCAGACTGCGGAGTACGGCTACCACTGGTATCTGCAGACCGTCGCCGGTCACCGGACGGCGTCGGCGATGGGCAACGGCGGCCAGCGCCTGACCGTACTGCCCGACCTGGACACGGTCTTCGTGGTGACCGCCGGCAACTACGACGACCCCGAGCAGTGGCGTACCCCGGTCGCGGTGCTGGAGCAGGTCATCCTGGCCGCGCTCGACGTCACCTAGCTACCCGCCGCGAGCCGAACACCAGGTACCTGTCGGCGGGAAGATGAGGTATCTGGTGTTCGGCTCGTCAGGGCTGGGTGCGGCGTTCGTCGATCGCCTGCCGGACATCCTGTACGACTTGCCCACTTCTGCGCAGTACGTGGTCCGCGGTGAAGCGCAACACCAGCCAGCCGGCGGCCCGCAGCGCGTTGTAGCGGTGCACGTCCCGGCGGAAAGTGGCCCTACCCCGATGATGGTCACCCTCATACTCGAGGGCGATCCGCCACTGCGGGTAGGCGAGGTCGACGCGGCCGATGAAGCGTCCCTGCGGATCCGCGACCTTGTGCTGCGGCACCGGTCGGGGCAGGCCGGCGTCGTGCAGCAGCAGTCGCAGCCGGCTCTCCATCGGCGACTCGGCCAACGGCTCGACCAGGCCGACCAGCTCACGTAGTTGCCTGCCGCCGGGCCAGCGCGGATGGCTGTCAAGGTAGCGGGCGAGTGCCTCGGTGCGCAGCAGCCGGCGGTGCAGCAGCGCGTCGACAGCAGCGACCGCGTCTGAGCGTGGCAACGTGCGTCCCAGGTCGAAGGCGGTGCGGACCTCCGTGGTCACCGGCACCGCGTTGAGCAGAACGGCGTCGTCGACGGCCAGCGTCGAGTTGGTGACGGCGATGCGTGGGTGCCGCCGGATCCGACCGGTCCGGGGCAGTACGACATGGACCGGGCTGCGCCGGGGAAGCAGGTCGACTCCCCAGAGGTACGCGGCGCTGAGCCCGCAGACCGCCGCGCCGGCCGGCAGTTTCAGCGCCACCGCGTCGCACCACATCCGATGGTCGTCCGGATCGAACGCCGCGGCGTGCACATAGACATCGGGCAGCAGCCGACACCACGCCGGCCCGGTCAGCATCCGCCTGCTGATCAGGCCGGCGGCGACGGCGCGGCTACCGGAGAAGGGGAGGAAGCTCAGCTGGTTCGGGACACTGGCGGCGCGGGACACCGGCATAGCGTGCCCAGCGGGCGACCACTGTCGCTGCCCTGGCCGGCCGGACGGTCACCCATCCGACACGTTTCGTCCGCAGATCAGCCCGTACCACCCGGAGCGCCTCGTGCGGGGACCAGTTCACGACCCCTTCGGGTGCCAGACGGTCTTGGTCTCCAGGAAGGTTGTCATCCGGCGGGTGCCCGGGTCGGCCGTCCAGTCGACCGATCCGACGGCCGGGCGCAGCACCCGTTTGAGGTTGCCGGCAGCGGCCTGCTCCAACTCGACGGCCAACTGCGGATCGGCCACCCCGGTCAGGTCGAGCGCGTCGACGTCCAGATGCGACGCCAGCCACGGCGCGGTCTCGGTGATCGTGCCGGTCAACACGTTGACCACCCCGCCGGGCAGGTCACTGGTGGCCAGCACCTCGGCCAGGGTGACCGCCGCCAACGGGCGGGTCGGCGAGGCCAGCACCACCGCCGTGTTGCCGCTGACGATCACCGGGGCGACGACGCTGACCACGCCGAGCAGCGACGGCTCGGCCGGCGCGACGACCCCGGCCACTCCGGTCGGCTCCGGCGTCGACAGGTTGAAGTACGGCCCGGCGACCGGGTTGACGCCGCCGTACACCTGGGGGAGCTTGTCGGACCAGCCGGCGTACCAGACCCAGCGGTCGATCGCCGCGTCGACCTCGCCGGCCGGCTCGCCTAGCGCGACGAACTGCTCGCGTCGGCCCTCCAGCATCTCGGCGACCCGGTAGAGAATCTGACCCCGGTTGTACGCGGTCGCGCCCGACCAGCCTTTCACCGCCGCCCGGGCGGCGACCACGGCGTCGCGGAGGTCCTTGCGGGAGGCGAGCGCCACGTTGGAGTCCTGCACCTGGTACGTCCGTCCCGACTCGCTGCGCGGAAACTTCCCGCCGATGAACAGCTTGTACGTCTTGCGCACGGCCACCCGCGCCGGTCCGGCGGCGGCCACGGCAGCACTGTCAGACATCGAGGTACGCCTCCAGCCCGTGCCGGCCGCCCTCGCGGCCGTAGCCCGACTCCTGGTAGCCGCCGAACGGCGACGTCGGGTCGAACTTGTTGAACGTGTTCGCCCACACCACCCCGGCGCGCAGCCGGTCGGCGGCCCACAGGATCCGGGAACCCTTCTCCGACCAGATGCCGGCGGACAGCCCGTACGGTGTGTTGTTGGCCTTGGCGATGGCCTCATCCGGGGTGCGGAAGGTCAGCACGGACAGCACCGGGCCGAAGATCTCCTCGCGGGCGATCCGGTGCGCCTGGCTGACCCCGGTGAACAGGGTCGGCGCGAACCAGAAGCCCTGCTCGGGCAGGTCACACGGCGGCGACCAGGCCTGTGCGCCCTCGTCGGTGCCGGCGGCGGCCAGGGTACGGATCCGGTCCAGCTGGGCGGCCGAGTTGATCGCCCCGACGTCGGTGTTCTTGTCCAGCGGGTCGCCGACGCGCAGCCGGGCCATCCGCCGCTTCAACGACTCCAGTAGCGGCTCGGCGATCGATTCCTGGACCAGCAGCCGGGAACCGGCGCAGCAGACGTGGCCCTGGTTGAAGAAGATGCCGTTGACGATGCCTTCGACGGCCTGGTCGATCGGGGCGTCGTCGAAGACGATGTTGGCGGCCTTGCCGCCCAGCTCCAGGGTGAGCTTCTTGCGGCTGCCGGCGACCGTACGGGCGATCTGCCGGCCGACGTCGGTGGATCCGGTGAAGGCGACCTTGTCGACGTCGGGGTGGCCGACGACGGCCTGCCCGGTGGCGCCGGCGCCGGTGACGATGTTGACCACACCGGGTGGCAGGTCGGCCTGCTGGCAGATCTCGGCGAACAGCAGCGCGGTCAGCGGGGTCGTCTCGGCCGGTTTGAGCACCACGGTGTTGCCGGCGGCCAGCGCCGGGGCGATCTTCCAGGCCAGCATCAGCAGCGGGAAGTTCCACGGGATGACCTGGCCGGCGACGCCGAGCGGGCGCGGGTCCGGGCCGAAACCGGCGTACGGCAGCTTGTCGGCCCAGCCGGCGTAGTAGAAGAAGTGCGCCGACGCCAGCGGCAGGTCGACGTCACGGGACTCGCGGATCGGTTTGCCGTTGTCCAGCGACTCGAGCACGGCCAGCTCGCGGCTGCGTTCGGCGAGCGCCCGGGCGATCCGGAACAGGTACTTGGCCCGGTCGCGGCCGGGCATCGGACCCCAGACCCGCTGGTACGCCGTACGCGCGGCGGCCACCGCCCGGTCGACGTCGCCGGGGCCGGCCTCGGCGACCTCGGCGAGGACCTCCTCGGTGGCCGGGTTGACGGTCTTGCGGGCCCCGCCGTCGGTCGGGTCGACGAACTCGCCGTCGATGAACAGGCCGTACGAGTCGCGGATGGTGACGACCGAGCGGGACTCGGGTGCCGGTGCGTAGTCGAACACGCTGATCAGTCCAGGGTGACGTAGTCGGGACCGGAGTAGACCCCGGTGTGCAGCTTCGACCGCTGCATCAGCAGGTCGTTGAGCAGGGTGGAAGCGCCGAACCGGAACAGGTCGGGGGTGAGCCACTCGTCGCCGGCGGTCTCGTTGACCAGCACCAGGTACTTGATCGCGTCCTTGGTGGTGCGGATGCCGCCGGCCGGCTTGACGCCGATCCGCCGCCCGGTGGCGGCGTAGAAGTCCCGTACCGCCTCCAGCATGATCAGGGTGACGGGCAGGGTCGCGGCGACCGGCACCTTGCCGGTGGAGGTCTTGATGAAGTCGCCGCCGGCCAGCATCGCCAGCCAGGAGGCGCGGCGCACGTTGTCGTAGGTGGCCAGCTCCCCGGTCTCCAGGATGACCTTGAGATGGGCGTCGCCGCAGGCCTGCTTGACCGCGACGATCTCGGCGTACACCTGCTCGTAGCGGCCGGCGAGGAACGCCCCCCGGTTGATCACCATGTCGATCTCGTCGGCGCCGGCGGCGACTGCCGCCCGGGTGTCGGCCAGCTTCACCTCCAGCGGCGCCTGCCCGGACGGGAAGGCGGTGGCCACGCTGGCCAGGTGCACGCCGGAGCCGGTGAGCGCCTCGGCGGCGGTCGGCACCATCGACGGGTAGACGCAGACCGCGGCGACCGGTGGGCAGTCCGGGTCGGTCGGGTCGGGGCGGCGGGCCTTGGCGCACAACGCGCGTACCTTGCCGGGGGTGTCGGCGCCTTCGAGGGTGGTCAGATCGACCATCCGGACGGCCAGGTCGATCGCCCACGCCTTGGCCGTCGTCTTGATCGACCGGGTGCCGAGCGTCGCGGCCCGCTGCCGCGCGCCGACCTCATCGACGCCGGGCAGCCCGTGCAGGAAGCTACGCAGGGTTGCCGCGTTCCGCCCCACCTCGGCCAGATCGTGGCGCGCGGGTGCCGGGGTGCTCACCGCTGCCATGCCGCGAGTCCTGTCATGCCCGCGAGTCTACGTCGCCAGCGAGTTCACGATCTTGGCCGTCGGCTGATCGGACGAGCAGACTTAACGGCGCTGTTGGCCTACCGTTACATCATGTTGGCCCCGGTGACCCACCGTGCCTGACGTGCGAGCAGTGCACTTCACCGACACGTACCTGCCCCGCCGCGACGGGGTGGTCACCTCGCTGCGGACTCTCGCGGCGGCGTCGGCCGCCGCCGGGCATCCCGGCCTGATCGTGGTGCCCCGGCACCCGGACCAGCCGACCGAGGCGGACGTGCTGCGGCTACGTGCGCTGCCCTGCGGAGTCGCCGACCTGCGGTTGTCGCCGTGGCTGCTGCGCGGCGCCGCCGCCACCGGCACCATCGCCGAGATCGCCGCCCACGCCCCGGACGTGGTGCACGTGCACACCCCCGGACCGGTCGGGCTGCTCGGCGTCCTCACCGCCCGCCGGCTCGGTCTGCCGCTGGTCCAGACCTACCACACCGACCTGCACGCGTACGCCGACGCGTACCGGGTGCCGGCCCGTGCGCTCAGCGCCGGCGTCCGGCTGTACGCCCGCCGGCTCGGCGTACCCCGCCCGGCGGCGGCACCGGCCGGCCACGCCCGTGACCACCGGCCGATGGCCAGCGGCGCCGTCGCCCGCCGCCGGGCCGCCATGGACGCCACCAACACCCTGCTGCTCGGCGGCGCCGACGCGGTGGTGGTGCCGACCCGGGCGGTGCTGGACCGAATCCACCTGCCGGTGCCCGCCGACCGGGTGCACCTGGTGCCGACCGGGGTCGCGGCCCGCCGCACCACCGCCGACGAGATCAACGCCTTCCGGTACGGCCACGGCATCACGCCCAGCGACCGGGTGGTCCTCTACGTGGGTCGGATCAACCGGGAGAAGGGCATCGACCTGCTGATCACCGCGTTCGAGCGGGTGCTGGTCGGCTGCCCGACCGCCCGGCTGGTGCTGGTCGGTGCCCTGTACGAGCCGCGCTGGCTGGCCGCGCTGCTGCGCACCATCGACCCTCGGGTGGCTGCCCGGATCACCCTCACCGGCCAGCAGGGTCCGGAGGTGGTGGCTGCGGCGTACGGGGCCGCCGAGGTGTTCGCGTTCGCCTCGCAGACCGACACCCAGGCATTGGTCCTGCAGGAAGCCGGCCTGGCCGGGGTGCCGGTGGTACTTGTCGACCGGGCGTTGCACGCGCACGGCGCGCTTGCCGGCGCCGCACTGCGCACCGAGCCGCAGCCGGGTGCGCTGGCCGGCGGGGTGCTGCGGCTGCTGCTCGACCCGGACACGGCCCGCCGGCAGGCGGCCGCGGCGGCGGCCCGCTGCGCCGAACACACCCCGGCCCGCTACGCCGAGGCGATCCGTGAGGTGTATGCGTCGGCCGCCGGGCTGGCGAGTAGGTTCAACGACCGTGGACGTACTCGTCGTTGATCAGTCGTCAACCATGACTGAGGGGCACCTAACTGGATGATCATCCGGTCGGACAGACGTATGACCCTCGCGTCCTGCTGGCTGGGATCCCGGCCGATCACCCGAGGTCAATGCCGTAGCGATCCACTTACGGTGAGATCTTCAAACGGGGACTCCACTGCCGGAGGCGCATCACCGATGATGCTCGAACGACTGTCCACACCGATTATCGCCGCCGCCGCGCTCGCGGCTGGCGTCGCGGCACACGCCGCGATCTCCCGCACCCGCAGCCGCGCCGTGGCACGCGCGTACGCGGATGGGTTCATGGACCGGCACCGCCTTGACCGGCACCGCCTTGGCCGGCCCGTCGTCCGATCTGGAGACTGAGCCGGGGCGGGGGGCGGGGGTGGGGCTGAACCCCTCATCGAGGACCCCCCCCCCGGCTCAATGTCAACTTTAGATCACTAGCAGTTACGTTGGGCCGGTGTGTGCAGGAGCTGCACCACAGTGCCGGGCGAGCGCCGCTGCGGCGGCCCGACCAGTGGAGAACGGGCCGAGCCGGTCTGACTCGTCCAGCCGTGCGGCTGTCCACCCGCCGAGCAGCCGCCCCGGCTCCGACCACAGGTACCCGAGCAGCACGCCGTCGCACGCCGCCACCCACCTGGTGGCCCGTTGGTCGACGGGCGCGTACCGCAGCCCTGGATGGGACATCACGGTGTCCAGCGCGGCAGCCGCCAGCATCTCAGCCTCGGCCTCGTCGACCGCCGTAGCGGCCGCGGTCAGCTTTTCCAACGCCTGGACCCGGTCCATGATGGTCACCTCTCGCCCCGTATCGGCAGATCGTCGTACACGTACGTCACCCGGCGGGCATCCGACACCACCTGCAACGCCTCCAGCGGCCGGCCGGTGACGTCTCGCGTCGTGCGCCACAGCTCAAGCACCCAGCCCACCGCCGCCAAGCCCAGGTCCGATTGCTCGGCCAACGCAGCAGGCCGCGCCGACAGCTCCTCGCTCGCGGTCGCCGGCCGCATGCCGGCAGCGGCCAACGCGGCGTACACGCCGCCGACCACCTTGCCCTGCCCGGCGAGCGCCGTGCCCGCCACCAGGTCACGCGGCATCCACGACTCATGCAGCTGGACGACACGGCCGTCCATCAAGTGGCGACGGCGGCGCAGCACCATTGAGGCGCCGGCAGGCAGAGCCAGCCGCGCGGCTACGCCGGGTGGTGCAGGTATGGCCTCCTCGACCGATACGACTTCCACCGACCCGTCGATGCCCTGGTCGGCGCAGGCGGTCTCCCACGGGCCGAGGTTCGCCCGAGTGCGGGCGGGGTCGGCGACGGCTGCGTACCGCGCCAGCGCCAGCCGCACCGGTGGCGCCGCGACTCGCGTTCCTGCGGCCCGGGCCGACTCGAGTACGCCGGCGGCGCGCAGTTCGGCCAGTGCCCGACGCACCGTCTCCCGTGACACGCCGTACCGCTCTGCCAGGGCGTGCTCGGTCGGGATCTGGGCGCCGGGCGCGTACTCGCCCGCCGCGATCGCCTCGCGGAGGTCCGCTGCGATCTCCCGATAGCCCGCCATGTGGCCCAGTTTAGGCGTACGCAAAGCCTTGACGTCGCGTCGTTACTGCGGTCACACTCAGTCCAACGCTTTGCGTACGCAAAGATGGGCGGGCCGCTCAGCCGCCCAGCCGGCCCGGTCCTGATCGGCATCCAGCGCGCGGATCCGCGGGGCCGGGCCACCCCGGATCGGCGGCGGTCCGGCCGGGTTCCCCCGTGCTCGCCGGGCCGCCGCCCCGCTGACTCGAGGAGCGCGAAGATGATCGGGAAGTGGTTCCTCCGCGACGCAGGCGTGGTCGACGTCGTCCGTCCGGTGCCCGGCCGCCGCCGGTGGGTCGACCAGCCCGCCCGGCCGACCGACACCCGGCCTGCGACCCGCACCGACCGTGCCGACCAGCGCGGCGGCAACGGCGGCCGCACCATCCTGCCGTGACCGGCACGTCCAGACCGGCCGCCCCGGCCGTCGAGCCGGCACACACCCCGCACCGGCCGACGTGGGACTGCGTCGTGTGCCCGGACGGTACGCCCTGGCCGTGTTCGCCGGCCCGCGTCCAGCTGGCGGAGGCGTACGCCAGCGAACCGCTCGCGCTGTCGGTCGACATCGGCGAGATGCTGACCGTCGCGGCTCGCGAGGCGGGTATCACCGACCCTGCCGAGCTGCACGAGCGGTTCGTGGCGTGGACCTGGATCGACGGGAGTCCAACGCGGTGACCGCGATGGACGACGGGCCGATCACCGATCAGGACATCGACGACGCGGCGGCCGGCGCCGTGCACGCACACGCCGCCGGCCACCGCTGTCACACCGACTGCCCCGGCACCGAGGACTGCCCGCAGCTGGTGTGGGCCCGTACCCGCCGGGCCATCGCCAAGTACCGCCTGGTGCGGCGATCCATATGACCGGGCCGATGGACGACGCCACGGCGGCGCGAATACTGGCCATCCACCACGGCCCGCCACCACCGGTCTGGCCACGATGCCCGGAGTGCGAGCCCGAGGGGTGCCCCGACCTGATCCGCGCGGTGCAGTGGCGCGCGGACCGACGGGATGAGCTGGACGATGCCGGCGTGGCCGACCATCCGCTGCTGTCGTGGCGGTGGCCACGCCGGACCACCCTGCTCTCAAGGCCATGGCGGTGCACCGTGCCGTCACGGCCGTGATCGTCGTCCGGGTCTACGGTCGGAGCGGGCAGCTGCTCTGCCTGGACGTGACCGCCGCCGCGCCGGGGGTGTGGCTGCGCGCCCAGACCGGTGAGCCGTGGTGGCCGGCGCGCTGGCGTGTCGTGGTGGAGTGGGCCTAGCCACGAGCATGCGGCGGTGCACCCGAGTCTCATCCCCGTAACGGTGGGTGTCGCCTGCCCGACGGTCCGATGGCGTGCTGCGGCCGCCGCTGGCACCGTGATCGCGCCCGCCCGTACCCCGACGGCCCCGCCCCGGCCGGCGACGGCGGGGCCCCACGAGAACCGAGGAGACGACGTGCGTAACAGAATGTTGGTGGCCGCGATCGTGGCGGCCGCCGTCACCGCTCTGGGCTGCGGTGCCGGCTCTGACGAGGACGCGGCCACGCCGGCCCCGACGTCGGCACCGGCGGACGACAGCCTTGCCTCCGCCGCTGCGGCCGCCGGGATCCCGCCTACCCCATCGCCTGAAGATTGGGCTGCCTACATCAGCGCGCTGAAGGACATCAACCCGGACATCGTCGGAGACAAGGACGAGAAGACGATCATCGACCGTGGCCGGAGCCAGTGCCAGTCAATCGGCAACGGCGAGGCAGACGAGGCAAAGCTCGTCCAGCTCACGAACTTGCGATTTTCGGCGCCGGGGTATCCGGACGGGTTCGGGGAGGAGACCGCCACCCAGATCCTGGCTGTGGTGCGGCAGTACATCTGTCCAGACTTCTGAGACATGGCGGAGCGGCCCCGCACCGGACTCGGTGCGGGGCCGCTGCTGTGTACGGAGGTCAGCGTCCAGGCGGGACCTCGTGTCGGGGTGCGGACGCCAGCCACGGCGCGTACCGCCGCATCCAGGCGTCGACGCCGGGGATGGCCATGACTCGGGTGATGGCGCCGGTGACCGCGACGACGCCGGCGACGGCCGGCACGGTGTCGATTCCGGCCTCGGTCGCGGCGAGCGGGATCAGCGGCAGCGCGGCGATCGCCGCGGCGACGGCCGTCCGGAGGGTGGCCCGCCACGGGTGGCGGGACTGGGTGGTGACAGGACTGGCCATGGTCATCGCTCCTCGTCGGTCGCGTCGACGGCCGCGCGGACAAGGCAGTCCTTCGCCTCGACCGCCCGGCGAATCGCGGTGGTCAGCTCCGGACCGTCCGGGAGGTCCGCGACGAGGTCGAGCACCGCGCTGCCGATGCGGGCAGATACGGCGGCCAGCGGTGGCGGCAGGTGCGACCAGGCAAGGTGCCGGGCGATCTGGACGGTCGACCGGTGTCGGCCGGTCAGCGCGGCCTCGATGCCGGCGCGGGTGCCGGCCGCCGCCTGCAGCGGATCGGCTGGATCGGTCGGGGTCTGTGGCACGAGGGTCTCCTATCTTTCACCGGCTCTATGCCGGCGATGGGCGGGCAAGGTGCAACTGTGCGGTCAGGTCCTCGACCTGGCCGCGCAGCTGCAGGATCGTGGCGTCGCGGGCGGCCAGGACCTCACGAAGCCGGTCCCGGTCGCCTTGGGTCCGGCGTAGCTCGTCGGCCAGGCCCGCCTCAGCGGTCGCCAGTTGCGCCAGCCGTGACTCCAGGTCGGTCACCCGCTGGCGAAGCCTCTCCTCTTCAGCACTGGTGAGCCGCAACGCCTCACGCAGGTCGGTGATCTGGCTCCGGGCCCGGTCCAGCGCGTCTCGCAGGTCACTTGTCAGCTGCTGGTAGACGTCCTGGCTGATCCGGGTCGTCTCGGCCTGCAGGTGCTTCGCCTGGGCGGCGGCGTGCTGGGCCTGGGCCTGGCGGAGCCGGCGGCCGACCATTGCGCCGGCGGCCGGCCCGCCGACCGCGGCGCCGAGCACCGCCGCGCCGGCGCCGACCAGCGCGGTGAGTAGGCCTGGGTCCATCAGTTGGTGGCGAGCAGCGCCCGGCCGAGCGCGGCGGCGCGCTCCTCGCCGAGGACCGCGACCAGGGCGGTCGCCGCTTCCTCCGGTGGCCGGGCGGCGAGCCCGGTCAGCACCCCGGCGATGATGGCGTCCTCGTCGACCCAGTCCCGGCCGAGCGCCTCCCGCACCTCCACCCGCAGGGTTGCGACGTCACGAACCGCTCTCGCGGCATCAGCGGCGGCACCACGGGCCGCCGTGTGCAGCGCCGGCCCATCCTTGGGGTAAATCCAGCCGTTGACCGCGATAGCGATCCTGCGGAGGTCTTCCTCACTGATCACGTCATCTCCTTCGACGATTTGCTTCGCCCTGGCCACGATCGCCGGCTTCTGGGCAACGATCGCCGGCCCCGGGCATTGGCTGTGTCCCCAGTCGTATCCGTTCTCGGCGCCCATGCTGTGGTGGCCGAGACCGCGGCCGTCAGGGGACGACGCGATCTGCAGCCGCACACCGTGCTCGGTGTGGGCACGGGCCAACAGCTGGGCGTTCGACTCCAGTTGCGGCGGGGTCAGCGGGTCCGGCAGGAAGCCTTCGTTCTCGATGCTGAGCCAGGTG
>NZ_JARUBH010000010.1 GCF_029626105.1 Solwaraspora sp. WMMD792
AGGTTGTCATCCGGCGGGTGCCCGGGTCGGCCGTCCAGTCGACCGATCCGACGGCCGGGCGCAGCACCCGTTTGAGGTTGCCGGCAGCGGCCTGCTCCAACTCGACGGCCAACTGCGGATCGGCCACCCCGGTCAGGTCGAGCGCGTCGACGTCCAGATGCGACGCCAGCCACGGCGCGGTCTCGGTGATCGTGCCGGTCAACACGTTGACCACCCCGCCGGGCAGGTCACTGGTGGCCAGCACCTCGGCCAGGGTGACCGCCGCCAACGGGCGGGTCGGCGAGGCCAGCACCACCGCCGTGTTGCCGCTGACGATCACCGGGGCGACGACGCTGACCACGCCGAGCAGCGACGGCTCGGCCGGCGCGACGACCCCGGCCACTCCGGTCGGCTCCGGCGTCGACAGGTTGAAGTACGGCCCGGCGACCGGGTTGACGCCGCCGTACACCTGGGGGAGCTTGTCGGACCAGCCGGCGTACCAGACCCAGCGGTCGATCGCCGCGTCGACCTCGCCGGCCGGCTCGCCTAGCGCGACGAACTGCTCGCGTCGGCCCTCCAGCATCTCGGCGACCCGGTAGAGAATCTGACCCCGGTTGTACGCGGTCGCGCCCGACCAGCCTTTCACCGCCGCCCGGGCGGCGACCACGGCGTCGCGGAGGTCCTTGCGGGAGGCGAGCGCCACGTTGGAGTCCTGCACCTGGTACGTCCGTCCCGACTCGCTGCGCGGAAACTTCCCGCCGATGAACAGCTTGTACGTCTTGCGCACGGCCACCCGCGCCGGTCCGGCGGCGGCCACGGCAGCACTGTCAGACATCGAGGTACGCCTCCAGCCCGTGCCGGCCGCCCTCGCGGCCGTAGCCCGACTCCTGGTAGCCGCCGAACGGCGACGTCGGGTCGAACTTGTTGAACGTGTTCGCCCACACCACCCCGGCGCGCAGCCGGTCGGCGGCCCACAGGATCCGGGAACCCTTCTCCGACCAGATGCCGGCGGACAGCCCGTACGGTGTGTTGTTGGCCTTGGCGATGGCCTCATCCGGGGTGCGGAAGGTCAGCACGGACAGCACCGGGCCGAAGATCTCCTCGCGGGCGATCCGGTGCGCCTGGCTGACCCCGGTGAACAGGGTCGGCGCGAACCAGAAGCCCTGCTCGGGCAGGTCACACGGCGGCGACCAGGCCTGTGCGCCCTCGTCGGTGCCGGCGGCGGCCAGGGTACGGATCCGGTCCAGCTGGGCGGCCGAGTTGATCGCCCCGACGTCGGTGTTCTTGTCCAGCGGGTCGCCGACGCGCAGCCGGGCCATCCGCCGCTTCAACGACTCCAGTAGCGGCTCGGCGATCGATTCCTGGACCAGCAGCCGGGAACCGGCGCAGCAGACGTGGCCCTGGTTGAAGAAGATGCCGTTGACGATGCCTTCGACGGCCTGGTCGATCGGGGCGTCGTCGAAGACGATGTTGGCGGCCTTGCCGCCCAGCTCCAGGGTGAGCTTCTTGCGGCTGCCGGCGACCGTACGGGCGATCTGCCGGCCGACGTCGGTGGATCCGGTGAAGGCGACCTTGTCGACGTCGGGGTGGCCGACGACGGCCTGCCCGGTGGCGCCGGCGCCGGTGACGATGTTGACCACACCGGGTGGCAGGTCGGCCTGCTGGCAGATCTCGGCGAACAGCAGCGCGGTCAGCGGGGTCGTCTCGGCCGGTTTGAGCACCACGGTGTTGCCGGCGGCCAGCGCCGGGGCGATCTTCCAGGCCAGCATCAGCAGCGGGAAGTTCCACGGGATGACCTGGCCGGCGACGCCGAGCGGGCGCGGGTCCGGGCCGAAACCGGCGTACGGCAGCTTGTCGGCCCAGCCGGCGTAGTAGAAGAAGTGCGCCGACGCCAGCGGCAGGTCGACGTCACGGGACTCGCGGATCGGTTTGCCGTTGTCCAGCGACTCGAGCACGGCCAGCTCGCGGCTGCGTTCGGCGAGCGCCCGGGCGATCCGGAACAGGTACTTGGCCCGGTCGCGGCCGGGCATCGGACCCCAGACCCGCTGGTACGCCGTACGCGCGGCGGCCACCGCCCGGTCGACGTCGCCGGGGCCGGCCTCGGCGACCTCGGCGAGGACCTCCTCGGTGGCCGGGTTGACGGTCTTGCGGGCCCCGCCGTCGGTCGGGTCGACGAACTCGCCGTCGATGAACAGGCCGTACGAGTCGCGGATGGTGACGACCGAGCGGGACTCGGGTGCCGGTGCGTAGTCGAACACGCTGATCAGTCCAGGGTGACGTAGTCGGGACCGGAGTAGACCCCGGTGTGCAGCTTCGACCGCTGCATCAGCAGGTCGTTGAGCAGGGTGGAAGCGCCGAACCGGAACAGGTCGGGGGTGAGCCACTCGTCGCCGGCGGTCTCGTTGACCAGCACCAGGTACTTGATCGCGTCCTTGGTGGTGCGGATGCCGCCGGCCGGCTTGACGCCGATCCGCCGCCCGGTGGCGGCGTAGAAGTCCCGTACCGCCTCCAGCATGATCAGGGTGACGGGCAGGGTCGCGGCGACCGGCACCTTGCCGGTGGAGGTCTTGATGAAGTCGCCGCCGGCCAGCATCGCCAGCCAGGAGGCGCGGCGCACGTTGTCGTAGGTGGCCAGCTCCCCGGTCTCCAGGATGACCTTGAGATGGGCGTCGCCGCAGGCCTGCTTGACCGCGACGATCTCGGCGTACACCTGCTCGTAGCGGCCGGCGAGGAACGCCCCCCGGTTGATCACCATGTCGATCTCGTCGGCGCCGGCGGCGACTGCCGCCCGGGTGTCGGCCAGCTTCACCTCCAGCGGCGCCTGCCCGGACGGGAAGGCGGTGGCCACGCTGGCCAGGTGCACGCCGGAGCCGGTGAGCGCCTCGGCGGCGGTCGGCACCATCGACGGGTAGACGCAGACCGCGGCGACCGGTGGGCAGTCCGGGTCGGTCGGGTCGGGGCGGCGGGCCTTGGCGCACAACGCGCGTACCTTGCCGGGGGTGTCGGCGCCTTCGAGGGTGGTCAGATCGACCATCCGGACGGCCAGGTCGATCGCCCACGCCTTGGCCGTCGTCTTGATCGACCGGGTGCCGAGCGTCGCGGCCCGCTGCCGCGCGCCGACCTCATCGACGCCGGGCAGCCCGTGCAGGAAGCTACGCAGGGTTGCCGCGTTCCGCCCCACCTCGGCCAGATCGTGGCGCGCGGGTGCCGGGGTGCTCACCGCTGCCATGCCGCGAGTCCTGTCATGCCCGCGAGTCTACGTCGCCAGCGAGTTCACGATCTTGGCCGTCGGCTGATCGGACGAGCAGACTTAACGGCGCTGTTGGCCTACCGTTACATCATGTTGGCCCCGGTGACCCACCGTGCCTGACGTGCGAGCAGTGCACTTCACCGACACGTACCTGCCCCGCCGCGACGGGGTGGTCACCTCGCTGCGGACTCTCGCGGCGGCGTCGGCCGCCGCCGGGCATCCCGGCCTGATCGTGGTGCCCCGGCACCCGGACCAGCCGACCGAGGCGGACGTGCTGCGGCTACGTGCGCTGCCCTGCGGAGTCGCCGACCTGCGGTTGTCGCCGTGGCTGCTGCGCGGCGCCGCCGCCACCGGCACCATCGCCGAGATCGCCGCCCACGCCCCGGACGTGGTGCACGTGCACACCCCCGGACCGGTCGGGCTGCTCGGCGTCCTCACCGCCCGCCGGCTCGGTCTGCCGCTGGTCCAGACCTACCACACCGACCTGCACGCGTACGCCGACGCGTACCGGGTGCCGGCCCGTGCGCTCAGCGCCGGCGTCCGGCTGTACGCCCGCCGGCTCGGCGTACCCCGCCCGGCGGCGGCACCGGCCGGCCACGCCCGTGACCACCGGCCGATGGCCAGCGGCGCCGTCGCCCGCCGCCGGGCCGCCATGGACGCCACCAACACCCTGCTGCTCGGCGGCGCCGACGCGGTGGTGGTGCCGACCCGGGCGGTGCTGGACCGAATCCACCTGCCGGTGCCCGCCGACCGGGTGCACCTGGTGCCGACCGGGGTCGCGGCCCGCCGCACCACCGCCGACGAGATCAACGCCTTCCGGTACGGCCACGGCATCACGCCCAGCGACCGGGTGGTCCTCTACGTGGGTCGGATCAACCGGGAGAAGGGCATCGACCTGCTGATCACCGCGTTCGAGCGGGTGCTGGTCGGCTGCCCGACCGCCCGGCTGGTGCTGGTCGGTGCCCTGTACGAGCCGCGCTGGCTGGCCGCGCTGCTGCGCACCATCGACCCTCGGGTGGCTGCCCGGATCACCCTCACCGGCCAGCAGGGTCCGGAGGTGGTGGCTGCGGCGTACGGGGCCGCCGAGGTGTTCGCGTTCGCCTCGCAGACCGACACCCAGGCATTGGTCCTGCAGGAAGCCGGCCTGGCCGGGGTGCCGGTGGTACTTGTCGACCGGGCGTTGCACGCGCACGGCGCGCTTGCCGGCGCCGCACTGCGCACCGAGCCGCAGCCGGGTGCGCTGGCCGGCGGGGTGCTGCGGCTGCTGCTCGACCCGGACACGGCCCGCCGGCAGGCGGCCGCGGCGGCGGCCCGCTGCGCCGAACACACCCCGGCCCGCTACGCCGAGGCGATCCGTGAGGTGTATGCGTCGGCCGCCGGGCTGGCGAGTAGGTTCAACGACCGTGGACGTACTCGTCGTTGATCAGTCGTCAACCATGACTGAGGGGCACCTAACTGGATGATCATCCGGTCGGACAGACGTATGACCCTCGCGTCCTGCTGGCTGGGATCCCGGCCGATCACCCGAGGTCAATGCCGTAGCGATCCACTTACGGTGAGATCTTCAAACGGGGACTCCACTGCCGGAGGCGCATCACCGATGATGCTCGAACGACTGTCCACACCGATTATCGCCGCCGCCGCGCTCGCGGCTGGCGTCGCGGCACACGCCGCGATCTCCCGCACCCGCAGCCGCGCCGTGGCACGCGCGTACGCGGATGGGTTCATGGACCGGCACCGCCTTGACCGGCACCGCCTTGGCCGGCCCGTCGTCCGATCTGGAGACTGAGCCGGGGCGGGGGGCGGGGGTGGGGCTGAACCCCTCATCGAGGACCCCCCCCCCCCCGGCTCAATGTCAACTTTAGATCACTAGCAGTTACGTTGGGCCGGTGTGTGCAGGAGCTGCACCACAGTGCCGGGCGAGCGCCGCTGCGGCGGCCCGACCAGTGGAGAACGGGCCGAGCCGGTCTGACTCGTCCAGCCGTGCGGCTGTCCACCCGCCGAGCAGCCGCCCCGGCTCCGACCACAGGTACCCGAGCAGCACGCCGTCGCACGCCGCCACCCACCTGGTGGCCCGTTGGTCGACGGGCGCGTACCGCAGCCCTGGATGGGACATCACGGTGTCCAGCGCGGCAGCCGCCAGCATCTCAGCCTCGGCCTCGTCGACCGCCGTAGCGGCCGCGGTCAGCTTTTCCAACGCCTGGACCCGGTCCATGATGGTCACCTCTCGCCCCGTATCGGCAGATCGTCGTACACGTACGTCACCCGGCGGGCATCCGACACCACCTGCAACGCCTCCAGCGGCCGGCCGGTGACGTCTCGCGTCGTGCGCCACAGCTCAAGCACCCAGCCCACCGCCGCCAAGCCCAGGTCCGATTGCTCGGCCAACGCAGCAGGCCGCGCCGACAGCTCCTCGCTCGCGGTCGCCGGCCGCATGCCGGCAGCGGCCAACGCGGCGTACACGCCGCCGACCACCTTGCCCTGCCCGGCGAGCGCCGTGCCCGCCACCAGGTCACGCGGCATCCACGACTCATGCAGCTGGACGACACGGCCGTCCATCAAGTGGCGACGGCGGCGCAGCACCATTGAGGCGCCGGCAGGCAGAGCCAGCCGCGCGGCTACGCCGGGTGGTGCAGGTATGGCCTCCTCGACCGATACGACTTCCACCGACCCGTCGATGCCCTGGTCGGCGCAGGCGGTCTCCCACGGGCCGAGGTTCGCCCGAGTGCGGGCGGGGTCGGCGACGGCTGCGTACCGCGCCAGCGCCAGCCGCACCGGTGGCGCCGCGACTCGCGTTCCTGCGGCCCGGGCCGACTCGAGTACGCCGGCGGCGCGCAGTTCGGCCAGTGCCCGACGCACCGTCTCCCGTGACACGCCGTACCGCTCTGCCAGGGCGTGCTCGGTCGGGATCTGGGCGCCGGGCGCGTACTCGCCCGCCGCGATCGCCTCGCGGAGGTCCGCTGCGATCTCCCGATAGCCCGCCATGTGGCCCAGTTTAGGCGTACGCAAAGCCTTGACGTCGCGTCGTTACTGCGGTCACACTCAGTCCAACGCTTTGCGTACGCAAAGATGGGCGGGCCGCTCAGCCGCCCAGCCGGCCCGGTCCTGATCGGCATCCAGCGCGCGGATCCGCGGGGCCGGGCCACCCCGGATCGGCGGCGGTCCGGCCGGGTTCCCCCGTGCTCGCCGGGCCGCCGCCCCGCTGACTCGAGGAGCGCGAAGATGATCGGGAAGTGGTTCCTCCGCGACGCAGGCGTGGTCGACGTCGTCCGTCCGGTGCCCGGCCGCCGCCGGTGGGTCGACCAGCCCGCCCGGCCGACCGACACCCGGCCTGCGACCCGCACCGACCGTGCCGACCAGCGCGGCGGCAACGGCGGCCGCACCATCCTGCCGTGACCGGCACGTCCAGACCGGCCGCCCCGGCCGTCGAGCCGGCACACACCCCGCACCGGCCGACGTGGGACTGCGTCGTGTGCCCGGACGGTACGCCCTGGCCGTGTTCGCCGGCCCGCGTCCAGCTGGCGGAGGCGTACGCCAGCGAACCGCTCGCGCTGTCGGTCGACATCGGCGAGATGCTGACCGTCGCGGCTCGCGAGGCGGGTATCACCGACCCTGCCGAGCTGCACGAGCGGTTCGTGGCGTGGACCTGGATCGACGGGAGTCCAACGCGGTGACCGCGATGGACGACGGGCCGATCACCGATCAGGACATCGACGACGCGGCGGCCGGCGCCGTGCACGCACACGCCGCCGGCCACCGCTGTCACACCGACTGCCCCGGCACCGAGGACTGCCCGCAGCTGGTGTGGGCCCGTACCCGCCGGGCCATCGCCAAGTACCGCCTGGTGCGGCGATCCATATGACCGGGCCGATGGACGACGCCACGGCGGCGCGAATACTGGCCATCCACCACGGCCCGCCACCACCGGTCTGGCCACGATGCCCGGAGTGCGAGCCCGAGGGGTGCCCCGACCTGATCCGCGCGGTGCAGTGGCGCGCGGACCGACGGGATGAGCTGGACGATGCCGGCGTGGCCGACCATCCGCTGCTGTCGTGGCGGTGGCCACGCCGGACCACCCTGCTCTCAAGGCCATGGCGGTGCACCGTGCCGTCACGGCCGTGATCGTCGTCCGGGTCTACGGTCGGAGCGGGCAGCTGCTCTGCCTGGACGTGACCGCCGCCGCGCCGGGGGTGTGGCTGCGCGCCCAGACCGGTGAGCCGTGGTGGCCGGCGCGCTGGCGTGTCGTGGTGGAGTGGGCCTAGCCACGAGCATGCGGCGGTGCACCCGAGTCTCATCCCCGTAACGGTGGGTGTCGCCTGCCCGACGGTCCGATGGCGTGCTGCGGCCGCCGCTGGCACCGTGATCGCGCCCGCCCGTACCCCGACGGCCCCGCCCCGGCCGGCGACGGCGGGGCCCCACGAGAACCGAGGAGACGACGTGCGTAACAGAATGTTGGTGGCCGCGATCGTGGCGGCCGCCGTCACCGCTCTGGGCTGCGGTGCCGGCTCTGACGAGGACGCGGCCACGCCGGCCCCGACGTCGGCACCGGCGGACGACAGCCTTGCCTCCGCCGCTGCGGCCGCCGGGATCCCGCCTACCCCATCGCCTGAAGATTGGGCTGCCTACATCAGCGCGCTGAAGGACATCAACCCGGACATCGTCGGAGACAAGGACGAGAAGACGATCATCGACCGTGGCCGGAGCCAGTGCCAGTCAATCGGCAACGGCGAGGCAGACGAGGCAAAGCTCGTCCAGCTCACGAACTTGCGATTTTCGGCGCCGGGGTATCCGGACGGGTTCGGGGAGGAGACCGCCACCCAGATCCTGGCTGTGGTGCGGCAGTACATCTGTCCAGACTTCTGAGACATGGCGGAGCGGCCCCGCACCGGACTCGGTGCGGGGCCGCTGCTGTGTACGGAGGTCAGCGTCCAGGCGGGACCTCGTGTCGGGGTGCGGACGCCAGCCACGGCGCGTACCGCCGCATCCAGGCGTCGACGCCGGGGATGGCCATGACTCGGGTGATGGCGCCGGTGACCGCGACGACGCCGGCGACGGCCGGCACGGTGTCGATTCCGGCCTCGGTCGCGGCGAGCGGGATCAGCGGCAGCGCGGCGATCGCCGCGGCGACGGCCGTCCGGAGGGTGGCCCGCCACGGGTGGCGGGACTGGGTGGTGACAGGACTGGCCATGGTCATCGCTCCTCGTCGGTCGCGTCGACGGCCGCGCGGACAAGGCAGTCCTTCGCCTCGACCGCCCGGCGAATCGCGGTGGTCAGCTCCGGACCGTCCGGGAGGTCCGCGACGAGGTCGAGCACCGCGCTGCCGATGCGGGCAGATACGGCGGCCAGCGGTGGCGGCAGGTGCGACCAGGCAAGGTGCCGGGCGATCTGGACGGTCGACCGGTGTCGGCCGGTCAGCGCGGCCTCGATGCCGGCGCGGGTGCCGGCCGCCGCCTGCAGCGGATCGGCTGGATCGGTCGGGGTCTGTGGCACGAGGGTCTCCTATCTTTCACCGGCTCTATGCCGGCGATGGGCGGGCAAGGTGCAACTGTGCGGTCAGGTCCTCGACCTGGCCGCGCAGCTGCAGGATCGTGGCGTCGCGGGCGGCCAGGACCTCACGAAGCCGGTCCCGGTCGCCTTGGGTCCGGCGTAGCTCGTCGGCCAGGCCCGCCTCAGCGGTCGCCAGTTGCGCCAGCCGTGACTCCAGGTCGGTCACCCGCTGGCGAAGCCTCTCCTCTTCAGCACTGGTGAGCCGCAACGCCTCACGCAGGTCGGTGATCTGGCTCCGGGCCCGGTCCAGCGCGTCTCGCAGGTCACTTGTCAGCTGCTGGTAGACGTCCTGGCTGATCCGGGTCGTCTCGGCCTGCAGGTGCTTCGCCTGGGCGGCGGCGTGCTGGGCCTGGGCCTGGCGGAGCCGGCGGCCGACCATTGCGCCGGCGGCCGGCCCGCCGACCGCGGCGCCGAGCACCGCCGCGCCGGCGCCGACCAGCGCGGTGAGTAGGCCTGGGTCCATCAGTTGGTGGCGAGCAGCGCCCGGCCGAGCGCGGCGGCGCGCTCCTCGCCGAGGACCGCGACCAGGGCGGTCGCCGCTTCCTCCGGTGGCCGGGCGGCGAGCCCGGTCAGCACCCCGGCGATGATGGCGTCCTCGTCGACCCAGTCCCGGCCGAGCGCCTCCCGCACCTCCACCCGCAGGGTTGCGACGTCACGAACCGCTCTCGCGGCATCAGCGGCGGCACCACGGGCCGCCGTGTGCAGCGCCGGCCCATCCTTGGGGTAAATCCAGCCGTTGACCGCGATAGCGATCCTGCGGAGGTCTTCCTCACTGATCACGTCATCTCCTTCGACGATTTGCTTCGCCCTGGCCACGATCGCCGGCTTCTGGGCAACGATCGCCGGCCCCGGGCATTGGCTGTGTCCCCAGTCGTATCCGTTCTCGGCGCCCATGCTGTGGTGGCCGAGACCGCGGCCGTCAGGGGACGACGCGATCTGCAGCCGCACACCGTGCTCGGTGTGGGCACGGGCCAACAGCTGGGCGTTCGACTCCAGTTGCGGCGGGGTCAGCGGGTCCGGCAGGAAGCCTTCGTTCTCGATGCTGAGCCAGGTGCGGTTGCCGGCCCGCTGGGTCCATGCCCGGATGTCGGTGTCGACCATCTGTGCGATCCGGCCGTCCTTGGCCACGATGAAGTGCGACGACACCCGCGACGCCGGGTTGCGCTGCCAGGTGATGGTGCCGTCGAAGTATCCGGCGGCGATGTGCACCACGACGCCGTGATGCGCGTCCAGGCGGTCCGCCGGCTCGTCGGGTTTGCCGGTGCCGTTGCCGCTGTTCACGGTAGGGCCACGCCAGGTGGCGAGGTCTGTCCATCTGGCCAATTCAGGACACCTCCGGGAAGTCGTCGTCCCAGCCTGCTGCGTAGGCGAGCAGCCCGCCGACCAGGCCGACCAGCGCGGCGGCGGCGAGCACGATGAGCAGAGCCATGTCATTCCTCTCTACAGTGGCCGGCGGTAGTGGACATACAGCGCCGATGCCGCCTGGTTGGTGCCGGATTGCACGTCGAGCGGGGTGGCCGTGGCCTGCCGGACACGGACCTCCACGTAGTCGCCGGTCTCCATGCGCAGCAGCGGCGCGTGCGCCACCGACAGTGCCGTGTCCGACGTCGCCGGCCAGATGACTTCCCGCGAGCCGAGGACCGACACGCCGTTGAGCCACAGCCAGGCCAGGCGTCGGTCGGCGACGTACGGCTCCCACATGATGTGGCCGGAGACCTCGTACCAGCCGTCGACCTGGCACGTGTATCGGGTCGGCTCGCCGGAGTCCCAGCCGCCGTGCGTGTCCAGCTCCGCCACGTCCCATTCGACGCTCGTATCAGTGGACGCCAGGATCTCCTGCGCGGACGACATCCGCAGGACGGCGGCCGGCGGGTCGACCAGGGTCGCCAGGTCGTCGCCGGTGACGATCTGGCCGTCGGCGATGGTCATCGGGCGAGCCTCCACGGCGCTACGGGCCGGACCGGTGATCCGGCCAGGATGGTCTTGACCACGCCGTTGACCGGGGTGGCCGCGATGGTGAACGTCTGCCGGCCCGGCTCGAACAGTTCGGCGTCGTCGATGTAGGTCAGCACCCCCGACGTCGGGGTGCCGGTCAACCGGACCCGACCGGAGACCCGCGCCGCCGACGCCGGCGGGGACGAGGTCGCGGTGAGCTGGGTCCACGTGTCGGCGATGACGCCGGCCGTCACCGTGGTGGTGCCCAGCAGACCGCCGCCGTCGTCATACCACAGGATCTGCATGTCGATGACACGCGTCGACGCGCACCGCACCCACGCCGACCAGGTCCACGCGTACGCGCCGTCCAGGGCGTGCACCGGGATGACATCGGTGGCGGCGATCGCCTCGGCGCTGACCCCGTCGGGAGTCAGCAGCAGCGACGCCGACCCGGTGTGCGCCTGCGCGGTCGACCGGCCGACGGTGCCGCCGGTGCCGGACCAGCCCGACGCGTCAACCTCGAACGTTCCGTTGGGGTTGACGGGACCGGCCTGGGCGCAGCTGGTGGCGGTCAACCGCACCCCGGACACCAGCACCTCCATCGGGTAGTCCGGCGGCCGGACGGTCCACAGCGATCGGTTCCCGGCGGCTCTCGCCACCGGCAGCGCCGTGTCGACCCCGGCGTCGACGTCGGCGGTGGTCACCGATCCGCGGGTGCCCGTGCGGGTCGTTGACGCCAGCACACCGACCCGGTACAGCGCGGCGGGGCTCGTCGACCACGTGATCCGCAGCGACGACAGGTCGAACTCCTCCGCGTAGCCCTCGACGATCTGCTCGACCGGGTCCGGCGGCAGCCCGAACGCGTCCAGGCCCTGCAGCTGGACCAGGTCACCGACGTCGACGGCGGCGGCCGCGTCGCGGGCGGTGTCGTCCCACGCCAGCGACGTCAGATCCACCGGGATCTGCGGGAACCGGGTCTCGTCGATCGTGCCGGCCGACAGCATCCACCACGCCGCCGACTCCAGCTCGGCCGCGTCGGCGACGTTGCGGTCCAGCTCGACCGGCATCCGGCCGACCCCGTCCGGATCGTCCGTCGGATCCTGCACGTTCAGCGCACCTGTCTCCTGGACGATGCGTGTCTCGGCGCCGGCCGTGCTCCGCAGGGTGACGTCGTTGACGATCAGCTTGTCGTCGTCGACCGGCGTCAACGGGGACGCCAGCCGACCGGACCCGTGCGCCAGCACCAACGGCGTCTGGTTGTACAGGGTGGACCGCAGCCGCATCACCAGCGCCCGGGTGCCGCGCGCCTCGGTGAGGATCGCGTCGTCCGCGTCCGCGCACTCCTGCAGCAACTCCAGCACCGACAACCGCCGCTGCGGACCCATCGGCGCCGACGACGCGGCGTCACCGATCAGCGAGGAGCCGGGCACCGACTCCTCGGCGCAGAGCCGCTCGAACCGGTCCCCGGCGGTCTCGCCGGCGTGGCCGGTGGCAGCTGACACGGTGTCCGAGGTGCCCGGGACCGGTGACCAGATCGCGACGTGCCCCAGCGACGGCATCAGGTCGTCGCCGTTCTCCCGCTCACGCGGGTTGAGCACCCACTCCGTGACCTGCCCTACCGTGCCGGCAAGCGTGTCGCTGAAGCTGGCGACGGTCGCGGCCAGCAGGCCGTCCACCCAGACTCGGATCCGGATGTTGCCGCCGTCCTGGTCACCGTCGACCCGGTAGTGGTGCGGCAGCCCGTCGGCGATCGTGAACGCGGCCCAGCCCGACCCGAAGCTGGTCAACGCCCGACCATAGAAGACGGTGAGACCCTCAGGAGCGACGTTGGCCTCGTAGCGCATCGTCTCCTCGGACGGATGATCCGTGAACGCGTCGGTCGTCTCCCACCAGATCGGCGTCCGGGAGTCGGCCTGGTCCCGGGGCTGGGTCATCACCCACTCGACACGCCACCCGGACCCGCCCGCCGGCTGAGGCACCAGGCCCCGCAGGGTGCCGCCCCGGGACAGATCCACCACCGGCGCGGACCCCGGCCCGACATCACCGGTGCCGAACTCCGGCAGCCCGGCCGGAGGGATCGGCTCACCAGTGTTCGGCGCCTCGAACCGGGAGTAGCCGAACGGCCGCGCCGGCGGGCACCCGGGGATCGGTGACCGGGCCAGCGGCGCCCCCGCCGGATCCTCCAACGGCCAGTAGCCGGCCGGCCCGGTCGCCGGGATCGCACGCCGCAACGCGGACTGCAGCGGCGCGGCCGACACCGTGTGCCGCAGCCCGTACGCGGTGACCTCCACCCACCGCACCGACGCGGTCAGATCCCACTGCGCCGGCCACTCCAGCACATCGCCGACGAACCGCACCGGCGCGGTGGTCAGCTGCGGCACGGTGACCCGGATCGGCACCCGCCGACCGATCACCCCGAACAGATCCGAGCGCGGATTGCGCCGCGAATAGCGGCCCACCACGCCCGCCGCGACCCGCGACGCACCGTTGTTGATCATCAAAGTGCAGGTCGCCGCATCCGGCTCGCCGCCCTCGTTCTGCGTGCCCCGGGTGATCCGCACCTTCCGCTTGTTGAACACATCCGCCGAGATGTCATGCCACTCGCCGGCGTAGAACAGCTCAGTGACCGGCGTGAAACGGGTGCTCACCGGGCACCCCGCTGCCCGAACGCCAACTGCACGTTCCCGCGACCCTTGACCCGCACCAGCTCCCGGATGATCTCCAACAACAGGGCCATCAGTCGGCTGCCGTCGCCCTCGAACAGGACCGTCGTGTCCCCGCCGCCACCGTCCAGGTCGCGGGCACCGCGCGGCAACGGCACCACCGCCTCGTCGTACCGGCCCTCACCGATCACCGCCAGCCGGCCACCCGGCGTCGCCGGCACGATCCCACCATCGGCCAGGTACGGGATGTTCGGCGTCGACAGGGTCACCGACGGGATGTCCAGGCCGAGGACCGACCCACCACCCAACGTCAGCGAGAAGTTGTTCCACCGGGCGATCAGCCAGTTCAGGGCAGTGCGGAACGCCGTCTTCAGCCCGTCGAACATGCCCCGCGCGCCGCGCGACAATTTGCCGGGGAGTCCTTTGAAGAATGCAACGAACCGGTCGATCCTCGACTGGATCTCGTTCCACATCGCGACCGCGATCCGGCCGACACCCTTCCAAAAGCCGGAGAAGATGCCCCACCACGTCTTAAACAAGGCGATAAAGAACTTCCCGATCGTGATCCAAACGGTGGAGAAGACCGTCCACCACAGCTTGGCGAGGGTGATCACGGTATCGAACAGCCACGTCCAGCCCGTGACGATCCAGTCGACCGCCCACTTCACGACCGCCACGATCGCCGTCCAGATGACCGACCACAGGTCCTGGAACCACGTCGTCTGCGTCGCGATCCACACGATCACTGCGACCAACAGAGCGACACCGGCGATGATCAGCAGGACGGGGCCGAGGGTCGTCGCCATCACGATGCCCCACGCGGTCTGCACCGCCGTCCAAATCTTGACCGCGATAACAACGAGCGCGATCGCCGTAGCGAGAATGCCGAGGCCGGTCGCCAACGGCACCACCCAGTCCGAGTTTTTCTGCAGCCAGCCGAAGGTGGCTTCGATGTACGGCACGGCATCGGCCAGCGTGGTGACCAGGGCCAGTTCGGCCTTCCGGCGGAAGTTGTCGAGTCGCTGGCTGGCCGAGCCCTCCAGCGCGGCACCGGCCGAGTCGCTCGCCCCGGCCACGGTCTCCAGGCCGTCACCCACCGACGCCATCGACTGCAGAAACTGCGGGATGTCCGACTTGTTGAGGTCCTCCAACGGCGCGCCGAACAGCGCGATCGCCTGCTCTGC